>NZ_JARUBF010000001.1:6178503-6490203 GCF_029626025.1 Solwaraspora sp. WMMD406
GATCGCGGCCACCGCCACCACCCGGTAGCGCCACTCGACGTGGAACTCCAGTCGCAGCGCACCGGCCACCCGTTTGCCCCGCCGGACCACCCGGACCACCCGGACCACCCGGGTCATCCGGGTCATCCGGGTCATCCTGGTCATCCGGGCGGCGGCTGTCGGCCGCTGGTCACCGCGACGAACACCTCTTCGAAGCTGGCTTCCCGGGTGTGCATGGTCTCGACCCGACCACCGCGCAGCAACGCCAGGAACGCCGGATCGGAGCCGACCGTGGCGAGGTCGAACTCGCGCCGCCCGACGGTCGCCCCGTCGCGGTACTCGACCACGACCGTGGGCCGGCCGTGCCGCAGCCGGAATCCCCGCGGCGTGTCCACGGCGGCCAGCCGACCCTCGACGACGAACGCCACCCGGTCACAGAGTCGTTCCGCAGTTGCCATGTCGTGCGTGGTGAGGAAGACCGTACGGCCACCTGCGGCCTGCCTCCGGATCAACTCCCGTACGGCGGCGGCGTGCACCGGGTCCAGGCCTGAGGTCGGCTCATCGAGGAAGACCACCTCCGGACGGTTGAGCAACGCGCGGGCCAGGTTGAGCCGCAACTGCATGCCTTTGGAGAACTCCGCCACCGGCCGGTCGGCGGCGGCGGAGAGCCCGACCTGGTCGAGCAGGACGTCGGCAGGCTCGGTCGCGGTGCGGTACAGCGCGGCGATCGCCCGCAGGTTCTGCCGCGCGGTCAGCCGGGCGAAGTGCGCCGGCAACTCGAAACCGACACCGATCCGCTCGTACAGGTCCGAACCCCAGCGATCCAGTGGCCGGCCGAGCAGCTCGGCGTGTCCCTGGTAGCCGCGTAGCAGCCGGGTCAGCACCTTTTGGGTGGTGGACTTGCCGGCACCACTCGGCCCCAGCAGGCCGAAGATCTCACCGGCCCGCACGCTGAACGAGACATCGTCGACGGCGTGCCGCGACGAATCGCGGTAACGCACCCGGAGCCGTCGTACCACGATCGGGTCCGGTCCCGGCACTGCGACGACCCTTCGCGCGACGATGGTGAGCATCGTCATGCTAGCGGGACGGGTCGACTGATCTACCGTCTGCGCAGGTGGCAGCCGGCAAACGGAAAGCGGGGCGACGGCGATGTCGGGGAAAGCGGACCAGTCGGCGGCGGCGGAGGCGGAGGCGGTGGCGGTGGCGCGTCCGGTCGTGGAACGGGCGCGGATCGCGGTCGGGATCGCCTTCGGAGTCAGCGGTCTCGCCTTCGCGTCCTGGATATCCCGGACACCGGCGATCCGCGACGGCCTGGAACTGTCCAACGCCCAGTTCGGTCTGCTGCTGCTCTGTCTGTCGATCGGCGCGGTCAGCGCGCTGCCGCTGTCCGGGCCGCTGGTCCACGCGATCGGCCCGCGCCGCACCGTGCTGGCCGGAGCGAGCGCGGTGACCGTCGGGATGCTGGCCGTCGCGGCCGGGGTGCTGCTGGGCGTCGCCCCGCTCGCCGGGGCGGGCCTGCTGCTCACCGGGACCGGAGTGAGCAGCTGGGACGTGGCGATGAACGTCGAGGGCGCCGACGTCGAGCGCCGACTCGACCGGCCGCTGATGCCCCGTTTCCACGCCGGGTTCAGCCTGGGTACGGTCACCGGCGCACTGGCCGGTGCCGGCTGCGCGTGGCTCGGCGTACCGGTCGATTGGCAGCTCGCCGCGACGGCGCTGCTGGTGATCGGCGTGATCGCCGGGTCGGTCCGCTGGTTCCTGCCGGTCCCGGCCCGGGAGGAGGGGACGCCGGCGAGCCGCTCCGGGGTGCTGCGGGCCTGGCGGGAACCGCGCACATTGCTGATCGGCCTGCTGGTGTTGGCGTTCGCGTTCACCGAAGGGGTCGCCAACGACTGGCTCACCCTGGCCGTGGTAGACGGCTACGGCACCAACGACGCGGTCGGCGCGGTGGTGTTCGGATTGTTCGTCACGGCGATGACCGGTGCCCGGATGGTCGGCGGATCGGCCCTGCAACGCTGGGGACGGGTGCTGGTGCTGCGATGCACGGCCCTGCTTGCCCTGGTCGGCCTGCTCCTGGTGGTCTTCGGGCCGGCGCTGCCGTGGGCGCTGGTCGGCGCGCTGCTGTGGGGTGCTGGCGCGTCGCTGGGCTTCCCGGTCGGGATGAGCGCCGCCGCCGACGTCGCCGACCGGGCAGCGGTACGGGTCTCCGTGGTCAGCTCGATCGGCTACACGGCGTTCCTGGCCGGCCCGCCGCTGGTGGGTTTCCTGGCCGAGCGGGACGGAATCCTGCGGGCGTTGCTGGTCGTCCTCGGGGCGTTGGTGATCGGTCTGCTGGTCGCCGGCGCCACCGCACCGCCACGTCCGAATCCCACCGCACCGCCACGTCCGAATCCCGCCAGCCGTTCGCCGCATGAACAGTCAGGATCAGACCCATGGAGCTCGACTTCGACCGCTGCTACCGAGCGGTAGACAGCCGCGACCCGCGCTTCGACGGCTGGTTCTACACCGGGGTCACCTCGACGGGCATCTACTGCCGTCCGTCCTGCCCGGCGACCACGCCCAAGCCGGCCAACGTGGCGTTCTACCCGTCGGCGGCGGCCGCGCAACGCGCCGGCTTCCGGGCCTGCCGGCGGTGCCGGCCGGACGCCACTCCGGGGTCGCCGGACTGGGACCTGCGGGCCGATCTGGTCGGCCGGGCGATGCGGTTGATCGGCGACGGGGTGGTGGACCGGGACGGGGTGCCGGGCCTGGCCCGTCGGCTGGGCTACACCGAGCGGCAGGTGCATCGGGTGCTCACCGATCAGCTCGGTGCCGGGCCGGTGGCGCTGGCCCGCGCGCAGCGGGCGCAGACCGCCCGGATCCTGATCGAGACCACCGACCTGCGGCTGGCCGACATCGCGTTCGCCGCCGGGTTCGGCAGTGTCCGGCAGTTCAACGACACCCTTCGGCAGGTCTACGGGATCGCCCCGCATCTGCTGCGCGCCGCTGGCCGGCCGGGTGGCCGGCCGGGTGGCCGGCCGGGTGGCCGATCCGACTCCGGGCCGCTGCCGGCCGGCACGATCCGGGTACGGCTGCCGTTTCGCCGGCCGCTGCACGCCGCCGGGCTGCTGGAGTTCTTCGCCGTCCGGGCGGTGCCCGGGGTGGAGTCGGTCGACGACGGCACGTACCGCCGGGTGCTGCGGCTGCCGCACGGCACCGGCACGGTCGCCCTGACCCCGGGTGACGACCACGTCGGTGCCGCCCTGCGCCTGACTGATCTGCGCGACCTGGCGCCGGCGGTGGCCCGGTGCCGACAGCTGTTCGATCTCGACGCCGACCCGGCCGCCGTGGACGACGTCCTCGGCGCAGACCCGCGGTTCACCGCCGTGGTCCGCCGTGAACCGGGCGTACGGGTGCCGGGCGCGGTGGACGGCTTCGAGTTGGCGGTCCGGGCGGTCGTCGGGCAGCAGGTCTCCGTGGTGGCGGCCCGGGGCGTCCTGGCCCGGATCTGCGCGGCTGCCCAGCCCGGCGACCCGGCCGACCGGCTCTGCGCGGCGGCTGCCCAGCCCGCCGACCCCGTACCGACGCCACCGGACGACCCGGCGCTGGTGTCGTTTCCCGACCCGGCGCGACTGCTCGACCTGCCGGACACCGCGTTCGCGATGCCGGCGGCCCGCCGCGCCACCCTGCGTGCCCTGGCCGCCGCCGTCGCCGACGGGACCATCGTGCTCGGCCCCGGTGGTGACCGTGTCGAACTCGTCCACCGGTTGCTGGCGCTACCCGGCATCGGCGCCTGGACCGCCGGTTATGTGGCGATGCGCGCCCTCGGCGACCCCGACGTCCTGCTCGCCGGCGACGTGGGCGTGCGACGCGGCGCCGACCTGACCGGTCTGCCGTCGGGCGGGTCCGCGTTGACCGCGCACGCCGACGCCTGGCGGCCCTGGCGCTCGTACGGCACCGTCCGGTTGTGGCGGGTCGCCGGTCAGCTCCAGGCAGACACCCGGCAGCCCTCGACGAACAGGAAGAACCAATGATCCATAGCAGACTGGACGCTGCCACTGTGCCCACCCCGGTCGGTCCGTTGACCGTACTGGTCGACGCCGACGGGAAGGTCCGGGCCGCCGGGTTCACGCACGACCACCGCGAGCTGTCCCCGCTGATCCATCCTGAGCTGCGTCTGCCGGTCCGTGCGCGCGAGGAACTGGGCGTCGTCACCGCCGCGGTCCGGGCCTACCTCGCCGGCGAGCTCACCGCCCTCGACGACCTGCCGGTACGTCAGCACAGTGGACCGTGGCGGGGGCGCGCCTGGTCGGTGCTGCGCGACGTCAAGCCGGGCGACCCGATCACCTACACCGCGTTCGCCGCGCTCGCCGGCCGGCCATCGGCGGTACGGGCGGCGGCCAGCGCCTGCGCCCGCAACGCGGTCGCGCTGATCGTGCCGTGCCACCGGGTACTGCGCCTGGACGGCACACTCGGCGGTTACCGGTGGGGGCTGCGGGTAAAGAGCTGGCTGCTCGACCACGAACGTCAGGCGGCCGGCCTCGGCGTTCGGAGCTGACCGGTCACGGCCTGGCCGGATCGTCGGTGACCTACGGCCATAGGCGGGCAGACCGAATCAGGGTACGCCAGGACCGGCCGATCCACGGTACGAAAGCTGACCGATCCGGGGCAGTTACGCAACGCCGACACCGGCTACCGTCGTTGTGTGGCCGCCGCATCCGATCGATCGTTGCCTGATCGGCGCGCGGTCCACCACCTCTGGCGGCTACGCAGATATCTCCGGCCCTATCTCCACCAACTCGGCTGGCTGCTGGTGGCGGCCGCCGCCGCCACCGCCGCCGGCATCGCCATCCCGTTGGTCATCGCGGCCGTCGTCGACGGCCCGCTGACCGACGGCGACCCGGTCGGGCTGGTAGTCCTCGGTGGACTCGCGCTGCTCCTCGGCTCGATCGAGGCGTTTCTCATCTTCATCCGGCGGTGGACGCAGAGCGCGTCCTCGATCGGCATGGAAAGCACGATCCGCGACGACATCTACGCTCATCTGCAACGACTGCCGGTCACGTTCCACGACCAGTGGCAGTCGGGCCAGCTGCTGTCCCGGGCGACCAGCGATCTGTCGGTGATCCGCCGGTTCCTCTCCTTCGGGCTGCTGTTCCTGATCCTCAACTCGGCGACCTATCTGACCGTCGTCGCGCTGCTGCTGCACATGCACTGGCCCCTCGGTCTCGTGGTGGCCGCCAGCGCGGTGCCGCTCTACCTGTTCAGCCGTCGCTTCACCCGCGCGTACCTGCGGGTCTCCCGGCAGGTGCAGGACCAGCAGGGCGACCTCGCCACGCTGGTGGAGGAATCCGCGCAGGGTCTGCGGACCATCACCTCGTTCGGGCGCGGACCGTTCCTCGCCGAGCGTTTCGCGCGCCGGGCCGGTGCCCTGCACGACACGGCGGTTGGCAAGGGACGGCTGCTGGCGGGTGCCTCGGCCCGCTACGACCTGGTGCCGAACGCGACGCTGGCGGTGGTGCTGGTGGTCGGCGCGGTCGCGGTCGCCGACGACCAGCTCACCATCGGCCAGCTCGTCGCCTTCGTCACCCTGCAACTGATGCTGATCTGGCCGATCAAGTCACTCGGCTGGATCATCGCTCAGGCGCAGGAGGCGATGACCGCGGCCGACCGGATCTACGAGGTGCTCGACACGCCACCGGCGATCACCGACCGGCCGGACGCGGCCCGGATCCAGGTCACCGAGATCCGCGGCGAGTTGCGATTCGACGACGTCACGTTCGGCTACCCCGGATCGGCGTCGCCGGTGCTGTGCGGCGTCGATCTCACCGTACGGGCGGGTGAGACCCTGGCCATCGCAGGACTCACCGGCAGCGGCAAGACCAGCCTGGTGTCGCTGGTGCCACGCCTGTACGACGTCGACGGCGGCCGGATCACCCTGGACGGGCACGATCTGCGGGACCTGCGGCTGGACGAGTTGCGCCGCTGCGTCGGGATGGCCTTCGAGGACCCGACCCTGTTCTCCATGTCGGTCCGGGAGAACCTCACCCTGGGTCGGCCGGACGCCACCGACGCCGACGTGCACGCCGCGATCCAGCTGGCCCAGGCCGACTTCGTCCACGACCTGCCGTGGGGGCTGATGACCCGGATCGGCGAGCAGGGACTCTCCTTGTCCGGTGGGCAGCGCCAGCGACTGGCGTTGGCCCGCGCGGTGCTCGGCCGGCCCCGGGTGCTGGTGCTGGACGATCCGCTGTCGGCGCTCGACGTCCACACCGAGGCGCTGGTGGAACAGGCGCTGCGTCGGGTCCTGGCCGGCACCACCGCGCTACTCGTCGTACACCGGGCGTCCACGGTGGCGCTGGCCGACCGGGTGGCGCTGCTCGACGGCGGGCGGATCACCGCGATCGGTACGCACACCGAACTGCTCGCGACCGTACCCGCCTATCGGGCGGTGCTCTCCGCCGACGGACACGGCCTGGTCAGGTCGTCCGGATGACCGCGAGCCGCGAGCGGCGTGCCGACCACGGACACCCCGACCACGGTCCGCGCCACGCGACTCGTCAGCCGTCGCAGCAGCCGCAGCAGCCGCAGCAGGCTGATCCACCGGCATGGACGCCGGCGCAGCCGCCGGACTGGCGCGGGATCGCCGACGCGGCGGCGGACGATCCGCTGGGGGGACCTGACGCGGTGGCCCCGGCCGCCGGACGGCTGCGGGCGCGCAGCCGGGCGCTGCTCGGTTCGCTGACCCGGCCGCACCGTCGGACTATCGCGGTCGCGGTCGTGCTGCTGCTGGTGCAGAACGCCGCCGCGATGGCCGGCCCGTACCTGGTCATGCTCGGCATCGACCGGGCCATCCCGCCGCTGCGCGACGAGGGCGACCCGGGCCTGCTGATCGCGATCGGCGTGGCGTTCGCCGTCACCACGGTCGCCGAGTACGTCGGCAAGCGCAGCTTCCTCGTGCTGTCCGCCCGGATCGGCCAGTCGATCCTGCTCGACCTGCGACAACGGGTCTACCGTCATTTCCTGCGGCTCTCGGTGGGTTTCCACGAGCGGTACACCTCGGGTCGGGTGGTGGCCCGGCTGACCAGCGACATGGACTCGATCGCCGACCTGGTCGACGGCGGCATCGACGACCTGGTGCTGGCCGGGCTGTCGGTGATCTCGGTCGCCGGCATCCTGCTCTGGCTGGACCCGCCGCTGGCCGTGGTGACTCTACTGGCCTTCCCGTTCCTGCTGTGGATGTCGGTGTGGTTCGCCCGGTCCTCCACGGTGGCCTACCGGCACACGCGGGAAGCGGTCTCGTTGCTGATCGTGCACTTCGTGGAATCGCTCGGCGGGGTACGGGCGGTGCACGCGTTCCGCCGGGAGCCCCGCAACCAGGAGATCTTCGCCGAGGTCAACGGCGGCTTCCAGCAGGCAAACCTGCGGGCGTTCCGGTTGATCGCGATCTACTCGCCGGGGTTGAAAGGCATCGGCAACGTGGCGATCGCGGTGGTGCTGACCTTCGGCGGCTGGCAGGTGCTGCAGGGCGACACGGAGATCGGCGTACTCGCCGCGTTCCTGCTGTACCTGCGCCGGTTCTTCGAACCGATGCAGGAGCTGAGCCAGTTCTACAACTCGCTGCAGTCGGCCACCGCCGCTCTGGAGAAGCTGTCCGGGGTGCTCGACGAGCGACCCGAGGTGCCGGATCCGGCCGACCCCCGCCCGCTGCCGGTGCCCGTACGCGGATCGGTCGAACTCCGGGCGGTGTCATTCGGCTACCGCCCGGACCGGGTGGTGCTGCCGGAGCTGACGCTGCGGATCCCGGCGGGGCAGACCGTCGCGCTGGTCGGCGCGACCGGAGCCGGCAAGTCGACGATCGCGAAGCTGGTCGCCCGGCTCTACGATCCGGTCAGCGGATCGGTCACCCTCGACGGGGTCGACCTACGCGACGTCCGGGACGCGGACCTGCGGCGGCACGTCATCATGGTCACCCAGGAAAACCATCTCTTCGCCGGCAGCGTCGCGGAGAACATCAGGTTCGGCCGGCCGGACGCCAGCGACGCGGAGGTGCAGGCGGCGGCGCGGGCGATCGGCGCGCACGACTTCATCGCCGGGCTGCCCGACGGGTACGCCACCGACGTGCACCGCCGGGGCGGGCGGCTCTCCGCCGGGCAGCGGCAGCTCGTCGCGTTCGCACGGGCGGTGCTCGCCGATCCGGCCGTACTCATCCTGGACGAAGCCACCTCGTCGCTGGACGTACCGACCGAACGTCTGGTCCAGCGGGCGTTGCACACCATGCTGCGGGGTCCGGCCGCCGGTAGCGGACGCGGACGGACCGCGCTGGTCATCGCGCACCGGCTGTCCACCGTGCAGATCGCCGACCGGGTGCTGGTGCTCGACGGTGGTCGGGTGGTGGAGGACGGCACGCCGGACGAGTTGATCGCCGGTGGGGGGCACTACGCGGCGCTGCACCAGCAGTGGCGGGACAGCCTCAGCTGACCTTGACCGCCTGCAGCGTGTAGCTGAGCGGCAGCCGCGCGGGACGTTCGGTGAGCCGCCACTCACCGTCGTCGCCCTTGGTCATCCGGCCGGGCAGCGCGTTCCACGGCACGCTGTCGTGCTCGATCAGCATGGTGACCCGCAGACCAGCGGCCGTGAGCGCGGTGAAGATCTCCCCCAGGCCGTGGTTCCAGGAGTGGGTGACGTTGTGGGTGAAGTTGGCGTCGGTGCTGACGTAGGTGCCGTTCTCGTTCCAGACCAGCGGTTCGGCGGTCTCGAAGTACGGCAGGTCGAGCACGAGCAGCCCGTCGGGCCGGGTCTCGTCGATGGCCCACAGCGCCGGATGGCCTTCGCGCAGGAACAGCCGCCCGCCGGGACGCAGCAGGTCGGCGACCACGCCGGCCCAGCGGTCGACGCCGGGCAGCCAGCAGAGTGCGCCGATGCCGGTGAAGACCAGGTCGAAGCCACCGGCGCCGAGCACCTCGGCCGCCCGGTAGACGTCGGATTCGACGTACTCGACCGGCGTGCCGGCGGCTTCGGCGATCCGGCGGGCCTCGACCAGCGACGCGCCGGACAGATCCACCCCGGTCATCCGGGCACCGAGCCGGGCCAGGGACAGCGTGTCGGTGCCGATGTGGCACTGCAGATGAACCCCGCGTACGCCGGTGAGGTCACCGAGTCGGGGCAGGTCGAAGCGCACCACCTCACTGAGCCGGGTCGGGTCGGCGAGCAACTGGCTCACCTGGTAGTCCGGGGAGGCGGCGTGCGCCGGAGCCCGCTCGTCCCAACTGGCCCGGTTGATCGCAAGGTAGTCAGCGGTCATCCGGCAGACGATGCCATCGTTTCCCGGTCACGGCATCCCGTTATCCATACAGCCCGGCAGACAGCACGCGGCGGGTGGCCCGGAGTAGTTCACCCCGGACCACCCAATCCGTCTCTGCCGCTCGCGGCTACGCCAGGTTCGCGCGCCTACGGGCGAGGAGAAGCAGTGCGATGCCCAGGACCACGAGGGCACCACCACTGGTGATCAGGTTCGTAGTCGCACTACCGGTGACCGGCAGTCCGACGTACCGGAAGGCGACCTCGTTCGAAGTCCCGTTCGGCGTGGTCACCCTGACGGTCGTGTGCTTGACGTCGCAGGGTGGAGTGACGAACGTCAGCGACGTTCCGGCGCTGTTGACCGTCACCGAACTCGCCGGAATGGTACGACCACAGATCGTGACCGTGGTCTGGCCGGGAACGAATCCGCTCCCGCCCACCGTCACCGTCGTGCCGCCGCCAGCCGGTCCTTGGTTCGGATCGATCGAATCGATCACCGGCGCCGGACCAGAGGTGTAGGTGAACCCGTCCGGAGCGACCGCGTCGTCACCCGGCAACACCACCACCACATCAACCGGACCCACCGGCCCCGGCGGCGTCACCACCGTCAACGACGTACCCGACGGATCCACCACCAGACCAGTCCCCGGCACACCACCGAACGTCACATCAGTCGCCCCGGAAAACCCGGAACCCGTGATCGTCACCGACGTGCCACCCGTGTTCGGACCCGAATCCGGCACCACCGAAACAATCGTCGGCGGCACATACGTGAAGATGCCCGCGTCCGCCGTACCCGCCGGGAACACCAACACCACATCAGCCGGACCAGCAGCACCCGGCGGAGTCACCACCGTGATCTCCGTACCCGCCGGATTCACCGAGAACCCCGTACCCGCCACACCATCGAACGTGACCCCGGACGCCCCCGTGAAACCCGAACCCGTGATCGTCACCGTGGTACCACCAGACGTCGGCCCGAAATCAGGATCCAACCCGGTCACCACCGCATCCGAACCATCAGCCAGATACGTGTACGCCAACGGATCCGTCGAACCACCACCAGTGGTCACCACCACATCGACCACACCAGGCGCGTGCGCCGGAGTCACCGCCGTCAACGACGTACCCGACGGATCCACCACCACATCAGTAGCCGGCAACCCGTCAAACGCCACCGCAGTGTCACCAGGCACAAACCCCGAACCCACGATCGTCACCGTCTGACCACCAGACTGCGGACCAGAATCCGGATCAATCGACGACGCCGTCGGCGGCGCGACAACATACGTGAACCCGTCCGGAGCGACCGCGTCGTCACCCGGCAACACCACCACCACATCAACCGGACCCACCGGCCCCGGCGGCGTCACCACCGTCAACGACGTACCCGACGGATCCACCACCAGACCAGTCCCCGGCACACCACCGAACGTCACATCAGTCGCCCCGGAAAACCCGGAACCCGTGATCGTCACCGACGTGCCACCCGTGTTCGGACCCGAATCCGGCACCACCGAAACAATCGTCGGCGGCACATACGTGAAGATGCCCGCGTCCGCCGTACCCGCCGGGAACACCAACACCACATCAGCCGGACCAGCAGCACCCGGCGGAGTCACCACCGTGATCTCCGTACCCGCCGGATTCACCGAGAACCCCGTACCCGCCACACCATCGAACGTGACCCCGGACGCCCCCGTGAAACCCGAACCCGTGATCGTCACCGTGGTACCACCAGACGTCGGCCCGAAATCAGGATCCAACCCGGTCACCACCGCATCCGAACCATCAGCCAGATACGTGTACGCCAACGGATCCGTCGAACCACCACCAGTGGTCACCACCACATCGACCACACCAGGCGCGTGCGCCGGAGTCACCGCCGTCAACGACGTACCCGACGGATCCACCACCACATCAGTAGCCGGCAACCCGTCAAACGCCACCGCAGTGTCACCAGGCACAAACCCCGAACCCACGATCGTCACCGTCTGACCACCAGACTGCGGACCAGAATCCGGATCAATCGACGACGCCGTCGGCGGCGCGACAACATACGTGAACCCGTCCGGAGCGACCGCGTCGTCACCCGGCAACACCACCACCACATCAACCGGACCCACCGGCCCCGGCGGCGTCACCACCGTCAACGACGTACCCGACGGATCCACCACCAGACCAGTCCCCGGCACACCACCGAACGTCACATCAGTCGCCCCGGAAAACCCGGAACCCGTGATCGTCACCGACGTGCCACCCGTGTTCGGACCCGAATCCGGCACCACCGAAACAATCGTCGGCGGCACATACGTGAAGATGCCCGCGTCCGCCGTACCCGCCGGGAACACCAACACCACATCAGCCGGACCAGCAGCACCCGGCGGAGTCACCACCGTGATCTCCGTACCCGCCGGATTCACCGAGAACCCCGTACCCGCCACACCATCGAACGTGACCCCGGACGCCCCCGTGAAACCCGAACCCGTGATCGTCACCGTGGTACCACCAGACGTCGGCCCGAAATCAGGATCCAACCCGGTCACCACCGCATCCGAACCATCAGCCAGATACGTGTACGCCAACGGATCCGTCGAACCACCACCAGTGGTCACCACCACATCGACCACACCAGGCGCGTGCGCCGGAGTCACCGCCGTCAACGACGTACCCGACGGATCCACCACCACATCAGTAGCCGGCAACCCGTCAAACGCCACCGCAGTGTCACCAGGCACAAACCCCGAACCCACGATCGTCACCGTCTGACCACCAGACTGCGGACCAGAATCCGGATCAATCGACGACGCCGTCGGCGGCGCCGGCGCGGCCGGACGTTCACAGGTGGCCTCCGCGATGATGACCTCGCCGACCGGAATGACCACCGGAAGCCCGAGGAGCAGGCCCGAGAGTTCCGCGGTGAGCACGATGGTCGCCGCCGCCGCACTGTCGGCGGTGACAGTCTCGATACGCGACAACGACACGTCGAGCATTGCTCCGACCAGACCCGGAACCGTCACCGCGGCGCTCGCGTCGACGCTCGGCCCGTTGGGGAGCAGGACTTCCGCCAAGCCGAACACGGTCAGCCCGGTCAGCGTCGTGTCGGCGGTCTGCGGGCCGACGAACGGGCAGCTGACCGCGGCCTCGACCGCCGAGGCGGTCAGCACGTTCACACCGAGGATATCCAACGACACGTCGGCGACCGACGACGACGCGAACGACGAGATCGGGCCTCTGGTCGCGCTGACCTCGAGGACGGTGCCGTCGGCAGCGACCCCGATGGCACCGGGCAGGGTGATGTCGATCAGGGCCTCGGTATCGGTGCCGCCAGCGGGTGGGGCGGTCACCGAACCGATCACCGCGCTGGCCTCGATCACCGGAATTCCGAGCACCTCCGCCGAGAGGTCGACGATCAACCCCCTCGCCTGCGCATCACCGGGAGCGGCGTGGGCTGGCGCGGCTGTCACCGCCAATCCGCCAGCGGTGCCAAGTAGCGCGGCCAGCGAGAGGCCGGCCACCCGTTTCAACGTTGACTGCACCTTTTCCCCCGTCTCGTCTTCTGCGTGAGCCGGACAGGCCGGTGTGCCCATCCGTCACAAACGAGAACGATGACAAATAGGGCAAGTTTCGCAAATCCTCGATGGGTCGAACCAGTCGACACGCATGTCCGTCGCGGCGTAGCTGGCCAGACTGGACGGCGTCCACTGAACGGATCCACTTCCGCCGTTCGCCGGACGTGCCCGCAGGTTGATCCCTAAGCTCGCTCAGCTGGCCCGGACGGACTGCCCGATCAGGAGCACCGAGCCGCCAACCGGCAGAGCGGGATCCGCGTCACAGCACCTACCGGTATCGGAAGGTAACTTGGTGCCGCTGGTTTCGCGGGACGGGGAGGTCTCGGGTGCGGTACGTGGCGATCGGGGACAGCTTCACCGAAGGGCTCGGCGACGAGTTGCCGGACGGGACGGTACGTGGCTGGGCGGATCTCGTCGCCGCCGGACTCGCCGCCGCCAGCGACAGCCCCGTGCGGTACGCCAACCTGGCGGTCCGGGGACGGTTGCTGGAGCCGATCGTCACCGAACAGCTCGACCGGGCGCTGTCGCTGTCCCCCACGCCGACGATGATCACGCTCAACGGCGGCGGCAACGACATGATGCGACCCGGCACGGACCTGTCCCGGCTGGTGGCGCTCACCGAAGGCGCGGTACGCCGATGCGCCGCCGCCGGCGTACGGCTGGTGCTGCTCAGCGGTGGCGACCCGTCGGCGCGGCTGCCGTTCGGCTCGGTGATGCGGCGGCGGGGGGTCGCGTTGACCGCCGCCACCGCCGAGTTGGCGGCCCGGCACGGCCTCGACTTCATCGACGTGTTCAGCGACGCCGAGATCCGCCGCGAGCAGTACTGGTCGACCGACCGATTGCATCTCAACTCGGCCGGGCACCGTCGGGTGGCCAGCCTGGTGCTGGACGGGCTGGGCTACGCCACCGAGGCGCACGTGGTCGAACCGACACCGGTCGGCCAGCGGAGTCTGCTTGTCGAGGCCCGGTACTACCGGAAGTTCGTGCTGCCCTGGATCGGGCGCCGGCTGGGCGGCCGGTCGTCGGGCGATGGTCGCAGCGCGAAGTACCTGGACTGGACCCCGGTCCACGCCGGCTGAGTGGAATCCGCTCGGACCGTCCGGTTCACCAGCCGCGCAGGAAACGCAGGCCGAGCAGGAAGGTCACGATCGACGGCCCGGCCAGCAGGGTGATCGCCTGCAGCCGGTACGGCATCCGGTGCTGGGTCAGTTCGAGGGCGTTGGCGAGGACCGCGACTCCGGCGAACATCATGAACGCCCCCCACCAGCCGAGCCCGCCGAAGTCGACCCGGTCCGTGTTGATCAGCAGGAAGGTCACGCCGAGCCCGGCACCGGTGAGGCCGAGCAGCGCGATGGTGCGGTGCAGGCCACGGGCGAGCGGGTGCTCCGGCCGCCACCGGTAGGTGCCGGCGACCGCGAGGCACGGCAGGACGATCATCATCGGCCAGCCGACGATCATCACACCGAGCATCAGCAGGGTACCGACGGTGAAGACCAGGACACCGACGCAGGTGATCACGTACCCGCCGAAGGCCCGCCCACCGCCCCGGACGAGCAGCGGCCCGCCGGAGGCGGCGATCAGCGCGCCGGGCACCAGGATGAACCCGGCCCACCAGTGGAACCGTCCGGTCGACTGGGCGGCGGCGGTGACCAGGCCGACGGCCAGGGCGGCGGCGCCGAGCCCGGCGAGCCAGCCGACCCGGGTCGGTTCGCCACCGGGTGTACGGGTGGCCGGGCCGGCGGCGACGTGCGTCGGTTGCTGCGTGTCCACGGGTCGACTCTGCCTGGCGGCGGCCGCCCGCGCCATCAGGTCAGCACTACCTACCTGTCGTCAGGTCAGCCCTACCTCCGGTCAGAAGTCGCCGAAGTCACCGCCGCCGAAGTCACCACCGAAATCGCCGCCGAAATCGCCACCGCCACCGAAGTCCTCGCCGCCACCGAAGTCCTCGCCACCGGCGTCGTCCATGCCGGCGTCGTCCATGCCGGCGTCGTATCCGGGGTCGCCGAAGGACGGCGACAGCAGAGCACTGAAGATCAACATGCCGCCGATCGCGCCGGCCGCGCCGGCCAGGGCGGGCTTCCACAGCGGCTGCGAGTACCAGCCGGCGGGCACCGGCCGGCCCTGGTAGTAGCCGCCGGGATAGTAGTGCGGGGTCTGCGGGCCGGGATTCGGTCCGGCACGGAAGGTCTGCCCTTGGACGGCGACCTCGCGTTCCTTGGTGAGCTGACCGGCACCCCGGGCGGCGGCCAGCGGCGGCAGCTCCGGGCCGGGATCCAGGCCGAGGGCCACCCGGGCCGCCCGGACGTAGGCGAGTCCTTCGAGCGCGGTCTCCCGGGCCAGCTCGTACTGCTTCGGGCTTCTCGCCTGCTCCAGCTGCGAACCGGCCGCGTTGTACCGCTCGCCGGCGTCCAGCAAGGCCTGCCGTACGGCGGGCTCGTCACCGTGCAGGTTCATCACCTGGCCGCCGAGCCGCTCGTACCACCGCTGTGCCTCGGCGCGGGCGTCGGCCAGGGCGCGCTCCTTGCGGGCGGAACTCTCCCGCCGCCACCACAGCGCCGCACCGCCGAGCAGCGCGACCAACACCAGGAGCAAGAGGAATTCCATGGCTACGACGGTAGCCGTCCTGATCCACCAGCTGCCAGCACCCGCCCCGCGACGACCAGCACACACTCGGGTCGTACCCGTTTGACATGCTTTCCCCCGTGGATGTCGCGACGGTGGCGGTGGTTATCGTCTGTCTGGGCTGCGGCGGTGCGCTCGGCTGGTTCGCCGCCCGGTCCCGGTCGACGACCGAGATCGCCCGTCTGGAGGCCACGTTGCGGGCCACCCGTGACGGCGAGGGCCGGCTCGAGCAGTCGATGCGGGCCCTGTCGTACGAGGCGACCGCCCAGTCGCAGGAGGCGGTGGCGCGGGCGGTGGCGCCGCTGCACGACGCGCTGCGGCGCTACGAGCAGCGAATCGCCGAACTGGAACACGACCGGGTCGATTCGTACGCGCAACTGCGCGAACAGGTCCGGGCGATGAACGCCGTTTCCGGGGAATTGCGGACCGAAACCAAACAGTTGGTCGCCGCGTTGCGCGCGCCGCAGGTCCGGGGCCGGTGGGGCGAGCACCAGCTGCGGCGGATCGTCGAGGCGGCCGGCCTGCTGGAGCACTGCGACTTCGCCGAGCAGGTCACCGCGACCACCGAGCATCAGGGGGTACGCCCGGACCTGGTGGTCCGGTTGCACGGTGGCCGGTCGGTGGTGGTCGACGCAAAGGCACCGTTCGACGCCTACCTGTCGGCGATGGAGGCGCGCGACGAGCGTTCCCGCGATCAGCAACTGGACAATCACGCTCGGCACCTGCGGGCGCATGTGGACGCGTTGGCGGCCAAGGAATACTGGTCCGCCTTTGATCAGACGCCGGAGTTCGTCGTGTTGTTCGTGCCGGCCGACCCGTTCCTCGACGCGGCGTTGCAGCGCGACGCGACCCTGATGGAGCACGCGTTCCGCCGCGACGTCGTGTTGGCCACCCCGGCGACCCTGGTGGCGTTGCTGCGCACCGTCGCGTACTCCTGGCGGCAGGAGGCGTTGGCCCGCAACGCGGTCGCGGTGCACACGCTGGCCCGTGAGCTGTACGGGCGGCTGGCCACGTTGGGCGATCACGTGTCGAAGCTGGGTAACGCCCTCGGTGGCGCGGTGACGGCGTACAACCGGGCGGTGGGCTCGCTGGAGGCGCGGGTCCTGGTCAGCGCGCGCAAGTTGGCCGATCTCGGGGTATCCGACACTGAGTTGGTCACGCCAGCGCAGGTCGAGGTGGCTCCCCGGCAGGCGCAGGCACCGGAGTTGGTGGAGCCGGCCGACGCCGGCGCCGCGCGTCCGGCACGTCCGGAGTGGACCGGTTGAACGGTTAAACCGCCGAATTGACATTACTCATTGCAGGCAAACCACTACACTATAGTCACCCATTCAGGTCAATATATGTCACGGGCTGGTCACAACGCGGTGCGAAGTAGTGACAGCGATCGTCCGTAGCGCCAAGGATGCGGTCACACGTGCCTTGCACCCCAGGGCCCAGTTCTTCCGGAGGAAGAGAACGTGAGTAAACCCCGCATCTGGAGACGGCGAACCTCGGCCGCGCTCCTGGCATCCGTCATGGTGGCCGGTGCCGTGACGCTGGTGGGTGGCGCCTCCACCGCGAGCGCCAACCCGTCGACCGAAGCCGACGTCTTGAAGGACACCCCTACCGATACGTTGGGGTCACATGATCTCGACCTGCTCGCCGAAGCCGAGGCCAAGAGTGAGCAGACCGTCACGCTGATCGTCGCGACCGACAAGGGTCAGGCCCCCAAGGTCGCGGCCGGGTTGAAGGAACTCGGCGGCACCATCGGCAACCAGGTCGACGAGGTCGGTTACGTGCGGGCCCGCGTGCCGACCAGCAACGTCATCAAGGCTTCGAAGATCCCCGGCGTGTCCGCGATCGACCTCAACGAGGAGATCGCGCTGCCCGACCCGACCCCGGAGAGCCGGGCAGCCGCTTCCTCCGTCTCGACCGAGGCCGCCGGCCCCGGACCGGACACCCCGGCGGTCAACCCCTACATGCCGACCAACGAGACCGGCGCGGTCTCGTTCAAGAAGAGCCACCCGCGGTGGGACGGCCGCAACGTCGTCGTCGGCATCATGGACTCCGGTATCGACCTGGACCACCCGGCGCTGCAGACCACCACCACCGGCGAGCGGAAAATCGTCGACTGGGTCACCCCGATCGACCCGGTGTTCGAAAACGACGGCACCTGGCGGCCGATGCTGACCGACGCCACCGGCCCCAGCTTCAGCTACGCCGGGGTCACCTGGACCGCCCCGGCCGGCACATACAAGATCAACCTGTTCGCGGAGAACATCACCGTCGGCGGAGCCGCCAACGGCGACGTCAACCGCGACGGTGACACCACCGACCGGTTCGGGGTGCTCTACGACCCGGCCACCGGCGACGTCCGCGTCGACACCGACCAGGACTTCGACTTCACCGACGAGCCGTTGATGCGCCCGTACAACGAGAGCTTCGACATCGGCCACTTCGGCACGGACGACCCGGCCACCCCGATCGCCGAGCAGGTGCCGTTCGTCGTCGAGTACCGCACCGACGTCGACACCACCCCGGTCGGCGGCCCCGGTCTGGTCGACTACGTCAACATCGGCATGATCTCCTCGTCGCACGGCACGCACGTCGCCGGCATCGTGGCCGCCAACGACATGCTGGGCAACGAGGACTTCGACGGTGCGGCACCCGGCGCCAAGCTGGTCTCCTCGCGGGCCTGCACGTTCGCCGGTGGCTGCACCGCCGCGGCGCTGACCGACGGCATGATCGACCTGGTGCTCGTCCGGGGCGTCGACATCATCAACATGTCGATCGGTGGTCTGCCCGCGCTCAACGACGGCAACAACGCCCGCGCGCAGCTCTACGACATCCTGATCGACGAGTACGGCGTGCAGATGTTCATCTCGGCCGGCAACTCGGGCCCGGGCGCCAACACGATCGGTGACCCGTCGGTGGCCGCCAGCGTGGTCAGCGTCGGCGCCAGCATCAGCCGGGACACCTGGGCGGCCAACTACGGCTCCGAGGTACGCACCCGCAACGCGATGTTCAACTTCTCCTCCCGCGGTCCCCGCGAGGACGGCGGATTCAAGCCGAACATCAGCGCCCCCGGCTCGGCCATCTCCACTGTCGCCGGTTGGGAGGCAGGCAGCCCGGTCCCCGAGGCCGGCTACCCGCTGCCGCCCGGCTACGCCATGTACAACGGCACCTCGATGGCCGCTCCGCAGGCCACCGGCGCCGTCGCCCTGCTGCTCTCCGGCGCCGCGGCCAACGACCTCGAGGTGACCCCGCAGCAGCTGCGGCGGGCGCTCTACACCGGGGCGCGGTGGATCAACGGCGTACCGGCGTACGCCCAGGGCAACGGCATGCTGCACGTCGCCGACACCTGGAAGCTGCTGCGCGAAGGCGTGGAAGCCCCCAGCTACACCGTCGACGCTCCGGTCTGCACCCCGATCTCGGAGTTCCTGGCCACCCCCAACCGGGGCACCGGCGTCTACAACCGGTGCGCAGCCGACGCGGGCGGACACCGGCCGGGTCAGTTCAAGTCCTACCCGGTGACCATCACCCGGACCACCGGACCGGACTCGGACGTGCTGCACAAGCTCAAGTGGGTCGGCAACGACGGCACCTTCGCCGCCCCCGGCCAGGTGGTGCTGCCGCTGAACGAGCCGGTCACCATCACCGTGCGGGCCACTCCGGAGAGCGGGATCCGCAGCGCGATCCTGCGGGTCGACAACCCGTTCACCTCGACGGTCGACTTCGAGATCATGAACGCGGTCGTGGCATCGAACCCGCTGCCCGGACCCGAGTTCGGGTTCAGCACCTCGGGCAAGGTGGACCGCAACGGCTTCACCTCGTACTTCGTGACGGTGCCGGAAGGCGCGTCGGCCCTGCAGGTCAACCTCTCCGGGCTGGCCGACGGGTCGCAGACCCGGTTCATCGCCATCAATCCGTGGGGCGTGCCGGTAGAGAGCACCAGCAGCCTGGTCTGCTTCAGCAACTTCTCCGACCCGGCCGGCTGCAAGCCGGACGAGCGCGACTACCAGAACCCGATGCCGGGTGTCTGGGAAATCGAGGTCGAGTCCCGGCGGACCTCGCCGCTGCTGCAGAACCCGTTCACGCTGACCGCACGGGTACAGGGCGTGACCGTGGACCCGGCCACCACGGTGCTGGAGAACGTCACCGCTGGTGAGCCCAGCCCGCTGAGCTGGACCGTCACCAACACCTTCGGCCCGGTCAACGTGTCCGGGCAGGGTGGTTCGCTGGGTTCGGCCAGCAGCGAGCGGCCGACCATCGCCGACCTCGAGGTGCAGACCTTCCAGGTCACGGTGCCGGCCGGGGCGACCCGGTTGTACGTGGCGATCGGCAACACCAGTGACCTCGGCGCCGACCTCGATCTGTTCGTCTACCGTGGCGGATCGTTGATCGCGTACAACGCCGACGGTGACTCGGAGGAGACGGTCACCATCAACAACCCGCCGGCCGGCGTCTACGACATCGAGGTCGACGGATACGCGGTGCCGGCCGGCACGACCGAGTACGACTACCTCGACGTGTTCTACTCGACAGGCCTGGGCACCATCGCGGTCGAGGCCGGAGAGGTCGAGTTGGCCAACGGGGCCAGCGCGACCCTCACCGGCAGCGTCACGGTTGACTCCGTACCGGCCGCTGGTCGGGAACTCTTCGGTGAGATGCTCGTCGTCACCGAGGAGGGCGCCGTCGTCGGCCGTGGCGCGGTCTCGGTCGAATCGGTCAGCTGAGCAGGACCGGTGGGGTCGGGGCGGGCTCGCCCCGGCCCCACCGGAACCGGCACCACCGGGGGCCGACTGACTGAGCCGACTGATCGGTCCGAGTAACCGCACCGACAGGTACGACCCGAAGGGCCGACCCCGATCGCGGGGTCGGCCCTTCTCACGTGGGTCGGCCGGTCAGGCCATCAGGTAGGTCGACCGGTCAGGCGGGCTCGATCCGCTGGACCACGAACGGGATGCCCTGCTGGCAGGTGGTCATCAGATCCGGCTGCACATGGCCGGTGACGCTGACCCTGGTGCCGGCCTGGATCAGCTCCGAGGTCCCGCCGACCAGCAGATAGCCGTCGAGCAGGAAGCAGTTGTGCTCGACGCCGGGCACGATGGTGCCGGTCAGCGTCATCGGCCGGCTCGTGCCGCTGGACTTGCCCGGACCGGGCGTACGGCCCGGTGAGACGGTCGGCAGGTCTTCGGGAGGGCCCGGGGTACGCCCCGGCGGTGCTGTGGTCACGGCTGGACCTCCAGAGGGGGTCGGGGTGGCCGGTGGCGACGCCGGTGCCGACGCCGTCGGCACCGGGTCGGACGGGTCTGGCTCAGTCGTGGGTTCGGTGGTGCCGCAGGCCGGCAACGCCAGAAACACCAGAAGCAGAGGTACGCCGATCCGAGTCGCTTTCATACGGTTATGACGCGGCGGAGCGAAGATCCGTTCCCGCCGCCGCGGCGCGCATGTCCCGCCGCAGCTCGGACGGCAGAGAGAAGGTGATCGTCTCCTCCACCGTGGTGACCTGCTCCACGTCGGCGAACCCGCGCTCGGCCAGATGGTCGACGACCTCGTGCACCAAGTCGTCGGGCACGCTGGCACCGGAGGTCAACCCGATCGTGGTGGCACCGGCCAGCCAGGCGTCGTCGATCTCGCTGGCGAAGTCGATCAGGTAGCCGGCGCGGGCCCCCGCGCCGAGCGCCACCTCGACGAGCCGAACCGAGTTGGACGAGTTGCGGGAGCCGACCACCAGCATCACGTCGCACTCGGGGGCGATCTGCTTCACCACCTGCTGACGGTTGGACGTGGCGTAGCAGATGTCGTCCGAGGGAGGCGACTGCAGCATCGGCAGCCGCCGCTTGAGCCGGGCCACCGTCTCCATGGTCTCGTCCACCGACAGCGTGGTCTGGGACAGCCAGACCACCTTTTCCGGGTCGCGTACGGTGATCGTGTCGGCGTCGTCGGGGCCGTCGACCAGCTGGATGTGCGCCGGGGCCTCACCGGACGTGCCGATCACCTCTTCGTGGCCCTCGTGACCGATCAGCAGGATGTCGTAGTCCTGGGCGGCGAACCGGCGGGCCTCCTGGTGGACCTTGGTGACCAGCGGGCAGGTGGCGTCGATCGCCTTCAGCGCGCGGGCCTTGGCCTGCTCGTGCACCTCGGGGGCGACCCCGTGGGCGGAAAAGACCACCGTCGCGCCGTGCGGCACCTCTTCGTTCTCCTCGACGAAGATCGCTCCCTTGGCTTCCAGGGTCGAGACCACGTGCTTGTTGTGCACGATCTGCTTGCGTACGTAGACCGGCGCGCCGTAGAGCTTCAGCGCCTCTTCGACGGTCTGCACCGCGCGGTCCACGCCGGCGCAGTAGCCACGGGGGTTCGCCAGTAGCACCCGCTTGCGTGCAGTGGTGCTCACCTGCGCCGGGTGCGCCTGCGCGGGGTACGTCGCTGCCGTCTTCGCCTCTGCCTCGCTCACCCGTGCGAGTCTACGTGCCGGCGGCCCGGCCGGCAGCGCTGGACAGCCAGCGGCCCGTGCGGGGCCAGGCAGCCAACGGCCCGTGCGAACGGCGGAGTGCGAACGCGGGCGGAGTGCGAACGCGGGCGGAGTGCGGCGACGCGGCGGGGCGCACGCCGACGGCGCGCCGGCCCGCCCGTACCCTGACCGGATGACCGCAGCCGAGACGCCCCGCAGCAGCGCGGAGGAGCCGTGGCCGGTCCGGGTGGTCAGCCAGAAGATCAGCGCCTGGATCGGCCGGCTCGGCTGGGTCTGGGTCGACGGCCAGGTAGCCCAGATCAGTCGGCGGCCCGGCGCGACCACCGTGTTCCTGACGCTGCGGGATCCGTCGGCCGACCTGAGCCTGACCGTCACCACCAACCGGGACGTACTGGACAGCGGTGCTCCTGAGTTGTCCGACGGCGCGCGAGTGGTGCTACGCGCCAAGCCGGAGTTCTATCCGGCACGCGGCACCCTCAGCCTGCGGGCCGACGAGATTCGTCAGGTCGGGCTCGGTGAACTGCTGGCCCGGCTGGAGAAGCTCAAACGGCTGTTGGCGGCGGAAGGGCTGTTCGACCGGGCCCGCAAGCGGCGTCCCCCGTTCCTGCCGCAGCGGATCGGGTTGATCACCGGCCGGGCGTCGGCGGCCGAACGGGACGTGCTGACCAACGCCCGACGCCGCTGGCCGGCGGTGGAGTTTCGGGTGGTCAACGTCGCGGTGCAGGGCTCCGGAGCGGTCCCGCAACTGCTGGACGCGCTCGCCGTGCTCGACGCCGACCCGTCGGTCGACGTGATCGTCATCGCCCGGGGTGGTGGCAGCGTGGAGGATCTGCTGCCCTTCTCCGACGAGGCGCTGTGCCGGGCGGTGTTCGGCTGCCGCACCCCGGTGGTCAGCGCGATCGGGCACGAGACCGACGCCCCCCTGTTGGACTACGTCGCCGACGTCCGGGCCTCCACGCCGACCGACGCCGCCAAGCGGCTGGTGCCGGATCTGGCAGAGGAGTCACGGCTGATCGCCGTGGCCCGACAGCGGCTGGACCGGGCGGTGCTCGGAATGCTCGACCGGGAGGCGCACCGGCTGGAGATGGTCCGGTCCCGCCCGGTGCTGGCCCGGCCCCAAGTGCTGCTCGACGGGCGGGCCGGCGAGGTCACCGGCCTGCGGGACCGCGCCGCCCGGTGCCTGGCGCACCGGCTCACCGCCGGCACCGCCGAACTGGGCCACACGCTCGCCCGACTGCGGGCGCTCTCGCCGGCCGCGACCCTCGACCGGGGGTACGCCATCGTGCAGGACGCGGCCGGCCAGGTGGTCCGCTCCCCCGGCCAGGTGTCCGCCGGTGACCGGCTACGACTGCGGCTGGCCGGCGGCGATCTCGGTGCGGTGGCCAAACCGGATTCAACGGGCGAACAGGGACAGGGACAGGAACCGAGATGAGCAGCACGAAGAAGGCAGCGGCCGGCGACGACCCGGCGGCGGACTCCACCACCGCCGAGACGATGAGCTACGAACAGGCCCGCGCCGAACTGGCCTCGGTCGTCGAACGGCTGGAATCGGGCGGCACCTCGCTGGAGGAGTCGTTGGCCTTGTGGGAACGCGGGGAGCGCCTCGCCGGCATCTGCCAACGGTGGCTCGACGGTGCCCGCGAACGGCTGGAGATTGCCCGCGCGGCGCGTTCCACCGACACCTGACCGCTCCACCGACACCTGACCACCCACCGAGATCCCCGACCGCTCCACCGAGTCCGTTGTCGGATTCGACAGTCGCTGTTTTCCGACAGTATCCACAACGGATCCAGACTGCCGGCCGGCCGGGAACATGACTACGGTGATAGGTAATTCCCGTGACCGGACGTGAGGAGCCCGTCATGTCCAAGCCGATCAAGGTCAGACTGCCCAGTGGCGAGGTGGTGTGGACCTTGGCCGACGTTCCCGGCCGGCCGACCGACGTGGGTTTCCTCGACGACCGGATCCACGACGTGGAAGGTCTGACGGAGACGATCCGGGGGATCGGCGCCAGCGTTCGTCAAGGGCTCGCCGACCTGGCACCGGACACGGTCACCGTCCAGTTCGGTCTGACGCTGACCGCCCGTACCGGTCGGGTGATCAGTGTGCTGGCCGAGGCTGGCGGGCAGGCCAACCTGACGGTCACCCTCGGTTGGGGTCCGGGCGGCGAGACCGGGGTCGCGGTCGAGCCGGCCGCCTCCGGCGGCCCGGGTGATGCCGAACAGCCGGGCAGCCCCGGCGGATCGGTGGAGCCGACCGTCGGTGGCGAACTCGGCTGACCGCGACGGTCCGGCAGTGAACATCATGACGGTCCCGAACCACACCGAATGGCTGCGCCGAGCGGTGCGGTCCTGCGTCGTGCACATTCCCGCCGCGCCGGGTGTCCCCGGCGGCACCGGCTTCTTCGTGGCTCCCGGAGTCGTGCTGACCTGCGCCCACGTGGTGAGCTCCGGGAACGGGGCGGACCCAGGCGACCTGACGGTCCGCTGGGACGGGCAGGACCTGCCGGTCCGGGCCGTACATCCGGAACCCGGCCGGCACGACGCGGACACCATCTGGCCGCTGCCGGATCTCGCTGTGGTCGAACTGGCCTCGGCACCGCGACACCCCTGCGGGTGGCTGGGTGACGCGCACATCGACGACGACACCCCGCTGTACGCCTACGGGTACGGTGCCGTGTACGCCGACGCCGGTGCCACCACCGCGCAGCTGCGCGCGGCCGGGCCGCAGGCGGTGCCGGGCGGAGTCGCGGTACGGGTCAGCGGCGACGAACTGCCCGCCGGGATGTCCGGCAGCCCGGTGCTCAACCTGCTCACCGGCGAGATCTGCGCGGTCGTCAAGACCGCGCGCACCCCCGACCAACCGTACGGCGGGGTGGTAGTCCCGCTGGTCCAGTTGCGCGGGTTGCCGAATGATCCGCTACTGCGGGACCTCTGGCGCGGGCACGATCGATATCACGCCGAGGAGGGCGACTGGGCCGGGCGGATCGACCGGCTCCGGGACGATCGACATCAGCTGGGCGCCTTGCCGTGGAATCCGTGGGATGCGCTGAACCCGGACATCCCGCTGCCGGTGCTGCGGGCCGGCGAGGAGGCCAGTCTGCAGGCCGTCCTGTCGTCGATGCCGCCGACGGTCGATCCCATGACGATCTATCACGATCTCACCGACCCGTTCCGGCCGAGAGCGGCCCAGCCGTTGACCCATCCACGGGATCTGATCCGGGCGCTCGACGACGCGCGCGGCACCTGGCGCGGAGAGCTGCACCATCTCGTCCGGTTCGCGCTCCTACTCGCCGAACGGGTTCCCGAAGCCCAGGCCGGGACGCTGCGGCGGTGGGCCTGGGAGGTGGCCGGCCGGATCCAGCAACGTAAGGAGTTGCGCCGGTTCCTCGACCAGCGACAGCGGACGTCCGCTCGGGCGGCCGGGGACCAGCGTGACCCGGCGGCCGGGGACCAGCGTGACCCGGCGGCCGGGGACCATCGTGACCCGGCGGCCGGGGACCATCGTGACGCGATCCCGAGGCAGCGCAGCGGCGATCCCGCGTCGGTCCAGGTCCGCATCACCAGCAGCGGGCACGACAGCGGGCTCTACACCATGAGCGTGTCGATCTACTCCGCCCGCGACGACGTCCGGGCGTTCCGGCCGACCGACCCGGAGGCGTTGGAACGCATCGACCGGCCCGCTCCGCTGCACAAGGTCTGGCGGGAGCTGCGGGATCTGGTGCCGGCGGCCTGGCGGGAGGCGGGCGCCCACGAGTCGGTGCTGATCGAACTCGTCCTGCCCGAGGAACTGCTCGACGAGCCGGTCGACCAGTGGCCGATCTCGGTCGACCGCCCGTACGCCAAGCTCGGCCACCGGGTGCCGGTGGTGGTCCGGGTCGCGGACCACGACGACGAGCCGGAGCGGCTCGACTCGACGCGGCGATGGTGGCGGGAGCTCCAGACCGCCGGCACCGAGTGGCGGATGCGCGACTTCGACTGCGGCGGGGCGGTCGATCCGGCGCGGTTGCACGCGGACCTGCAGCGTCCGGAACCGGTCGTGTTCGGCCTGCCGGGGCCGGCGTGGAGCGTGCCGGAGCATCGGACGATCGTCGATGTCGGCACCTATGCGGGACTACCGGTGGCGGTCTGGCGGCGGCCGCCGTGCCCTCGACATCACGACCGCCGATCCGAGGCGTGCGCGGGGCAGCCGTTCCTGGCGGGCGTCGCCGCCGAGCTGCGGGACACCACGGTCGATGATCTCCCGCAGCGGGTCCGGCAGATCCGGATCGCGGCCGACCGCGACGGCGACGCCTGCCACTGTGGACACGATGTGGTGTTGATGTGGGACAATCCATCGCGCCGTCTATCTGCTCCGTCGTTGACCTTGGACACCTGGCAGCAGTGAATCCGGCTCAGAAGGGAACGTGACCGGTGATGGACTGGTGGATCTATCAAGGAGTGCCAGAGCCCCACACCGGTATTCGGCGGTTGCCGCCACCACCACCGTGGCGGGAGTTCGACGGTGGACCACCGGTGCCGCTGCCGCCCGGCGAGGACCAGGCATCGCAGCGCCGCCTCGGCGACCTGCACCGGGCCGTCGCCTACCGGCCCGACCCGACCGACCTCGACCTGATCAACGCGGCGTTGTATCTGCGCCGGCCGCTGCTGGTCACCGGACGGCCGGGGATCGGCAAGTCCACGCTCGCCGCCTCCATCGCCCACGAACTGGCGCTCGGGCCGGTGCTGCGCTGGCCGATCAGCAGCAGATCGACCCTGGCCCAGGGGCTCTACAGCTACGACGCGGTCGGCCGGCTGCACGACGCCGGTCTCGCCCACCGGGGCCACGACGGCGGCGGGCGCCGGGGCCACGACGCCGACCAGGGCGGTGAGTACGGCGGCGAGGCCACGCCGAGCGCCGACATCGGCCGCTACCTGCGGCTCGGCCCGCTCGGGACCGCGCTGCTGCCGTACGAGCAGCCTCGGGTGCTGCTGATCGACGAAATCGACAAGGGCGACATCGACCTGCCGAACGATCTACTCAACGTCTTCGAGGAAGGCGAGTACGCCATTCCCGAGCTTCGTCGGGTGGCCGTCGACCAACCACGGATCCGGGTGCAGATCGACGGCAGCGACGAACTCGTCACCATCGAAGAAGGCCGGGTCCGCTGCCGGTCGTTCCCGATCGTGATCATGACGAGCAATGGTGAACGGGACTTCCCACCCGCGTTTCTCCGTCGCTGTCTCCAGCTCAAGTTGCGGGAACCGAGTCGGGAACACCTGGCCTCGATCGTCGCCGCGCATTTCGGTGCCGATCTGCTCCGGGAAAGCGACCAACTGGTCGACCAGTTCCTCGCCCGCCGCGATCGCGGCACCTTGGCGACCGACCAACTGCTCAACGCGATCTATCTGACCAGCAACATCGCCGCCGAGGACGGCCGCAGCCGCGAGCAACTGGCCGAGCTGCTCTTCGTCAACCAACGCACCAATCCCGACTACTGATGACCATCTCCCGGCTGCTGCGTCTGCTGCGGGACGCCGATGTCGACCCGCAGCCGACCGCCGTCGCCGACGCGCTCTGGCTGGCGCGCTACCTGCCCGACCCGGCCGGCGGGGACGCCCCCGGACCGACCGGGCAGGACGTCGGACCCGGGCCAGGCTCACCGGACGCACCACGGCGCGGTCCGGACGCCGATCCGGTTCCGGGTACGGTCGCGGCCGCCGGCACCGTCTCCGCCGACGAGCGTGACCTCGCCGTGTACGCGGTGGAGTCGGCGGCGGATCCGGGCCGGGAGCACCTGCTCGAACTGCGGGCACCGGCCGCGTCGGCGCTCCCCGGTGCGCTGGCGATCAGTCGGGCCCTACGGCCGCTACGCCGTACGGTCGCCGACCCGCACCGCATGGAGATCGACGAGGAACGGACCATCGAGGCCATCGCCGAGACCGAGCTGTGGCTGCCGCTGTGGCGGCACGGGCAGCGTCGCTGGCTCGACCTCCGCTTGGTAACCGATCTACACACATCGATGGCTGTCTGGCACACGCTGGTCGACGAGCTCATCACCCTGGTCCAGGGACTGGGCGTGTTCCGCGACGTCCGGACCGGTGAGTTGTCCGCCGGGACCGACGGCCGGCTCAGAGTCACCGGCGCCGCCGGGCACGACTCGGCCCGCCAGCCGCCGCCGGCCGGCGGCGGCAGCCTGGTCCTGCTGGTCAGCGACTGTGTGGCGCCTTACTGGCACGACGGTTCGGCGTACCAGCTGATGCAGCGGTGGGGTCGGCGAGCGGCGGTGGCGGTGCTGCAGCCCCTGCCACAGCGGCTCTGGCCCCGAACCGGTCTGGTGCCCGAACGGGGCAGGCTGGCCAGCCGGGGTGCGCCGACCGGGCCGGTGACGAACGCCGATCTGCGCTTCACCCCGTACCGCTGGCGGCCGGACCGGCGACTCGGCAGCGAGTTGCCGATCCCGGTGCTGGAAATCGAACCCGACTGGTTGATCGGCTGGACGCGGCTGCTGGCCGGCAGCGGCCGGACGGACGCGATGATCACGCTGCCACCCCGGCCGGGCGACGGCGACCGCCCGCCGACGGCCGCCGATCCGACCCGCACCCCGATCGACCGGGTACGGACGTTTCAGGCCACCGCCAGTCCGCAGGCGTTCCGGCTCGCCACCTATCTGTCGGCGGCACCGACCACCCTGTCGGTGATGCGGCTGGTGCAGCAGTCGGTGATCCCGGTGTCGCGCCCCTGCCACCTGGCCGAGGTGCTGCTCGGTGGCCTACTGGCCCGTGTTCCCTCCACCGACACCGAGCTGCGGTTCCGGTTCATGCCCGGGGTACAGGCACTACTCAGCCGGTCGTTGCTGGTCAGCGACCTGCAACGCATCCGCTACCAGATCTCCGGATTCCTCGCCGACCAACTCGGCATCAGCATGCGGGAGTTCACCGCCGCCGTGTCGGCGCCGTCCGGCACCAACGGCGCACTCGGCGTGGAGTCCGCTGGTCGGCCCTTCGCCGCCCTGCCGGCGCCCGTGGTGGCCCGGCTCGGCGACCGGTTCCGGGACCTGGTCGAGCCGATCCCGGACTCGCCCATCGACTCCGGCGACCGTTCGCCGGACAACGCGGGCCCGCCCGCCGGCGATCAAGACACCGACACCGACACCGACGCACTGGCCGACCGACGGCGACAACTGGCGGATCTCCTCGACCGGATCCACCGGTGGGACGCCGAGGTCATGGACCGCGTCGGCGCCGCGCCGGCCGGACCGACGAACCGGCCGGCCGGTGAGCTCGGGCCGGTGCTGGACGAAGCGGTCTATCTGCTCCGGGACCTGATCCGTCGACGGCGGCCGCCACCGGGAGCGACCCGGGAGCTGGCGGCCCTGTTGCGCATCCGCTACGAGATGGCCGGCGAACCCGCCGACCTCACCGAGGCGCTGAGCCTGATCCAGGATGCCCTGGACCGCCGGTCGCCGCCGGCCCAGGTCCCGCCGCAGACCCAGGTCCCGCCGGACGATCAGGTCCCGCCGTACGATCAGGTTTCGTCCCGGCCGGCGGCGGAGACCGACGTCGTCGCCGAGGCGGCGCTGATCAGGATGGCGCTTTTCCGCCGCGACGGTCGGGCGTCCGATCTGACCGAGGGAATCCGGCTGGCCCGAGTCGCGGTCGCCGCGACCGCCGAGGACGGCCCGATTCTGATCCGCCGCCGGATCGCCCTGGCGGAGGCACTGCTGACCCGGTTCGCGGCGCTGGCCGCGCCGGCCGACCTCGACGAGGCGTTGGCGATCTACACGGCCGAGCGGGACCGCGCGCCGGACACCTCCCGGGTGGAGCTGCTGGCCCGGATCGCCGACCTGCACCGGGTGCGCTACCGACGGGGTAACGGCCGACGTGATCTCGACGCGGCGATCGCCGCCACGCGGGCGGTGGTCGCGGCGCGCGGCAAGGCACCCGGCTCCGCCGCCGACACGACCAGCCTCGCGGAGCTGCTGCACGAGCGGTTCGCCGTCACCGGTGACGAAGCGGACCTACGAAAGGCGGCCGACCTGTACGCCAGCGCCGCCAGCCTGGCCCCCGACGCCACCGACCGGGTCCGCGCGGTACGCGGCCGGGTCCGCGCGGTGGCGCAACTGCTGCGCCGCGACCCCGACCCGGACCGGCACGACCCCGACCCGGATCTGCTCGACGCCGACCCGGATCTGCTCGACGCCGTGATCGCGGCCGGCATGTCCGTGGTGGAGCCGGCCACAGCCGACGATCGGCAGACCGTGTCGCATCTCGACACGATGGCCGGCCTGCTGGCGCTGCGGGCAGGTCGACGTCGAGAGCGACACCGCGACGACCGGTCCGTGGAGATCCGGCTGCTGCGTCACCTGCTCGATCTGGTGCCGGTCTACCATCCGAAACGGCCCGACTACCTCTACCGGCTCGGCGTCGCGCTGCAGCACCGCTACCGCGACGGCGGTGAACTGAACGACCTGTGGGAAGCCGGTGAACGGTTCCGCACCGCTGTCGAGTTCACCCCCGCCAACCAGCAACCGACGGCCCGCTATCTGGCCGCGTACGCAGAGGCACTGGCCATGACGGGTGAACAGTCCGGCAACCGGTCCGATCTGGAGCGGGCGCGCCGGGTGATGCAGCAGGCGATCCACGCCACCCCGAGCCTGGACGCGGCGCTACCTCAGCGATCATGGCGGTTGGCCGAGATCCTGCTGGCCCTCGGCCAACCCGGTCCCGCCGCCGACCGGATGCGGCTGGTGGTCCAGGAGTTCGCCCGCAGCCGGGGTCCGGACGACGAGGAGACCCTGCGGGCGCGTACAGCGTTCGGCCGGCTGCTGGGCGACCTCGGCCGGTACGGCGAAGCCGCCGACGAACTCACCTCGGTGGTCGACGTCCTGGTGCAACGGCACGGGCCGGACCATCCGGCGGTGCTGGCGATCCGGCGCGACGCCATCCGCGCCGGCCAGCGACGCGACGATGGTCAGGACGACGTCCAGCACGATCCACGCCAGGCGGGAGGGAACGATCCTTGAGCGACACCGGTCCGCCGTCGACCGGACGCCCTGACCCGGCGTTGCACACGATGTTCGAGGCGGGTGACGACGGACTCCGGTCAGCCGTCCGCCTGCTGCTGGCGGACGCCCGGTCGGCGCGACATCCGGCGGTACGCCATCGTGCGGCGGATCCGCAACCGTTCTCCCCGTTCGACAACAGCCTGACGGTGCCGCCGGGGCGACCCGCCGCGTGGCACCACGGGAACGGTCCGGATGCCGACCGCGCTCCCGGAACCGACGACGCACCCGAAAGCGGATACTCGACGTAGCCGCGATTGCGCGCGGCGGTGACAATTACGTAGGGCGAACCCCGATTACCACCAAAGCGACCTGATCCGTTGTCCGTCAGAAAGTCCATACCGCCCGTGGAAAGCGAGCCGCTCCGATGACCGTTCCCGCCGAGGCCCGTACCGGTGCCGATTCGTCCGCGCCGGTCGTGGTGCTGCACGCCGGCACCGATCGCGCCTGGGCGGAATGGATCTCCGAACAGCTCGGCTGGGCCGGCCTGACCACCGGGTTGACGATGCTCGGCACACCGATCGCGGATACTCTGGCCGACTACCTGCCCGGCGTCGCCAAGGGCGACGCCACGCTGCTGGTCGTGCTCACCGAGGCGCTGGTCCAGCTGAGTGGCAAACCGACGGCGGATTGGTCCGAGCAGCTGCTGGCGCTGCGGGCCGCCCGCCCGGGCCGGGTGCTGACCGTTTCCGGTGGCGGGCCCGGCGTACCGCTGGTCACGCCCCGCTCGGCGCTGCTCGGCGTACCGGAGGAGGATCCGGCCCGCCGGCTGCTGCTGGCCTTGTTCGACCTGCCCGCCGACCAGATCGGTCCACCCGCCCCGATGCTGGGCGCGGCCCGCTATCCGCTGCGTCGCCCCCGCTACTGGAGCCCGCACATCCCGGCGCGCAACCCGCACTTCTCCGGGCGCGACGACATTCTCGTCGATCTACGGGAACGGCTCAGCGGCTACGTGACAGCGGTCGTGCCGAGCGCGGTGCACGGCACGGCCGGGGTGGGCAAGACCCAACTGGCCATCGAGTACGCTCACCGCTTCGCCTGCGACTACGACCTGGTGTGGCTGGTGCGCTGCGAGCAGTTGGCCACCGCCCGCTCCGACCTCGCCGCGCTGGCCGCCTATCTCGACATCCGTACCAGTGACGATCTCGGAGTGACCGCCGACGCGGTCCTCGATGCGCTGCGACGCGGCGAACCGATCCGCGACTGGCTGCTCATCTTCGACAACGCCGGGTCGCCCCAGCAGCTGCGCCGGTTGCTGCCCAGCGGTGGCGGCCACGTGCTGGTGACCTCCCGCGACCAGCGGTGGCAGGCCAGCGTCGACGCCGTGACGCTGGAGGGATACCGGCGTCCGGAGAGCCTGCACTTCCTGCGCCGCCGGGTGCCGGGCATCTCGGCCGAGCAGGCGGTGGCTCTCGCCGACGAGCTCGGCGACTTCCCGCTCTATCTCGACGGGGCGGCGGCGCTGCTCAGCACCACCAAGATGCAGGTGAAGGTACTGCTGGAGCAGATCCGCCGGTACCCATCGAAGGTCCTCGGTCGGGCGCCGGTGCCGTCGTACGAGCATCAGCCGGTGACGATCTGGACGATCGCCGTCAACCGACTTCGGGAGGAGCGGCCGGCCGCCGCCCAGCTGCTGCGGCTGTGCGCCTTCGTCGGACCTGAACCGATCTCGCTCCGCCTGCTCGCCGGTCAGGCCCTCGGCGGAGACCCGTCCGAGCATCTGCCGCCCCCGCTGCGCGGCGAGATCGGCGACCCGATGAACCGCAGCGAACTCCTCGCCGAGATCGGCCGGTAGGGGCTGGCGAAGCTGGGGCAGGGCGAGAGCGGCGAAACCCTGCAGATGCATCGGCTGATCCAGTCGTTCCTGCGCGACCAGCTCTCCCCCGCGCAGGACGCCGAATACCGCGCCATCGTGCACCAACTGCTCGCCGCAGCCGACCCCGGCGATCCCGACCAGCCGGGTAACCGGGCCCGCTACGCGGAGATCCTGCCGCATCTCGGGCCGGCCCAGGTGTCGACATCGACCGACCCACGAATCCGCCAACTGGTCCGACACATGGTCGGCTACCTGGACGGACGCGGCGAATACACCGCCACGGTGGAACTGGCACGGGCCGCCCTGCCCGGCTGGACCGACCATCTCGGTCCGGACGCCGACGACGTGATCGCGCTGCGGGTGATGCTGGCCAACTCGCTGCGCAGCCTCGGCCGCTACGCCGAGGCCAAAGAGCTCGACGACGGCAGCCTGGACCAGGCCCGGCGCAGTCTCGGTGCCGGCCACCCGACCACACTGGCCGTCGCCAACGGCCTCGCCGCCAGCCTGCGCCGGCTCGGCGACTGGCACGCCGGTCTGGCCCTCGACGAGGACGTGTTGGTGTTGAGTCGGCAGCTGCCCGAGGGGCACCGACGCCGGCAACTCGCCACCCACAACTACGCGGTCTCGATGCGGATGATGGGCCGGTTCACCGAGGCGTTGGCGGTCGACGAGCAGACGCAGGCCGAGCTGCGACAGCGGTCCGGCGGGGTCGACAACGCCCACCTGCTGTTCTCCGCCAACAACCTGGCGCGAGACCTGCGGGAATGCGGTCGCTACCAAGAGTCGGTCGAACTGCAGGAGGACGTCTACCGCCGCTACCGCGAACTGCTCGGCGAGGACCATCCCAGCTCGTTGCGGGCGATGAAGAACTTGGCCGTCACCCTTCGCAAAGTCGGACGGTACGCCGACGCCCGCGACCTGGCGCAGGCCAGTTACGAGCTGCACCGGCGTCGACTCGGGCCGAAGCATCAGGAGACACTGGCCGCCTCCACCAACCTGGCTAACGACCTGCGGATGACCGGCGAGCTGTTCGGCGCGCGGGCCCGGGCCCAGGACGCCTACGAGGTCCTCGACCGTACGGCGGGCGAACGGCACCCGTACACGCTGGCGGCGGCGACGAACCTGGCGATCGCGCTGCGCCGTACCGACCAGCTGGAAAAGGCCAGGGAGATCACCGAGCGCACCTATCGCCTCTTCGGCGAGGTGCTCGACCCGGCGCATCCGTACACGCTGGCGTGCGGGACCAACCTGGCCAGTGACCGGCAGGCGACCGGTGACCGGGACGGGGCCTGTGAGCTGGGCACGGAGCTGCTGGCGATGTCGCGTAGGGTTCGCGGCGACGCCCACCCGTACACCTTGGCGTGTGCGATCAACCTGGCCGCCGATCTGCGGCTGGCCGGCGATCACGCCACCGCCCGTACGTTGCAGGCCGAGACGGTGCAACGCTACGTCGAGGTGCTCGGACCGGAACATCCGGAGACGCTGGCGGTCAGCACCACCCGGGAGCGGATCGACTGCGACATCGAGCCACCGCCGACCTGATCACCGCCGACCCGCCCCCGCCTGGTCTGGTCTGGTCTGTGAGTGAGCGGCATGGCCGGGCCGGTCGGTCAGGTGGCGCGGTCGGTCTCGGGCCATTCGGCCGGGGTGCGGGCGGGCGGCACCGATCCAGCGGTACGGATCTCGTCGCTCCGCCCGGCCACGACGTGCCCGTCAACCGGCTGGCCCTCCAGCGGCCGGCCGTCGATCACCCGTATCGCCAAGGGCTTGTCCGGTGTGGACTCGGTCGATGCCGGCCCGACCGACGTCGGCTCCGGAAGGCCGGATTCGGATCGGTCCCGCAGTTGGCTGCGGTAGAGCGTGCTGTCCCCGACGATCAGGGCGGCGAGGGCGGTGGCCGCCATCGCCGGCAGCAGTACGGCGGTGCTGCCGGTGGTTTCGGCGACCATCACCGTCAGCGCCAGCGGCGCGTGGATGATCGAGCCGAGACAGGCGGCCATCCCGACGAGTACGAACGGCACCGGTGACTCGGTCGCCAGGCCGTACGGCTCCAGCAGCCGCCACAGTGCGGCACCGGCGGTTCCGCCGATGACGAGGCCGGGACCGAAGATGCCGCCGGAACCACCGGACGCCACCGACAGGGAGGTGGTCAGGATCTTGACCAGCGGGATGGCCAGCACCAGCCACAGTGACATGCCGAGAAGTGCCCGACCGTCCAACATGTGCTGGGCGGTGCCGTAGCTGGTGCCGAGGATGTCCGGGATCGCCAGCCCGATCACGCCGACCAGCAGGCCGCCGATCGCCGGGCGCAGCAGCCGGGGTATCCGTAGCGTCCGGGTGACCAGCCGGGAGGCGAAGACGGCGGCGGTGCCGTAGAACACGACGGCGTAGAGCCGGGCGAGTAGTCCGGCGAGGACTCCGATCAGCGGCAGTGCCAGCCACAGCAGCGGATCGGCGCCGGTGACGCCGTCGACCATGCCGAACAGTGGGTCGAAGCCGTGGAACAGGCCGAACACCCCGAACGCCACCGCCGACGAGATCAACGCCGGGACGATGACGGCGGCCGCGATGTCGGCACGGTAGAGCAGTTCGGCGCCGAGCAGCGCGCCGGCGAGCGGGCTACGGAAGATCGCGCCGACGCCGGAGGCGAGTCCGACAGAGACGGTGATACGGGCCTGTTCCGGTTTCAGCCGGCTGACCCGGGCCACGATCGAGCCGAGCGCGGCGGTGATCTGGGCGATCGGTCCTTCGCTGCCGGCGGATCCGCCGGATCCAATCAGGATGGCCGAGGCAAGCATCTTCACCGCCGGGACCCGCGCCCGCATCCCGGTGGGGTCGTGGTGTGCGGCGTGAATGGCGGCGTCGGTGCCGTGGCCACTGGTTTCCGGCGCGACCCGCAGGACCAGCACGGTCGCCACCAGGGCACCGGCGGCGACCAGCAGTGGCAGCACAAGCCAGTGTGGACTGCCGATCGCGGGTGCGCCGCCGTCGCTGGCGAGCTCGGCCGGGTGGTAGCCGGTCAGCTCGACCAGCAGATAGCGGGTGGCGACGGTCAACAACCAGAAGAACGCGGCCGCGGCCAGCCCGGACAACAGCCCGGTCACCAGCGCGACCGGAATCCACAGGCGCAGCGACCGCCCGATGCTGAGTTCCGCCACGGCTCTCCTCGCCATGTCGATCCGGACCCGTACCCCCCGGCCCGGCCGACCCGCTGCTCCCCGCCGGTCCGCGCGGCCGGGAGTTCGCGCCCGCCGGTGACGCGTCGCCGTTGGCGCACAGTGATGCTATCGGTTCGCAACGTATCTTGGGGCAACCCGCCGTTGACCAGCGACGACAGTTGTCACGCCCACGGCCACCCTGCCCGGACGGCGGGACGAGACACTTCTTCGATTCGTCAGCCGTTCGTGCCGTTGGCGGAGCCGACCACCAGGAAGGTGTTGTCGGGCCACACGTACGAATCGGCGTCGTCCGGCTCGGCCGGCCGTACGAAGACGATCCGCACCAGCCGGGGCCACCAGCGGGTCGGCTCCGACCAGGAACACTGGACCCGCCGCTCCCCCGTGTCGGCGCAGTCCCCGACCTGCTCCCATCCGTCGAGCTGACCGGCGACCCCGGACCGGACCTGGTCCCAGGTGGCGGCGGGCGGCAGGGCATAGGTGTCCACCCGGGGAACGCCGCGTGCGGTGCGCAGATCGGTGAATATCTCAGCTGCCCGATTGTCGACGACCATTGTGTATTCGCCCTCGGGCAGCACCGTCGACGCCCCGACCGGTGCCACGACGGGCACCGGCTCACCGGCGGCGGTCCAGCGCACCCCGGCCGCCACCGCCGCCGCGCCCAGGACGACGAGGATCACCCCGGCTATCGCATGGGAACGTCGCATGGCCGGGAGTCTACGAAACCGGGGCCAGCTGGCATGGCCCGTCGGTCGAGTCACATCAGCGCCTGCTGTTGCCGGGCAGCCGACAGCCGGCAGTAAGCCGGTCAGGGCAGCAACCAGCGATCACCCTGGTTCAGCCGACGCGGAGTGCGGCGGCCATGGGTGGTGGTGGGCCGCCTCGACGCATCGACCACAGCGGCGGGCCGCCGGCCGGCAGGTTGGCCTTGCGTACGAGGTGGTAGCCGTGGCGGGTGTAGAACGCCTGGAACCGTGGGCTGCTCGCGTCGACCACCGCCGGCATGGCGATCCGGTCGAGCCGGATGTGGTGCGCGGCGAGCAGCGCCGCCCCGATCCCCCGGCCGCGAAACCAGGGTGCCGCCGCCAGGAACGCCAAATGGTGGTGCCGGCCGACCGGCTCTAGCTGCGCGGCGGTGGACGCGTAATGCGTGTACGGGCCGTGCCGGTCACCACACGCCCGCAACCGACGCCGCAGATGCTCCGCGCCGACGAGCCGATCGGCCGGATGCGGATACCAGATCGCCACCCCGTCCCGGTCGCCCGCGACGTCAACGATCCCGTGCCGTACCCCGAACTCCAGCTCGGCGGTGAAGAACTGGTGCATCGTCAGATAGCGGATCGCGTAGTCCCGCATCGACCAGGCCACCACCGGGTCCAGCACGCACGACTGCGCCAACAACTCGGCCAGGGGTTCGACATCGGCGGCGGTCGCCGCCCGTACGGTCAGCACGGCCGCCACGTCCACACCAGGAACCGGTCGAACAGCTCCGCCGCCGTCACGTCGGGCAGGTCGAACGCCGCTTCGGTCATCCGCTCCACCGCGTACGTCGCCAACCCGACCGGCCCCAACACGGCCGCCAACTCCGACCTCGCCACCGGACACGGCCACAACCCGCCGCAGCCAGCGCACGACCAGGACGGCCGCACCGCCACATGACCACCACCGCCGCTGTCGGCCGCCGGCTCCGCGCCGGTCACATCGCGGTACGCCGTAGCGCCGACCGCGCCGACCACAAGCTCCCCGTCATGGCGTACGACCAGCACCCCACCACCACACTCGGCCAGGTCCCGCAGCATCCGTTTCACCGCGCCGACCGCCCCCGGTAGACCCCGCCACCGGCCGACGACGGACCCGACCGACCCGCGTCACCGGGCCGGCCGGTCGGGCTGAACCGCATCGAATGCCGAGGCGCGCACTCCGGACACCGCAACGTCGCCCCACACCCCGGACACCACCGCTGCTTCAACTTGAAGGTGAAGAAGCCAAGCATGAATCCAGCAACTATGCCCATCGTCGTGAACACCAGCAGTCTTGCCACAGTCGTCTCCCGCAAGGTCGAACGGACACGGATCACGTGCCCACTGAGCGAACTCGCCCGATCTCCTTGTCGGCTACGGCGTCGCGGCGACGGCAGCAATCGGCTGACACTCGGGGCACCGCCGCTGTAGATCCACTGGTGCGCCATGATGAGGAAATGCGGCTGCTGATCCTGGGCGGAACCTGGTTCCTCGGACGCCACCTGGCCGAGAGGGCGCTGGCCGCCGGCTGGGCGGTCACGACCTTCAACCGGGGTACGTCATCGGCCGATGTACCAGGGGTCTCCGCTGTTCACGGCGACCGAGAGAACCCCGACGACCTCTACCGGCTAGCCGAGCGCGGGCCGTGGGATGCCGTCATCGACACCATCGGCTACGTACCGAACCAGGTCCTAGCCGCCGCGTCGGCGCTCGCCCCGGTGGTCGGGCACTATGTCTACCTCTCTACTGTCAACGTCTACACCGATTGGCCCGACCAGCCGCTCGACGAAGACTCACCGGTCTTCGACTGTCCACCTGACGCCGACGCCAACTTCGGTGCAGACCTCGGCTACGCTGGCCAGTACGGCGCGCTCAAAGCCGGCTGCGAGCAGGCGGTGACAGCGGCGGTCGGCGTCGACAAGGTAACGATCCTGCGCCCCGGCGTGATCCTCGGCCGCTACGAGTACGTCGGCCGGCTGACCTGGTGGCTCGCCCGCGCCGCCCGCAGCGGCCAACTACTCGCACCCGCGCCGGCGACGCGACCGATCCAGCCAATCGACGTACGCGACGTCGCCGACTTCGCCCTACGCTGTGCCCACCTCGGCACATCGGGCGTCTTCAACGTCACCGCCCCGCCAGGCCATGCCACGTTCGCGGATCTGGTCACCGGCTGCATCGTCGCGACCGGGTCGGACGCCGACCCGATCTGGGCTGACCCCGCCTGGCTGATCGCCCAGGGTGTTGAGCAGTGGACCGGGCTGCCGTTGTGGCGGACACATGCAGGAGTCTGGGCGGTGGACAGCACACGCGCGCAGGCTGCCGGGCTGCGCTGCGCACCGCTCACGGAGACGATCGACGACACCTGGGCCTGGCTGACCGAGGGTGGCAGCTGGGTCGTCGGCGAAGGCGAAGCGGCCCGCGCCGCCGACCACGGCCTGCCACAGGATCGCGAACGCGAACTGCTGGCCGAGTGGCGGCGCAGCTCAGACGCCAGGTAGCGCCGGAAGTGCCGGCCGTGCGGCCACGAACGCTTCGGCCCGGTCGACGGTGGATCGGGCGATCGAGCTGTCACGCCACCTACGGTCGTTGAGTGAGCCTCGGAGACTGTCGATCCGGCCGATCAGCCCGGCGCGACGCCACTGCGGCGGCATCGCCCACACAGGCGTGAGCGTCGGCTCCACCGCGTCGAGTTGCCCACCGAGCAGCAGACAGACCGCCAAGTCGACGCGGGCCTCCGCCACGACCGTAGGCCACTGCGCCTGGGTCGCCGCCGCCAGATCGACCGCACGTCGCGCCGCGTCGGTGGCCTGCGCGACCTGGCCAACCTGCAGCAGCGCCGTACCATCACAACGGGCCTGCTGCTCGACGGTGAACCCGAACTCACCGCCAACGAGGTCATGCAGTTCGTCACGACCGGCCTGGCTGCGGGCGTCCGCAGCGGTGGCGATCGCCGTCATGACCGCGTCAGCATTTCCCCGGTAGGCCAAGGCACGAGCAAGGACGCTGTACGCACGGACCCGCGCGACACCGGCCGGGGCGAGGTCGGCGGCGGCCTGTGCGTACTGAACGGCATCGTCGACTTGACCGGTCCAGTAGGCGATGGTCGCCTGCATCCCTCGGGCGTAGGCACATGCACCAGCGTGGCCAATGATCTCGCCGTAGGCGTAGGCCGCTCGGGCGTACTGCATCGCCGGTGACCACAGACCGAGATCAACACTTTCGCTGGCCAGCAACGCCGCCGCCTGGGCGACGATCAGGTACAACTCGGTCTGCTGCGCCGGCCGGCGGGTGTGCTCCAGCAGACGCACCGCGAGATCACGGATCCGAAGGGTCTCGCCGACGATCTGCTGCAGCTCCAACTCCGGGAAGCGCCGCGCCAGCCGGCTGGCATCGTCGCGCAACTGCTCGATAGCAACATCTGACACTGCCAATGCACCTGCGTTCAAAGCATGTTCACGGGTCTCGTGCGCGGCCTGCACGATCGATCGGACGGCTCCGCCCTGACCAGGCTCCGGCGGTGTCTCCGGAATCACCTCGGCCGGGAACCGGCTGGCCATCTGATCAACCTTACGCCGGCGGTGCCGCGACTCGACACGGTCAAACGCCGCCAGCAAGTCACCACCGGCGTCCAGCAGCTTGTCCGCACGCTGCCAGAAGTCGCGTGGCGCCCGCTGACGACCGGTCTCCACGTTCGCCACACTGCTGCGGTGGTAGTGGATCACCGCCGACAACTGATGCTGCGTGTAGCCGGCCGCCTGCCGCAACACCGCCAACCGATGACCCAGCGCACGTCGCACCCGCAAAAGATCATCGACCGCTGACTCTTGATCAACCCGACCCTCGGACATACCTAAATAATCTCGCATCCGCCGCCCTACGTAGAGACGCCGGTTGTCAACATTTTGTCGGAGGGCTCCGAAGATCACCTACACAGACCTTGGACCTATATGGTTTCCCCAAAGCTTCGTGACCAAGCCAGGCGCCCACACAGGTTCGCCCTGATCGAGTCATCCCGGATTCGAGAATTTGCGATACCAGGGAGAACGCTTGGGCGCGATCCCGGCCAAGATATTCCAGGAGGTAGGAATATGAGATAATTTAGCACCCTGAGCCTTGATCAACCGTTCGGAGACTTCACCGCCATGCGCAACACGTTTGACTTTGTGATGACCGAGCACGCCGCCTGGCAACCGGCGAACGGCACCGTACAGCGAGTCCTCGTCCTTGACAACGGCGGCCGATGGTTGGCCTCACTCCAGAACGGCAAGCTGACTCTCGACCGTTTGACCGGCACTGGGGCTGGGCCGATTCACGATGTCTTCACACTGCCGAACACGTTCGACGACGCTCCCGAGCTGGCAGACTCGCTACGCTCTCTGGGCTCGGTCATACGGCTTCGGAACCCGAGCCTATGGGACGCGATCAGCACTGCGGTCATCCGGCAAGTCATCCGCGCCGGACAGTCGAAGAAGCTGTATCGGGCCTTCTGCGATGCGCATGGCGAGAAGATCCCCCTACCGGACGGCAACTTGTACGCCCTATTCCCGGCACCAGAGATCGTGCTTGAGTTGAGCGATCACCAGTTCGGTTCCCTCGGGATGGCTTTCAAGCGTCGCCCCTTGCGGGCTGCCGCCGAGGCCTACCTGGAGCGTGGCTTCAAATGGCGTGAGCTTGTGCCCGATGTGCTCGTCGCCGAACTCCAGACCGTGCCGCGCATCGGCCCATGGACCGCGCAGGCCGCCGTGGCTGACTGGTGCAACGACTGGTCGTTCTATCCCTACGCCGATCTGGCAGTGCGCACCTGGGCCAAGCGAGCTGCACCCTCACACGACTGGCCGGCCGACGAATCGGCTTTCGGTCGCACCTGGCGCGCGCTCGCTGGCGAACATCTCTGCTCGCTCACGCTGCTGACGCTCGCTTGGGGTTCCCGACATGGAGATATCGGCTGACCGTGCCGTGGCAGGCGCGGACATCACTCGCCCTCTTGACGCCCTGTTCATCAACGCGCCGCTACGCGACTACAGTCTCCGTCCCCGCGTGAACGACTTCACGCTGCCCGTGCTCGGCATGGGCTACATCGCCACCTACGCCAAACATCAGGGTTTCAACGTCGGCATCATCGACGCCGAAGCCCTCGGGCTCGGCCTCAGCCAGACCGCGCAACTCGTCAACCGCCTGTCGCCACGCTGGGCAGGCTTCAACCTGCTCGCCCCGACCTACGAGATCAGCGCCCGGATGGCGTCGCAGCTCGACCCGTCGATCAGCCTCATGCTCGGCGGCCATCAGGCCAAAGCCATGCCGACTGAGGCGCTAACCGACCCACGGTTCGCCCGCTGCGAGGCGTTGGTGCTGGGCGAAGGCGAAACACGAGTGGCCCAACTGCTTCAGGACCACCGCTTCCGCACCGAACTTCCGGGCGTGATGTGGCTCGACCCCATCCTGCGCACCCCGGTCACCGGCGGCAGCGTCGGTGCCGGGTACCACCTCGCGCCCGACATCAACCGTCTGCCGTTCGTGGATCGCGCGTTTCTGGCTGACGACCCGTACATCGCCGCTGACGGACGGCTGGAGGCGAACATGGTCGGGGCTCGGGGCCGCCCCTACGACTGCTCGTTCTGCGGAGCAGCCGTGTCAGCCAACCCTGACATCACCATCCGCACCCGCACGCCGGAGAACATCATCGAGGAAATGATGGACCTGCAGACAAGCTACGGGGTGACGGCCTTTCGTTTCGTCGACGATTTGTTCCTGGGGTACGAGCGCTTCATCCAACCCTGCATGGCCGCGTTCGCGGCAGCCGGCATCGGCGACCGCTTCGTCTGGGATGCGACCGGCCGCATCAACATCCTGCACCGCATGAGCGACGACATGCTGCAGACGTTGAAGCTCAACGGCTGCCGGGAGGTCGCACTCGGCATCGAGTCCGGCAGCGAGCGACTGCTGAAACACATGGGCAAGCGCATCACCTCGGACATGACGCGCACTGTTGTCCGGCGCCTGACCGAACGCGGCATCTCGGTCAAGGGCTACTTCATCCTCGGGTTCCCGACGGAGACCCGGCAGGAGTTAGCGGAGACCGTGCGGCTCATCCACGACCTGTGGAAGACAACCGCCGACCAGCCCGGACGCTTCCGGGCCAGCGTCTTCGAGTTCCGGCCCTACCCAGGCACACCTGAGTGGAAGCGACTCATCACGACAGGGAAGTACAGCCCGCAGCAGCTCCTGGACTACACCGCCGTGGACCTCACCGCCGGTGGCGTCGATGAGGCGATGCGCGGACGAGACGAGTTCAACTTCTCGGTCAACATCCAGTTCGGCGAGGCTCCCGTGCACGAGGTGCGAGCCCGACTGACGGAACTGTCCCGCGAACAGTTCCAGCGTTCGTTGGCGGTCTCCGCATGAACCTGGAGCCTGGTCTCTTCGTCGTCGTCGAAGGGCCGAGCGGCGTAGGCAAAAGCACGGTGGTCGAACACCTACACGCCGACCTGACCACCCGTGACATCCCGGTCGTCGCCACCAAGGAGCCGTCGGACTCAACGCTCGGCAAGCTGGCACGCCAGTGCACCGACGAATACCGCGGTTTGGTGCTCGCCTGCCTCGTCACCGCCGACCGGTATCACCACCTGGAACACATCATCCGGCCTGCCCTCCGGACAGGCACCATCGTCGTCTGCGACCGGTATGTGCCGACATCTCTCGTGCTGCAGCGGCTCGACGGCGTCGATCCAGAGTTCTTGACCCAGCTCAACCAGTACGCGGCCAAGCCCGACCTGACGGTCGTGTTGACCGGAGAACCGGAGCGCTCAGCCCAACGCGCGTCAGACCGTGGCATCTACAGCCGGTTCCACCATGGCGGAGCAGCAGCTCGGGTCGTCGAAGACCAGCTCTACCGAGACCTTGTACGCCAGCTTCGCGAGACCGATTCGGACGTGCTGCACCACGAGGTCACGGACGAACCGGCCGAGGCCGTGGCAGCCGTCGTGCTCGGTGCCGTACTGCAACGGTGGGAACAGCGATCAGGCTGAGGCGAGGGCCGCGCGGACGAGGGAATCGTACGTTTCATCGGTACGGGACGCCGCGATCCCGAGCGAAGCAACGAACGCCGCCAACTCGGCCTGCACCGCCTCACCCGACACGCCGTCGGCCACCACGCGCTCCAACTCCAGGAACGTGCCCAGACTCGCGACCTCGTCCACGCACAGCTCACCAGCGGACATCCTGGCGGTACGGCGTACTTTGGCGATCCGCACCGTTGCGCGGAAACCCATCGCCAGGATGGCGCTGTGCATCTGCTGGCGGTCGGTGACCTCCGCCTCGTACTCGTCACACGACAGGGCGTTCTCGGCGGGACGCTTGAGGGTGAAGGTGTGCCGCCCGTCGACGGTCCGCAGCCGCACGAAAGGGACGCCGAGCTTGCTGTCGCCGTACGACCAGTCCCCAGGCGCGTACGCCTGATCGTCCTGCACGACGGGCGCACCCAGCTCGATGCCGCATGCTGCAAGGGCGGCGAGCAGCGCCTCAGTGTCCTGGACGCGGTACTTGACCTCGACCTCGCGCACTGTGCCTCCGTCCCGCCATGCTGACGGCGCAGCTTCGCACGATCAGCACGGCAGAGCAAAGCAACGCGCCAAGGCGGGGCTGACGGCTCAAACCCGGGCGGCAGCTTACTCGGCCTACACCGGCCGCTGGCCGCAGACCCGTCCCGGCTCAGTCGACGCGTATCGTGGTGGCCACCGGCAACTGCCGGGCGCCAAGACCGAAGTCAGCCCGTACGACGGCAACAGGTGGTGGTCGGTGCTCAGGCGGGTTCGGAGACGTGGGCACTGACGATCCGCCAGCCGTCGTCAACCCGTACCCAGGTCTGTGACTGCCGGCCGGAGACGGTGCCGCCGGGATAGTCGAACCGGCAGGTGACCACCGCGAAGTCGGTGCCAAATGTGGTCACCACGACGTCGTGCAGCCGCCGGCCGGGCGGCAACGGCGGCTGCGCCGCCCGCCAGCGGCGCTGCTCGTCGATACCGTACTGATGATCGGCGATGCCGAACCGTACGGTGTGCTCAGACGACCAGAAGTAGTCGACGATCGCCGGCACATCGTTGTCGACCAAGGCCTTCTCGTAGCCGTCGAACGCCGCCCGGACCTCGGCGAGCACCCCCGGACGGTTGATCTCGGTGATCACGCGACGGTGGCCGGGCCGAGAGCGGCGAGCAGGTCAGGCGACTCGGCGACCCAGCCGAAGATGCCGCCCTGCGCGGCGATCATCTCCAGCCCGACCTCGTGGAACCGCGGAAAATAGGAACCCACGCAGTCGGCGAGCACCAGACACTCGTAGCCTCGGTCGTTGGCTTCCCGGACCGTGGTGTGCACGCAGACCTCGGTGGTGACGCCGGTGACGATCAGGCTGGTGATCAACCGCTCGGCGAGCAGCCCGTCCAGGTCGGTGGCGTAGAAGGCCCCCTTGCCCGGCTTGTCGATCACCGGCTCGCCGGGTGCCGGAGCGAGTTCGTCGATGATGTCGTGGCCGTACTCGCCCCGGATCAGGATCCGGCCGTACGGGCCGGGGTCGCCGATCCGCTTGCTGGGCGCACCGCGCTGCAGCTTCGCCGGCGGACAGTCCGACAGGTCCGGCAGGTGCCCCTCGCGGGTGTGCACGATCGTCAACGCGGCCGCGCGGGCGGTCGCCAGGAGTCGGCGCAGCGGTGCGATGGTGCGCCGCAGTTCGCCGACGTCGTTGCCGAGGCTCTCGCCGAACCCGCCCGGCTCCAGGAAGTCGCGCTGCATGTCGATGACGAGCAGCGCGGTGGTCGCCGGCTCGAAGGTGTACGGACCCGGCCGGGCCGGTACCCGTACCAGTGGGGGTTGGTCTGTCGTCACGGCAGCAATCATCGCTCGGTCGCGGCGATCACGTCATCGGCCGTGGCGACCGCGCCGAACACGCCGCCCTGCATGGTCACCATGTGCAACGCCGCCGCGTGGTTGCCCGGGTCGGTGGCGCCGGTGCAGTCCGACAGGATCAGGCACTCGTAGCCCCGGTCGTTGGCCTCGCGCATCGTCGTGTGCACGCAGACGTCGGTGGTGATCCCGGTCAGGATCAGGTGCGTGATCCCATGGGTACGCAGGACCAGGTCCAGGTTGGTGGCGTAGAACGCGCCTTTGCCGGGCTTGTCGACGATCACTTCGCCGTCGACCGGGACGACCTCGGGCACGATCTCCCAGCCCGGCTCGCCTTTGATCAGGATCCGGCCGCACGGGCCGGCGCCGCCGATCTCCGCGCCGATGCGCGCCGAGCGCCACCGCTTGTTGGCCGGCAGGTCGGACAGGTCCGGGGCGTGGCCTTCGCGGGTGTGGACCACCAGCATGCCGAGCGACCGGGCGTGCTCCAGCAGCCGGGCGGTGTGCGGCAGGCCGGCGCGGGTCAGGCTGATGTCGTAGCCCATGGCATCGACGTAGCCGCCGGGTCCGCAGAAGTCGGTCTGCCAGTCGATGCAGAGCAGCGCGGTCCGTTCGACCGGGGCGGCCCCGTCGTACGGCCAGAGGTAGGGGTCGGCCTTGACTGGTCCGATGCGGGCCATCGCGCCTCCTTCGTCAGTACAGTCGATTGTCGACCGTACTGTTTCCGGAAGCGCCTCCCCTGGTAACGAGCGTGTGACGTGATCACCGAAACGTCCGGTACGGGCTCAGCCGAGATAGGTACGCGCTCCGTGCGCGGCCAGCTCGTGCAGCACCACCGCCGGATCCCCGGCGACGATCGCCGCCAGCAGCCGCTCGTGCCGCAGCACCCCGTCGGTCGGCTGCGCCACCTCGGCCTCCCGCCGCAGATTGATCGCCATATACAGCTGGAGTTTGACCAGCACGGATTCGTAGACCGCGCAGAGCTGCTGGTTGCCGGCCAGGCTGACCAACTCGACGTGGAACCGGCGGTGTGCCTCAGCCACCCGCAACCGGTCGTCGACCGCCGTCGCCGCCCGCATCTGGTCGATCGCGGCGCGCAGCCCGCCGAGGGCGCTGTCCCGGCGCACCGGCAGCGCGGCCTCCACGGCGTACCGCTCCAGCACGTCGCGGACCGCGTACAGCTCCCGCACGTCGCGGTCCGACAGCGTCGCGACCCGTACCCCCCGCCTGGGTACGTGCTCGACCAGACCTTGCTGGGCCAACAGCCGCAACGCTTCCCGCAGCGGAGCCCGACTGATCCCGAGCCGGCGGGTCAGATGCTCCTCGACCAGCCGCTCGCCCGGGTCGGTCTGGCCGCTGAGGATCTCCCGACGTAGTCGCCGCACAGCCAGTTCCACGAGGCTGAGGCTTTCCAGCTCACCATCCACCGACGATGCGGCAACGTCGCTCACCCCGATGAGTCTGCCACTGTCCCGGCCAGGGGCCGCAACGAGATCAGCCAGGCCGGCTCGAGGTGGCGACGACGACCGGATCAGCCCGGGGGGCTCAACGCGGTCGCCAAGGCACGCAACTCGTCGTCCGGGGCTCTGCCGAGCACCAGCACACTGTGCTGCGGTGCCAGCCGGACCAGGGCGCGTTCGCCCGGCCGGGCGGCGTACCACTGCCAGCTCTGCCCGGCGATCTCCTCGCCGCCCTGCGGGCTGGCGGTGCGGGACAGCTCCGCGACCAGCAGCTCCGGCGCGGGCCGGCCGCTCTGCACGATCTGCACGGCACCACCGGACGGCGTGATGTAGCCGACCCGCAGGGTCGGCCCGTCGGCGTCGTCGGCCGGCCGGAACGTGGCGCTCACCGGACGCCAGTCCGGCCCCAGCCCGGTCGGCTCGGCGACCGGGAATCCGCCGCCGGCCCGCGCCTGCGCGAAGGCCGGCGCCGGGTCGATCACCACCGGCTGGTCGGCCCCGAGGGAGATCCGGTACGCGCCGAAGACCAGCAGGATCGGCACCAGCAGGACGAGCAGCGACAGCGTCATGTCCTTGGGCGAACGCACGGAACGACTGCCGGCCGACGGCTCGGCGGCCGGGCCGGAGCCGGTGCCGGAGCCGGTGCCGGGCGGGGTCTGGGCGGCGTCCATCGTCCCATCTTCGCAGCACCGGTCATCCCACCCGCCGGGCCCACCACCGCCCGCCAGTACGGATACCTACCGTGACGTGCCAGGATCAGCGGTAACGCTGGAGTCGGCCACCACGACGGCCCGACTCCGGCGTGCGCCCCGCACCGTAGCGAGGAGGAGCAGCCGATGTCCGGTCCACAGACCCGTAAGCCGCAGAATCTCGACCGTAACCTGGCCCTGGACCTGGTCCGGGTCACCGAAGCCGCCGCGATGGCCGCCGGCCGTTGGGTGGGCCGGGGTGACAAGGAAGGCGGCGACGGCGCGGCCGTCGACGCGATGCGCAAGCTGATCAACTCGATCCAGATGCGCGGGGTGGTGGTCATCGGCGAGGGCGAGAAGGACAACGCCCCGATGCTCTACAACGGCGAGCGGGTCGGCGACGGCTCCGGACCGGAGGTCGACGTGGCGGTCGACCCGATCGACGGTACGACGCTGATGAGCAAGGGCATGCCGAACGCGCTGGCCGTGCTGGCGGTGGCCGAACGTGGTGCGATGTTCGACCCGAGCGCCGTGTTCTACATGGAGAAGTTGGCGGTCGGCCCGGACTGCGCCGACGTGATCGACATCGACGCCGGCGTACGCGAGAACCTGCGCCGGATCGCCAAGGTCAAAAAGTCCAGTGTCTCCGACGTCACGGTCAGCATCCTTGACCGGGCCCGTCACACCGAACTGGTCGACGAGATCCGCGACGCCGGGGCTCGGATCCAGTTCCTGTCCGACGGTGACATCGCCAGCGCCATCTACGCGGCCCGCGATGACTCCGACGTCGACGTGATGATGGGCATCGGCGGTACGCCGGAAGGGATCATCGCCGCGTGTGCGCTCAAGTGCATGGGCGGGGCGATGCAGGCCAAACTCTGGCCACGCGACGACACCGAACGGGAAAAGGCCCTGGCCGCCGGGCACGACCTGGACCGGGTGCTGGGCACCGACGATCTGGTCACCGGCGACAACTGCTTCTTCGTCGCCACCGGCGTGACCTCCGGTGACCTGCTCCGGGGTGTCCGTTACCGCTCAGGTGGGGCGTACACGCAGTCGATCGTGATGCGGTCCAAGAGCGGCACCATCCGGGTCATCGACTCCTACCACCGGTTGGAGAAGCTGGCGCTCTACTCGGCGGTGGACTTCGACGGCCGGCCGATCGCCGAGATCGACGCCTGACAGGCCGGGGCGGGGCGGTTCAGGCCGGGGCGTTGGAGGAGTGGCCGGGGACCAGGTGGGCCGCCGGGTCGATGGTCACGGCCGCGTTGTTGACCGCGGTGGCCGCAAGGCGTTCGCGTCGAACGGCACCGCCGGTGATTCGCGCGTACAGGGACGCGGCTGGTTCGACACGGTGGAATGGCCGAGGACCGTGACGGCTGCCGCTGGAACCCGGCACCCGACTCCGGCCAGACCCGCGTCCACCTGCAAGGTATCGGGCACGTTCGGGTCTACGCCCATCGGAAGGTCGAAGGCCGGGTGAAAACGGTCGCCGTGAAGCGGGAGGGCCGCCGCTGGTTCGTGGTGCTCGCCTGCGACCAGGTGCCCGCCCACGCCCTGCGGGAATCAGGCCGGGCGGTCGCCCAGAAGTCCGGGCTGAACCGGAGCACCGTGCTGTCCACCCCGATGTGGATGGGCGACGATCGCCGGCGCCGGTCAGGGCATGGTCAACGAATCCGAGTCGTACGGGTCGTAGTCGCGTCGCCGACGGAACAGGATCGCGGCGAGCACCCCACCGACGAAACCGAACAGGTGACCCTGCCAGCTGATCAGCGCGTCGGTCGGCAGGATCCCGACCAGTTGCCAGCCGTAGAGCAGCCCGACCAGCAGCACCACGCCCAGGTTCCACCAGGTGCGCTCCACGATCCCGCGCATCAGGACCAAGCCGAGGTAGCCGAAGACGACTCCGCTGGCGCCGACGACGACCGTACTCGGGGAACCGGTCAGCCACACGCCGAAGCCGCTGACCAGGATAATCACCAGGGTGGAGTAGAGGAAGCGGCGGACGCCTGCGGCGAGCACGAAGGTGCCGAGCAGGATCAGCGGCACGCTGTTGCTGTAGAGGTGGTCGAAGCCGTGGTGCAGGAATGGGGCGAAGAAGACGCCGTCCAGCCCGTCGATACGGCGCGGGATGATCCCGGCGGCGAAGTCGAAGCCCGCGTTCAGCCAGACGTCGAGTGCCTCGATCACGAACAGCACCGGGACGACGGCGCACATCGCGACGAACGCCCGGCCCAGGGAGGCGTAGAACGCCTCGGTGCCGAACCGGTTCGGGTCGCCACCTGAGGTGGACATGCCGTACGCCATCCCCTAGTAGCTATCAGGTCGGCGCAACCAGTGCCACCCGTGCGCCCGGAAGAGGGGCACGAACCACAGACGCGGCACCAACCACGACGGCGGTACGGTCCCGTACCGGGTCCGTACCGCCGCGCGGTGATCAGTCGGCGGGATGCCGCCGCGGATCGGTGGGCCGGTCGTCAGTACCAGCCGACGTTCTGCGAGTGCTGCCAGGCACCACAGGGGTTGCCGTACCGGCCGCTGATGTATCCGAGACCCCATTTGATCTGGGTCGCCGGGTTGTTCTCCCAGTCGGAGCCGGCCGACGACATCTTGTTGCCCGGCAGAGACTGTGGGATGCCGTACGCCCCGGAGGACGGGTTGCGTGCCTTGTGGTTCCAGCCGCTCTCCTTGTTCCAGAGCTTGTTGAGGCAGGCGAACTGGTCGAGCCCCCAACCCCGGTCCAGGGTCAGGGCACAGCCGATCGCCCGGTTGCCGCTGAACTCGTCACACGAGGCGGGGATCGGGCCGTTGAACGGCACGGTCGCACCCGACGACGACGACTGGCTGGTCTGCTGCTGTTGCTTCTGTTCGGTGACCTTCTCAGCCCGCTTGGCCTTGGCCGCCTCGGCCTTCGCGATGGCGACCGCCTTCTCGGCCGCTTCCCGCTCGGCGGTACGCCGTTGCACGGTCAACCGCTGGTGCTCGGCGCGGCGCTGGCGGAGCACTTCGAGTTCCACCTGCTCGGCTTCGGCGGCCAGTCGGGCGTCGGTGATGCGTTGCTGGGTTTCGCGGTCGCTGTCCAGGTAGAGCCCGCCAGCGACGCCCAACACGAGCAGGCCGACAGCGAGCGCCCGGATTCCGAACCGGCTCCACAGCCGACTCACGAAGTGGTCCCTTCGTCGGGGGCAAGGGCACGACGGGTCCGTACCGGTGGGTCCCCTCGACACGCCGTGAGTGGGTCCCCCTGGACACGCCGTGAGCGCCCGACCAGGTGGGTCGTGCGCCGGACGGCCGCGATCGGTGGCCGACTGACGCACCACCACCGACGTCTCGATTGTCTGACGTCGCTGGCGCGCGCTCGCCGACCACCATCGCTCACGGTGAGGCGGATGGGAAACGCGCGGCCGCGTTTGTGATATTGACCACGCCGTTTTTCACCTGAAAGTGGGGCATAAACCCCCGGGTACCCGAGTCAGCGGGGGATGTCCTCCAACAGGTCGGTAACCATTTCGGCGATCGGAGATCGCTCCGAACGGGTCAACGTGACGTGGGCGAACAGCGGATGTCCCTTGAGTGCCTCGATCACCGCGGTCACCCCGTCGTGCCGGCCGACCCGCAGGTTGTCCCGCTGCGCGACGTCGTGGGTGAGCACCACCCGGGAACCCTGTCCGATCCGGGACAGCACGGTCAGCAGTACGTTGCGTTCCAGCGACTGCGCCTCGTCGACGATGACGAAGGCGTCGTGCAGGCTCCGGCCCCGGATGTGGGTCAGTGGCAGCACCTCCAGCATCCCCCGGGCCAGTACCTCCTCCATCACGTTCTCGTGCACCACCGCGCCGAGGGTGTCGAAGACCGCCTGCGCCCAGGGCGACATCTTCTCCGACTCCGAGCCCGGCAGGTAGCCCAACTCCTGGCCACCGACGGCATACAACGGGCGGAACACGATGACCTTCTTGTGCCGGCGGCGTTCCATCACCGCCTCCAGCCCCGCGCACAGTGCCAGCGCGGACTTACCGGTGCCGGCCCGGCCACCCAGCGACACGATTCCGATCGACTCGTCCAGCAGCAGGTCGAGGGCGATCCGCTGTTCCGCCGAGCGGCCCCGCAGCCCGAACGCCTCCCGGTCGCCGCGCACCAGCCGTACCGTCTTGTCGGCCATCACCCGGCCGAGCGCCGATCCCCCGGTGCCGTGCAACACCAGTCCGGTGTGGCAGGGCAGCCCGGCGGCGCTGTCGAGGTCGACCGCCTCGCCGGCGTAGAGCTGTTTGACCTGCTCGTCGGTCAGCTCCTGCTCGGCCATGCCGGTCCAGGTCGGGTCGCTGGCCTGACCGTGCCGGTATTCGTCGGCGGTCAGACCGACCGACGCGGCCTTGACCCGCAGCGGCATGTCCTTGCTGACCAGCACGACGTCGCGGCCTTCGGCACCCATGCTGAGCGCGACCGACAGGATCCGGGTGTCGTTGGACTCGTTGCGGAAGCCTGGCGGCAGGACGTCGGTGTCGGCGTGGTTGAGCTCGACCCGCAGGGTGCCGCCGAGTTCGTTGGCGGGCACCGGCTCGTCGAGCCGCCCGTGACGGACCCGCAGTTCGTCAAGCATCCGCAGGGACTGCCGGGCGAACCAGCCGAGTTCCGGGTGGTGCCGCTTGCCCTCCAACTCCGAGATGACCACCAGCGGGATCACCACTTCGTGCTCGGCGAACCGGTGGAACGCGCCGGGGTCGGACAGCAGGACCGAGGTGTCCAGCACGTACGCGCGGGTGGTGGGGATGGGCTGCCGCTGCTCGGCGCCGGCGGGCTCGCTGGCCGGTCCGGATGCGCTGGCGGCATCCGGGGCGCGGCGACGGGTCCGGCTACGGCTGGACGGGACAGTGGCGGTCGGGTCCTGATCGGCCCGGGGGGTGGTACGTCGACTCGTCACAGGCCTGCTCCGTCGGGCGTGCACCCGGTCCGCCCGCGTTCCGGCTCCACCGGGGCCCGGAGGCACGGGTCGGATGCGGAACCCGTGCGTACCTAGCAGGTCCGGGCCGTCCGGCTGACCCGGGATGACCCCAGGCCATGTCTAGACGCTAGCCGCCGGATCCGACCTCGGCTAGGCATCTTCGGCGATGATCGGCCGGTGGCCGGCACCGACCGGCCGAATACCGGCCGCCGTACCCATGCCGGACATCCGCCGGTCACAGTCCGGACACATCCGCTGCCAACGCGCTCCGCGCCGGGCGGTACGCCGCCGGCGGCGCCGGGCGGTGATCCCGGCGGCGACCCCCGGCGGCGACCCCCGGCTCAAGCCATCAGCGCAGGTAGCGGCCCAGGTGTGGGCTCCGTGGTGGCGGGCCCGCCGTGGCCGCCGGACGGGGCCGGGCCGGCCGTCGGACGGCGGCCGGCCGGGATGCGCACCCCCTGCACGCATCCCGGCCGGAGGGAACGCCGGCGCGGTGACGCCGGGTTCCCGCACGGCGTCGCGTCCGCCTCAACGCCGACGCCGTGTTCAACAAAGCACTTCGGAACATCGCACTGCTCGACAAACCGACCGGCCGGCGGATGTCGACCGGCCGGCGGATGTCGACCGACCGGAGGTCGACCGACCGGAGGGTCAGGTGTGCCAGCCAGCCAGGATCTCCTTCGAATGCCGGCCACCACCCGAATCGGTGAACGCCGCACCGGTGTAGGTGGTCCCCTGCCGGACGGCGACGTCGGTGCGGGCCGATCGGGTCACCGCCGCCGAGCCGACCGGGGTCTGGCCGACCATCGCCGAGCCGACCGGTGTCTGGCCGACCATCGCCGGTCCGACCGGACTCGAGCCGACCGGGGTCGGCCGGGCCGAGGTCGGGCCCATCGGATTCGGGGTGGGAAGTACGGAGGCGATCGCCGCCTGGGCGTCGCGTCGACGGCGGCTCCAGGCTCCGCGATCGCCGTCGAAGTAGCCCTGGCGGTAGCCGAACCGGTAGCCGATCCGATAACTGAGCTGGCCGTGCAGGCGGCCGGCGGCATAGCTGGACGAGGCGAGCAACAGCACCAGGAAGACGGCGAAGAACGGGCTCATCCGGTGGCCTCGATCCGTATGATCATGTTTCCTCCGACTCGAACGACGTCGGGTCGTCGGTGAGGAGCCGATCGATGTCGTCGGTCCGCACCTCTTCGACCAGTTCCACGCTGATCCGGCAACCACCCAGCACGACCTCCGCCACGGACGCGCGCCGGATCTCCCCGTCCGCGTCGTAGACCCGCACGCTCAACTCGGGGCAGCCCAGGTGCGCCCGCCACGCGTTCCACTCGGCACGGTCCCCGACGTTGAAGCACAGGTAGCGGCACCCTCGGGCGAGGTAGAGCCGCCAAGGAGCGCTGAGGCCCGTGGCGACCCCGGCGGCGATCAGACCGAACGCCTGTGCGCGGGTCGCTACTTCAGTCACCGTACCGTCTCCGTCACGTGCAAGCGACAACTCCACGTCACTCAGCGTCTCAGGCACGTGACGTAGAGTAAAGCGTCACGCGCAAGTGACAGCATCGTCTTTTCGGGTGATTAGCGCGGCCTCACTCAACTCCTAGACTGCCCCCGTGACACCCCTCTTTACAAGGGATGATTTCCCGACAGAGATTCACAAAGCTCTGTCACATACGCAGTACGGCAGACTTCCCGGCCCTCGGAAAAGCAGGGAATCGCCGTACCGTCGGCCGGTGCCGGACTCCTCCGCCGGGCGAAAGATCGCCTTCGCCGCCTTCGTTCGCAAGGCACTCGCCGACGCGCGAGCGACCCGCGCGTGGACCGGCTCGGAGGTCTCCCGACGGACCGGCGTCTCCCGACAGACCATCAACCGATGGGTACGGGGCGAATGGTCCAGCGACCCCGAGGCCGAGCGGGTGGTCGCCTTCTGCGAGGGCCTGGGGATCAATCCGATCGCGGCGTTCGGCGTACTCGGCTGGGACCGGGGTGCCGCCACCCGGCCGGCGCCGGCCGCCCCGCCGATGGACCCCGACGTCGAGGCGCTGCTGCGCCGGCTGGTCGACCCCAACGTCTCCGAAGCGGAGAAGTTTCACATCCGGGAAACCATCCGATACCTTGCCTACCGGCCGCCGTTACCGGGCGAACCACGCAAAGGCCCCAAGCGGGCAGGGTAGTTCTCAGATGGCGAAAGAAAGCCGATCAAGCAGCCCGATTCCGTCCCACTTGCACTCTGAGTCACGATAACGTCTCTCTCCGTACTGCTTGGGCTCGTCGTCGGCGGGGGACGGGACAAGGCCGGACTCAGCCCTGCGGGACAGAAGGGGGGGTCGAAACCAATGACCCTCAAATGGTCGGCAGTGGTGATCGCGGCCGTCGCGATCACACTTTGCGCCACCACGAATATCGTTGTCGCGGTTCTCCGTACCGGTGAGGTGCCGGCGGTGGTGAACATGTTCGCGATCGCCGGCGCGGCGGTCGCCACCCTGGTCGCGGTCATCGCGCACCTCAACGACCGACAGCAGGGACGGATGACCGCGCTCACCGAATTCCTCGTCGCCAGACTCAATGAGGTCGACTCGCACGTCGGCGATCGCAACGCCGGTTTCGTCGAAGGCTATTTGCTCCGACAGGGGCAGCAACACGACGCCGCCGTCGTGCACATCGCACCCCGGATGCAGAGTCGACGACTGATGACGGGCGGTGACGACTGACCCGGCCGGCAGGTGGCGAAGCGTAGTCACCGGGTGGGGCGTACCCGAACGTTCATCCACCGAGAGGTCTGGCACCAGCGATTCCAGCAGGTACGCTGACGCCCGTGCGGCCGTTCGATGTAGGTAACCAGCGCTTGGCCCGTCCGCTGACCGCGGAGCAGGCCTGGCGAGCCACCATTGATCGTGCCGACCGGTGCGTGCTGTTCTTCGACTTCGACGGCACCCTCGCCCCGGTCGGCGACGATCCCACCTCGGTGCAACCGGCGCCAAAAGTGCTGGCGGCCATCGAGTCACTCACCAGCGTGGTGCAGCGGATCGCGATCGTCTCCGCTCGCCCGGTGGACTTCCTCCGCGCCCAGTTCGCGGAGATCGCCGAGGTCGACCTCTACGGTCTCTACGGGCTGGAGCACAGTCACGGCGCAGGGCCGACGGTGACCGAGCCGGCGGCGCTGCCCTGGGTCCCCGCCATGGAGGAGCTGGCCAGCAAGGCCCAGGCCGAGCTGCCCGCCGGCACCCTGGTCGAGTTCAAACGGCTGTCGGTCGCCCTGCACTACCGGACCGCGCCCGACCTGGCCGGCGAGGTCGAGTCCTGGGGCCAGGCCGAGGCCGAGCGGCTCGGGCTACGGGTCCAGGGCGGTCGGATGGTGCTGGAGCTGAAGCCCCCGGTCGACCGGGACAAGGGGATGGTCATCGGCGAGGCGGTGCACTCGGCGAGCTGCGCCTGGTACTTCGGCGACGACGTCTCCGACATCAAGGCCTTCGCCGCGTTGCGGGCACACGAGAGCGCCAACCCGGACTTCTTCGGGGTGTGCGTCGCGGTCGCGAACGCGGAGACCGGGCACGAGGTGTCCGCCGCCGCCGACCTGACCATCGACTCCCCCGAAGCGTTGGGCGATTTCCTCACCTCCGCCGTACACGCGCTCGACTGACCAGCCGGCAGGTAAGAGGATCAGGCGCCGTAGCGGCGCTGTCGACTGGCGTACGACCGCAGGGCCCGCAGGAAGTCCACCCGGCGGAAGTCCGGCCAGTTGACGTCGCAGAAGTAGAACTCCGAGTGCGCCGACTGCCAGAGCAGGAACCCGGAGAGCCGTTGCTCGCCGCTGGTCCGGATGACCAGATCCGGGTCCGGCTGCCCCCGGGTGTAGAGGTGCTCGGCGATGTGGTCGACGTCGAGGACCTCGGCCAACTCCTCCAAGGTGCCGCCCGACTTGGCGTGCTCGTACAGCAGGGAACGGACCGCGTCGGCGATTTCCCGCCGCCCGCCGTAGCCGACCGCGATGTTGACCTGGGCACCGTCGCTGCGACCCTGGGTCCGTTCCTGGGCGGTCTTCAGCGCTGTCGCGGTGGCACCGGGCAGCAGGTCGAGCGCGCCGACGATCCGCAGCCGCCACGGGTTGCCCTCTTCGGCCAACTCGGTCACCAGATCCTCGATGATCTTGAGGAGTGGGTCGAGTTCCCGGGCCGGCCGACGCAGATTGTCGGTCGCCAACAGATAGAGCGTGACGTGCCCGATGCCGGCCTGGTCACACCAGTTCAACAGGTGCTTGATCTTCGCCGCGCCGACCCGGTGGCCGTCGTTGGGGTCGACGAAGCCCATCTCCCGTGCCCAGCGACGATTGCCGTCGCACATCACGCCCACATGGCCGGGCACCGGCTTGCCCGCCAGCCTCGCCATGAGCCGCCGCTCGTAGGCGGTGTAGAGCAGGTCCCGCAGAGTCATCCCCTGCAGACTAGCGATTGCGCCGCCGCCGCGCGGGATCGGACCACCACGCGGACTCCCCGTCGGCCTCACTCCGGGTCCGTGGCCGGTGACCCGGCACCATCCGACATGGTCGTTTCGGCGCGGCCCGCGCGCCACACACCGTAGACCGCCAGCGCGCCGGCGGACACCAACGGCGTACCGTCGCGAATCAACCCGTCCACTCCGAGCAGCCACCAACACAACGGCAGATCGACCGCGACCACCGCAATCGTGAACGCGACGAGCAGCCGTCGCGCCCACCGGCTGCCCCGCAGCAGGAAGAACGAGATCAGCAGCACGACGTAGCTCGTCGCGAACCCGACGGCGAGCCACCCCAGCACCACCGGGGTCGCGCCCAGTCTGCCGTCGACCAGCACACCGATCGACACCAACGCCGGCACCAGCATCAGCGGCGCGTAGGTGAACGCCGACACCCGCGCGACCAGCAGCCAGCCGGCGACCGGTGGCCGCCGCGGTGGTGCCGCCCGCCACGCCGGCCGGCCCCCGTCGAACACCAGCCGGGCCGGATGACGGACCAGATGCGCGCGTACGCCGGGCGAGCGGTAGAGCAGCCACACCACGGCGACGCAGAGCCCGGCCAGCAGGCCGAAGCCGAGCGCCCCGGCCAGCGGCGGTACGCCGGACCGGGGCACCACCAGCCGGCCGATGGCGAAGATGGTGGTCACCGCCAGGATCAGGCCGAACGGTCGTGCCCCGGGCCGGCCCCGGCGCACCTGCCAGACGAGGATGACGAACCCGAGCGCCCGCAGCATCGCCCAACCAGAGCGGACCGCCATGGCGAAGTCGCGGTCCGGCGCGTACCACCAGTTGAGCAGGTCGATCGCGACGGTCGCGACGGCGGTGACCGCCAGCAGCCCGACGAGCAGCCGTACGGCGGACGGCGGACGCTGCGTCCCGGAGCTGGCTGCCACCACCGCCGCAGGTTATCCGGCGGCGTCCAGCCGGGCTCGCAGCGCGTCGAGTTCCGCCCAGAGCACGCCGGGCAGCTTGTCGCCGAAGCGCTCGAACCACTCGGTGATCTGCGGCAGTTCGGCTCGCCACAGCTCGGGATCAACGGCGAGGGCGGCGGCGACGTCGACCGGATCGACGTCCAGACCGGACAGATCGAGCGCGTCGACGGTCGGCACGTGACCGATCGGGGTGTCGACCGCACCGGCGGTGCCGTCGAGCCGCTCGACGATCCACTTGAGGACGCGCGAGTTCTCCCCGAACCCGGGCCACAGGAAACGCCCGGCCTCGTCGCGCCGGAACCAGTTGACGTAGAAGACCCGGGGCAGCTTCGCCGCGTCGCCGTCGACGCCCTTGCCCATCTCGATCCAGTGTCGGAAGTAGTCCCCGCCGTGGTATCCGATGAACGGCAGCATCGCCATCGGATCCCGACGCACGACACCGACCTGACCCGCCGCCGCGGCGGTGGTCTCGGAGGAGAGGGTGGCACCCAGGTAGACCCCGTGCACCCAGTCCCGGGCCTCGGTCACCAGCGGTACGGTGGTCCGCCGTCGACCGCCGAACAGGATGGCGTCGATCGGCACGCCGCGCGGATCGTGGTACTCCTCGGCCAGGATCGGGCACTGGGTGATCGGGGTGCAGAACCGGCTGTTCGGGTGGGCCGCCTCGGTGCCCCGGTCCGGGCTCCAGTCCTCGCCCCGCCAGTCGGTCAGGTGGGCCGGCGGCTCCCCCATCCCCTCCCACCACACGTCGCGGTCGTCGGTCAGCGCAACGTTGGTGAAGATCGAATTACCCCGATCGAGGGTACGCATGGCGTTGGGGTTGGTCTTCCAGTCGGTGCCGGGGGCGACGCCGAAGAGCCCGTACTCGGGGTTCACCGCGTACAGCCGGCCGTCGTCGCCGAAGCGCAGCCAGGCGATGTCGTCGCCGATGGTCTCGACCTTCCAGCCGGGGATCGTCGGTTCCAGCATCGCCAGGTTGGTCTTGCCGCAGGCGGACGGGAAGGCGCCGGCGACGTAGCGGACCCGCCCGTCGGGGGCGGTGAGCTTGAGGATCAGCATGTGTTCGGCCAGCCAGCCCTGGTCCCGGGCCACGACGCTGGCGATCCGCAGCGCGTAGCACTTCTTGCCGAGCAGGGAGTTGCCGCCGTAGCCGGAGCCGTACGACCAGATTTCCCGGGTCTGCGGGAAGTGCGAGATGAACTTGGTCTCGTTGGCCGGCCACGGCACGTCGGCCTGGCCGGGCTCCAGCGGGGCACCGACCGAGTGCAGCGCGGGTACGAAATCGGCGTCGTCACCCATCGCGGCAAGCACCTCGGCACCCATCCGGGTCATGATCCGCATCGAGGCCACGACGTAGGCGCTGTCGGTGATCTCGACGCCGAACATCGGGTGCGGGGCGTCGAGCGGGCCCATGCAGAACGGCACGACGTACATCGTGCGTCCCCGCATGCAGCCCCGGTACAGCTCGGTCATCACCCGCTTCATCTCGACCGGGTCCATCCAGTTGTTGGTGGGTCCGGCGTCGGCTTCGTCGGTCGAGCAGATGAAGGTGCGTTCCTCGACCCGGGCCACGTCGGTGGGGTCGGTACGCGCCCAGAACGAATTGGGTCGGCGTTCGCCGCCCAGCCGCACCAGCGTACCGGTGTCGACCAGTTCGTCGGTGAGTCGGTTCCATTCGGCGACGGATCCATCCGCCCAGACGACCTGGTCAGGGGTGGCCAGGGCGGCGATTTCCTGGATCCAGGTCAGGAGTCGGCGGTGCTGGGTCGGGGGTGGGCTCGAGCCGGGGCTGCTGGACGAGACGGGCGCGGTGGCCGCTGCGGTCATGGTGGTCTCCTCGTGGTCGGCGCTGACCTCGTTCCGGGAGTGCGCGGCACCGGCGGATGGCCGGGCCAGCCGCCGGGGAAACGAATCCGGGAGTTGGACTCAGGGTAAACCGATCGACCGTTCAGGACAGCCGGGGAGCTTGTGAAGAACTGCACAAGATAGCGCCAAATGCAATCTGACGAGCTGTTTCTCGCTCCCATGAGCAGTTCTACGCACATTCTTCCGGCAGATCGACGCGGGAGCGTTGACTACTTTACGTAAACATCCCGGCGGCACGGGTCGGTTGGCCGAGCAGCACCACACCAGCAACTCGCGTGGTGCGGCCACGAGCCGGGGCGCCTGCCGCTAGGCTCGACGGCGTGCCCGCGTCCGCCACCGGCGATCCCTCCGCGACCGCCACCAGCGAGGGACTTGTTCGTCGACTTCGTGACCGTTTCGGGCAACTCATCCATGAATTCGGCAAGTTCGGCGTCGTCGGCGGCATCGCCTTCGTCATCGACATCGCCCTGTTCAACGTGGCGGCCAGCGTCTTCGACCTCGGGCCGCTGACCGCGAAGACGCTCTCGACGGTCGTCGCCGCCTCGTTCGCGTTCGTCGGCAACCGCTTCTGGACCTGGCGGCACCGAGCCCGCTCCGGACTCGCCCGCGAGTACGGGCTCTACTTCTTCTTCAACGCTGTCGGGCTGGGCATCGGGTTGGCCTGCCTGGCGATCAGTCACTACGGGCTGGGCAGCATCTGGCCGACGGTGTTCCGCACGCTGCTCGCCGACAACATCGCGGCCAACGTGATCGGTGTGATGCTGGGCACCCTGTTCCGGTTCTGGTCCTACCGGAGATTCGTGTTCATCGCTGCAGCACCGGCTGCGGTCGCCGCCGCCACGGCCGAAGGCGACTGACCGCACCGATCGCCCGGCGTACTCGCCGGTCAGCCGGAACCGCCCGGTGAACTGCCGTATGGTGATCTGATGCGACTACTCCGCCTTGTGCCCGATCGCTGGCAGAGGTTGGTCCGCGAGGTTCTGAAGTTCGGCACCGTCGGCGGCATCAACACGGTGATCAACTTCGCGGTCTTCAACGCGCTGGCGCTCACCATCCTCAGCGATGGCCAGCTCAAGGCGACCGTGATCGCTGCGGTGGTAGCCACCACCAGCTCGTACTTCATGAACCGGCACTGGACGTACCGCGACCGGCCCAAATCGGCCATCCGCCGCGAGTACGTGCTGTTCTTCCTGTTCAACGCGACCGGGTTGATGATCGAAGTCGGAGTGCTGGCACTGGCCAAGTACGGCTTCGGCATCACCGGTCTGCTCGCGCTCAACATCGTCAAGACGATCGGCCTGGTGCTCGGCACCGTGTTCCGCTTCTGGGCGTACCGGACGTTCGTGTTCCGGCCGGCGCCCCGGCCGACGGCCGCCACGCCAACGGAGGCCGCCACCCCAGCGGAGGCCGCCACGCCAACGGAGGCGAACCTCGACGACGCCGCAGCCAGGAACGGCACGAACAGCACCGCATCGGTCCAAAGCAGTACGATGAACCCGCTGGACACCGACGAGACCGCCGGGCGGATCCCGCAGCAGACGCAGCCCGCCACCAGCGACCTGTCCGACCCGATCGGTGTCGAGCTCGCGGCGGAGATCGCCGCCGCCACCCGACCGGCCCGTCGCTGATCGACGACCGTGCGGGCCGGCACCGGCGGTGACGCCGAGCTGTTCTTCGAGGATCTCGCCCCCGGCGGATCCTTCGACCTCGGCATCACCACCGTGGACGGCACCGAGATGATCGACTTCGCCGAACGGTTCGACCCGCAGTGGTACCACGTCGACACCGGTCTCGCCCGCACGAGCCGGTACGGCGGCGTGATCGCCAGCGGCTTCTTCACCGTCAGCCTCTTCATGCGGGCCTACGTCGACGCCGTGCTGTCCCGGGCGGCGGCCGACGCCTCCCCCGGGCTGGAGGAGCTGCGGTGGCTCGCCCCGGTCTACGCCGGCGACCGGCTGGCCGGTCGCCTCGACGTACTCGGCCGTAAACTCTCCGCCGCCCGCCCCGGGCTGGGCACCGTCACCCTGGTCGGATCACTGACCCGGCTGGACGTCTACGACCGGCCCGAACGGGAAGTGCTCCGGACCCGGTTCCGTGGCTGGTTCGCGCTACGGGACGGGGACCCCGGGCAGGCCACCGGGCCGGGCTGAGCCAGCCCGGCGAGCCGGGGGTCGAGCGGCTCAGGGCGTCGCTGGTGCCTCGCCGGTCCGGTCCTGCCGAACCTCGTCGAGGATCTGCCGCATCTCGCCGTCGCCGAGGCTGTGCTCGTCGTGGTGCGCCTCCACCAACTCGTACAAGGTGGTCTGCACCCGTCCCACCCCGGGAATGTCGGTCAACACCGTCTGGCCGCGCTCGCCGGCCGACTCAATGGTCAACGTGCCGCACCCCAACAGCCGCTCGACGAACCGCTGACTCATCGTGTGATCGTTGACCCGGTTCAGCGGGATGTCCCGCCGCTCCCGGGAGAACACACCGTGCTGCAGCACCACCCGTTCGTTCGTGAAAACGTAGTGCGTGGTACGCCACACGGTGAACGGCCAGACGGCCAGCCACACCACCAGGATCAGACCGAGACCCGCGATCGCGTAGAGCGCGACCAACCCGCCGGTGCCCGCCGGCAGGAACACGAACCCGACGACCACGGCGGCCACCGCCACGACGACGACCAAGACCGGCCGGATCAACATCTTCCAGTGCGGATGCAGGTGCAACACGACATGCTCGTCGTCGGTGAGCATGTCCTCGGGAAACGCCACGCCAACCTCCTCACCCGGTGCCAGGCGATCGTCCGCCCGGCGTTCCACACCGGGTCGCCGGGGTGACCGTAGCGGCTTACCGCCGTCCACGCGGTCAACCGTGCGTACCGTTTCCCGGCGCGTCGCCCGGACGCACGTGCAGCACGTCCCCGGCGGCGACCGTGAGATCGCCGTCCGCGTCGCGCACCACGAGGCGGCCGTCGTCGTCGACACCGACGGCCACGCCGGCCCGTACCGCCCCGGTAGGCAAAGAGACCCGCACCCGGCGGTCGACCGTCACGCAGTGCCGCAGGAACGCCGTACGCAGCCCGGCGGCGGAGGCGTCGCCACCGGCGGCACGCCAGCGGCCGTACCAGCTCTCCAGGCCACGCAGCAGGGCCCGGAGAAGGGGATCACGGTCGGCCGCGGCGGCGCCGGCGAGCCGCAGCGACGTCGCCGGAAGCCCGGTGCCGGCCGCCGACGGAAGCTCGTCGGCCCGTACCGTCACGTTGAGCCCGATGCCGAGCACCACGGCCGGCGCCGCCCCACCCGGCACCGCCCCACCAGACGCCGTCTCGCCCGATGCCGTCTCGCCCGGCACGGTCTCGCCCGGCACGGTCTCGCCCGGCACGGTCTCGCCCGGCACGGTCTCGGCGAGAATGCCGGCGCATTTGGCCTCACCGATCAACAGATCGTTGGGCCACTTCAAGCCGGCCGGCACCTCCGCCAGCCGCAGCACCGCCTCGGCCAGCGCCACCCCCGCCAGCAACGGCAGCCAGCCGTACCGGGCCGGCGACACGGCCGGCCAACCCCGCTCAGGCCGTGGCAGTCCGGGCCGCAGCAGCAGGCTGACCGCGAGCCCGGCCCGTGGCGGCGACACCCAGTCTCGGCCCAGCCGGCCACGACCGGCGGTCTGCTGCTCGGCGGTCACGACCAGACCTTCGGCAGCCCCGGTGCGGGCAGCGGCGATCACGTCGGCATTGGTGGAACCGGTTCGGGACAGGACCCGCACCTCGGTCCAGAGACCGTCCGGGGTGAGCAGGGCGCGGCGCAGGGCCGACCCGTTCAGCGGGGGACGGTCCAGATCGGTGTACGGCGAGCCAGCCATCCCGCCAGCGTACGGCTGGCCTCAGTCGCGATGGTGGCGGCCGGCCCACGCCGGCACTGGCTCCCGCAGCGGCGCTGGCACTGGCACTGGCTCCGGCGCTGGCTCCGGCTCGGCGGTGACCCGGCCCCGGATCAGCGGCACCCTGATCGCACCAGCGGCCAGTGCCGCGCTGACCGGATCCCGGACCAGCGGCACTCGCACCACACCACGGTACGGTCGGCCGGCGACCGTCGTTCCCACCACCGGTACGGCGACCGACGCCTGGGCCGACGGCACGTACCCGGGCCGATCGAACCAGTCGAACTCCTCGGTGGTGTCGCCGTAATCGTCGTGACCCGGCCGACGTGGGCTGACCGGCAGATAGACCGTGCCGCGCGACCGGACCCGATCCGGCCGGTGACGGTCGGGACCGGCCGGTAGCCGCTGCTGGGGAACCGTCACCGGCCCAGGCACGGGCTCGGGAACAGGTACGGCGATGGCAACCGCAGCAGGACCGGGAGGCGGCGTGGCGCGCCGTCCTGATGCCGCGACCGCCTGACGCCGCAGGATCCCGACTCGACCCGCCCGACGCCGACCACGGCGACAGCCACGTCTTCCCGCCGCGTTCGAGGGCCACAGCGTGCCGCGCATGGCGAGCAGCACCCCCACCCCGGACACGATCAGCGCGATTCCCAAGACCGCCACGGTGGAGGTAACGAACCGGGGAACACACAGGAAACGTCGTACGGTTTGCCGACTCGTCGCAGGGCCGACCTGTCGCAGGGCGACGCGTCGAAGGGCCGGACGCGTCGGGGCCCGCTGCCGACCCACCCGGCGGGACACGCCGCGGTTCGAGGCGTCGATACCATCCGCGTGTGGGCGTGACGAGCGAACAACCCGAGACCGAGATCGACATCCATGGCACCGCCGGGAAGTTGGCGGACCTGGAACGCCGGGTGGACGAGGCGGTGCACGCCGGCTCGGCCCGGGCGGTAGAGAAGCAGCACGCCCGAGGCAAGAAGACCGCCCGGGAGCGGATCGCCATGCTGCTCGACGAGGGCTCCTTCGTCGAGCTGGACGAATTGGCACGGCACCGCTCCACCAACTTCGGGCTGGAACGCACCCGCCCGTACGGCGACGGCGTGATCACCGGGTACGGCACCGTCGACGGCCGTCAGGTGTGCGTCTTCGCGCAGGACTTCACCGTCTTCGGTGGATCCCTGGGCGAGGTGTTCGGCGAGAAAATCGTCAAGGTGATGGACCTGGCGATGAAGACCGGCTGCCCGGTGATCGGCATCAACGACTCCGGCGGGGCCCGGATCCAGGAAGGCGTGGTCAGCCTCGGCCTGTACGGCGAGATCTTCTTCCGCAACGTCCGGGCGTCCGGGGTGCTCCCGCAGATCTCCCTGGTGATGGGGCCGTGCGCGGGCGGGGCGGTCTACTCCCCCGCCGTCACCGACTTCACCGTCATGGTGGACCAGACCTCGCACATGTTCATCACCGGCCCGGACGTGATCAAGACGGTCACCGGCGAGGACGTCGGGATGGAAGAGCTCGGTGGTGCCCGTACCCACAACACCACCAGCGGCAACGCCCACTACCTCGCCAGCGACGAGCAGGACGCGATCGACTACGTCAAGGCGCTGCTGGCGTACCTGCCGAGCAACAACCTGGACGACCCGCCGGCGCTGCCGGTCGACGCCGAACCCGCCGTGACCGAGACCGACCGGGAACTCGACACCCTCATCCCGGACTCGGCCAACCATCCGTACGACATGCACCGGGTGATCGAGCACGTCGTCGACGACGGCGAGTTCCTCGAGGTCCAGCCGTTGTACGCGCGCAACATCATCGTCGGGTTCGGCCGGGTCGAGGGCCGGCCGGTCGGCGTGGTGGCCAACCAGCCGATGCACTTCGCCGGCTGCCTGGACATCGGCGCCTCGGAGAAGGCGGCCCGGTTCGTCCGTACCTGCGACGCGTTCAACATCCCGGTGCTCACCTTCGTCGACGTACCCGGTTTCCTGCCCGGCACCGACCAGGAGTGGGACGGCATCATCCGGCGCGGCGCGAAGCTGATCTACGCGTACGCCGAGGCGACCGTGCCGAAGGTCACCGTCATCACCCGCAAGGCCTACGGTGGCGCGTACGACGTGATGGGCTCGAAGCACCTCGGCGCGGATCTCAACTTCGCCTGGCCGACCGCGCAGATCGCGGTGATGGGCGCGCAGGGTGCGGTGAACATCCTCTACCGGTCCGAGTTGGCCGCCGCCGACGATCCGGTGGCCGTCCGCGCCCAACGGATCGCCGAGTACGAGGACCGGCTGGCCAACCCTTACGTCGCGGCCGAGCGGGGCTACGTGGACGCGGTGATCGCGCCCGCGCAGACCCGGCTGCAGGTGGCCCGGGGGCTGCGGATGTTGCGCGGCAAGCGCGAGACGTTGCCGCCGAAGAAGCACGGCAACATCCCGTTGTGAGAACGGGTGCCGAGGCATCAGGGTCGGCCGGCGGCAGGCAGGCCGGCGGCAGGCAGGCTGAGTTCGGGCAGCATCGGGCCGGTGAGCAACAACGCGCCGACGACCAACGCGGCGAGGTTCACCAGCCCGAAGAAGCCGACCCAGAACAGTCCGGGCACCCGGGTCAGCCAGGCCAGCTGGTCGGCGTCGGATTCCGGGGACCGACCCCGGGCGCGCAGCCGCTGCAGTTCGCCGACCGGGCGGATGCCGCCGATCAGCAGGAACCACACTCCGGTGTAGGCGAAGGCGGCCTGGACCTCAGGGCTGGCGAACCAGGAGACCGCGAAGACCACCCCGCCGGTGACCAGGATCGACACGATCCCGAACAGGTTGCGGATCATCACCAGCATGGCGAACAGCAACGCGACGGCGATCCACAGCAGGAGGGTGATCCGGTTGCCGCCGAGCAGCCAGGCACCGGCCAGGCCGACGAGCGATGGTGCGACGTACCCCACCAGCAAGGTGAGGATCATGCCGAGTCCGGTGGGTTTGCCGGCCGACAGGGTCAGACCGGAGGTGTCCGAATGCAGTCGGATGCCTCTGAGCTTGCGGCCGGTGAGCAGCGCGACGAGGGCGTGGCCGCCCTCGTGGGCGATGGTGATCGCGTTACGGGCGATCCGCCACGGCAGCCGGGTCGCCACGACGGCGAGCGCCACGGCCGCGGTGATCAACACGAGCAGCGGCGGCGGGTCGGGCTGCGCCCCGAAGAGGCGGTCCCACATCTGCGTCAGCCCGGTGATCGACACAGCCCGCGAGCCTACTCACCCCGGGCGAGGCGCACCAGGCGCGGTGCGTGCCAGGCCGGACGAAGCAGGGCGGCGGGTGGACGGCAGCGGAGCCGGGCGGCAGCGGGATCGGCCATCGGGGTACGTCGTCGTCGATGACTGGTCCGGCTGCCGCCACCTCGCTCCGGAATCACCTCAGCGGCGCTGCGGAGCCGACTCAGCTGCGGCGCCGGATCGGCACGGTCGCCGGGACTGGCGTCCGGTTGTCGCCGGCCAGGTCGCGTCCGATCAGTTGGTACGCCCCGACCGCGGCGACGGCCACGGCCGCGACGCCACCGAGAACCAGCAGTACGGTCAACAGCCCCACGCTGGCGACCAGCAGGGCCACGTCGGCCAGCGCGACCAGCATCCACAGTGCCACGCTGGGCTTGGCAATCCGTCGTCGGTTGCTCATGTCGCACCTCCCTTCCGTCGTGCCGGGGGAGGTACCCAGAAGATCAGCGGCCCATGCCTGTCAGCTGCCGGCGGGCTGGAAGCGGCTGGCCATCAGCTCGAAGTACGACAGGTCCTGCTCCCACCGTTCGGCGGTGGTGGACCAGTAGATCGAGTACGCCTGGTCGGGCGCGGTGACGAACCCACGGTTGAGCACCTGCAGCCGGTTTCCCCGGTTGCTGGTGTAGCGGAACTCCCAGTCTGCGGCGCGCAGGTAGTAGTCGACGGCGACGATCCGGACCCGTTCGTAGTCGCGGTAGCCACCGCGGCGGCTCTGCTCCTGGCTCTGCCAGTCCGCCACCGGATCGGCCTTCGGTTCGTTCGTCTGGTCGATGATGATCAGGCGGCCGAGCCCACCGCTCTCGCGGAACTCGACACGGGTGCGATCGCGGCTGACCGACCATCCTTCGGGTACGGGCACGGCGAACCCGGTGGAGTCGCGATGCAGCCGCCACCCGGCGGGCAGGTCACCGTCTTGTTCTGGCGGGTCGACGGGGTCCGGCACGGGCGGCGGTACGTTGGGCGCGCTGGTGACCACGGATGGCGACGGCGTCACGTTCGAAGTCGGTTCGAGCGTCGGTTCGGCGCTGGGCGCGGCGGAGGTGGGTGGCGCGGCTTCGGTCGGCGCCGACGAGCTGGCCGGCCCGGTGCCGACCTGTCCGCGCCGTTCGCCTTCGCCGCCGCCGCTGAGCAGCGCGACGGTCACCAGCAACGCCAGGACGAGTACGCCGGCCACTCCACCGAGCAGCCAGGTACGGGGAATCGAGCCGGCCGTTCGGCTGACCCGGTCGACGAGCAGCGCTGGTCTGGACCAGTTCTGGTCACGGGGTGTGGCAACAGCGGCTGCGGCCGCCACCGGCGCGGCGGTGCCGGCCGACACGGGATGGGCGGCTGGCTCACTACCTGGCCCTTCCGGCTCGTTACCTGATTTTTCCGGTGCGGCCGCGGTTTCCGGGCCCTCGGCGTGGACCTTCGGTTCCAGGGTGTCGGCCGGCTCCTGCGGGCCGCCAGCGGAATCGCTGTCGTCTACCGGCGCTGCCGGTTGCTGCGCTTCACCGGTGGCGGTCGCGGCGGTGAGCGCCGCCCCGGCCAGGGCGGATCTCGGGTCGACATCGACGCCGTCCGGGGCCTTCGGGTGCGTCGCGCCAGACTTCGCCGGGCCCGTCCGGCTGGCACCACGCTTGGGCCGAGCCCGTTTGCCGGGCGTACCCGCGCCGGACCCGGTGCCCGTGTCAGCGGTCCCGGTCCCCGTCGCGCCGGCCGTCGACGTGGTCTGATCGTCAGCGGTCACAGCGTCACGGACGACGGCGGTCGCGTCGTCACGGACCACGGCGGTCGCGTCGCCGCCCTGTCCCACCGGCAGCACGCTGGTCTCAGCGGCCGGTGGCGTCACCGCTGGTCCGTCCGACTTCGGCAACACCGTCGTCTCACCGGCCGGCGGCGGTGCCGAGACGGCAGCGGTCGGATCCGCCGACGACGGCGGGGAGACCTGGCCGTACTTCGCCGGCCCGGGCACCACCGGCAACGCGGTCGGCAGCGGAGCGACCGGCGGCGGGGATCCGGGGTCCGGCGGCGGGATCGGCGTCCGGGTCGAGGCGGTACGCGGACCGGGGACGAACTCGGACCGCGACTCACGCGGACCGAACGGGCTCGGCCGGCGTACTCCGTCCAGCAGAGACCGTCCCCGACGCGGACCGCGACCCGTGGCGCGGATCAGCAACCGCTCCGCCTCGTCGGCCCGCATCCGGGCCAACGGATCCTTACGCAGCAGACCGGCCAGGACCGGCTTGAGCGGCCCGGCGCGCCGGGCCGGTGGCGGTGGTTCGGTCGCCAACGCGGAAAGGGTGGCGATGGCGGTCGGGCGGGCGTACGGGGACTGGCCTTCGACCGCCGCGTAGAGGGTCGCGCCGAGCGACCACAGGTCACCTTCCGGTCCGGCGCTACCGGTGCGGGCGCGCTCCGGCGCGATGTAGGCGGGCGAGCCGAGCACCAGGCCGGTACGGGTGACGTTGGGGTCACCCGGCACGGTGGCCAGGCCGAAGTCGGTGAGCACCACCCGGCCGTCGTGACCGAGCAGGACGTTTCCCGGTTTGACGTCGCGGTGCATGACGCCGGACAGATGCGCCGACCGCAACGCCCCGAGGACGCCGAGTCCGATCTCGGCGGCGCGTACGGACGAGACCGGACCGTCCGTGGCGAGCACGTCCTGCAGCGACCGGGACGGCACGTATTCCATGACGATCCACGGATCACCATCGGTCCGTAGGACGTCGAAGACCCGGACCACGTTGATGTGATTGAGTCGGGCGATCGCCCGCGCCTCCCGCAGCGACCGTTCCCGCATCTCGCGGCGTTCTTGGTTGGTCAGTCCGGGCGGTGGCACGAGTTCCTTGATCGCCACGTCGCGGTGCAACACCTCGTCGCGGGCCTTCCAGACCCGGCCCATGCCACCTTGACCGAGCGGCTCGACCAGCCGGTAACGGTCTGCGACAAGTTGCGGGGGCACGACGGACATCCAAATGACCGTACCCGGAAGACCTGAGTGCCACACTGTCGGCACGCGGCCGGTGTGAGCCGCGCGTCATCTTGTACGATCCGCGAACCTTTCCGCCTGGCAAAAGGTTCAGCACGACCATCTCGTACGGCTGTCACCATCGTGCACCGTACCGGCGCGATCCGACCATCGTGCCCGGCCGCCCCGACCGCGCCGGACATCCGGTGCGTCCCAGCGGCGTACGCTCGCCGGGTGGCCGACGTACCGCAAGAACCCCTGGCCGCCACCGCACCGGCCGCCCCGGCGGCGCAGGGTCTGGACTGGCGGATCGTCCGGGGTACGCCGAACGCCGAGGAACTCGCCGCCCTGGTCGCCGTTCTGCTCACCCGTACCCGTCCGGTTCCCGACAGCAGCCCCTCGCTGCAGGCGCCGTCACGGTGGGCCCGCAGCGCCCGCCCGGTCGCGGGCCGACTTCCCCGACCTGGGCCGCAGGCGTGGCGTGGGTCGGCGCTCCCGCGCTGAGCGCCGGTCGTGGCGGTCGCGGCGGTCGACCCGGCCGGCACCGCCCGAATCCAACGGACGATTCGACGTGCGCGCGCCGGCTAGCCTCACCGACAGAGACCCTGCGGTCACACCTGGGGAGGTCGGATGGGTCTGCTCGATGAGGATCGGCATCCACCGTCGTGGCTCGCCGACTATGGCGCGATCGAGGCGGACGTCGACGGGTTGGCGGAGTTCGCCGACTCGTTGGCGGCGGAGGTCACCGGGCACTACGCGCGGCATGTCGAACAGGTCTTCACCGACCTGCTACCGGAGGGATCAGCCGGGGTCACGGGAGTCGCCGACGCCGCTGCGGATCCGGACACGTTCCCGGAACTCGCCGGATTTCTCGGCACGCACGGGATCGCCGCCCGGGACACCGCGTATCTGATGCACTTCTACCAGACCGCCACCGGTGCCGTCGCGACGGCGGCGGCGACGGTCAGTGCGCGCTATCGCGACGTGGACGCGCTGGCCGCCGCCCGGTTGGCGGACGTCGAAGCGGCCCTGGACCGGGTGTCGCCGGATGCGTGAGCCCGGCGTCGGCGGGGCGGGGACGGACTGGCACCGCTTCGACACCGAGGCGATGTGGCGGCTGCTGGAACGACAGGACGTCGCCGGCCGGTGGCGGCAGGTGGTTGGCTGGCAACGCGCGTACGAGCTCGCCGCGACCCACCTAACTGGACTGCGTCGGCATCGGGACCGTCTCGTCGCCGTCTGGCCGCCGGATCGCAGCGGTGCGGCCGCGCTCTTCGTGAACCGGATGGATCAGCTGATCGCCAACGTCCGGTCGACGTACGAGGTGGCGGTGGCGAACCACACCGCGTTGCGCGTCGCGGTCACCACCTTGTCGAACTCGCGGTACGAGTTGCGCCGGCTGTACGAGGAGTACGTGGACCTGCGCCGGCAGCGGGCGGTCCAGGAGCAGCTCGGCGTCGCCGGCCAGCGGCCGATGCGGGCCAGACAGATCGATCCGCCCCAGGTCACCGACGCCGATCTGGCCCGGATCGACGACCGGGCCCGGGCCGTGATGCGACAGCTGAGTGACACCCTGGTGCAGGCCCGCGTCCAGATCCGTCAACCACCCGCGTACGTCATCTCCGGCACCGGCACCGGCGTCCCCGGCGCCGACGTCCCTGCCCCCGGCGCCAGCGTCGTGGGCAGCGGCGGTGCCCGCGGCGGCACCGCCCCGGTCGGCGCGGCTGGTGCGTCGAGCCGGCCGGACATCGGTACGGGCGCGGGAATCGGCCTGGCGAGCGGTCACGCCGGCACTGCGTCCGCCGCTCTCGGCACCGCTCATGTCGCCACCATCGACTCCATCACCAGCGGCGGCACCGCCGGCATCGGCCCCGCCGGCACCGACGTGAGTCGGTCGGTCGTCAGCCTCGCAGGTGGTGCCGGTCTGGCGGCGGCCGCGATCGGGGGTGCCGCGATCGGGGCGCGAGCCAACGCAGGGGCGTCGTCGACCGCGCCGGCCGGGGCGAGTCGACCGGCGGGTACGCCACCGGCAGCGGACCGCGTCCCGGGCGGCCCCGCAACGACCGGGTACGGCTCGGTGGCCGGGCACGGGGTGTCCGGTCGGCCCGGCCAGCCGGCTGCCACGACCCACCACCGACCGCCACAGGTCGCGCTGTCCGGCGGTGTCATCACGGCGGGTGGCGGGCCGAGCCCGGCTCCGGTTCAAGGTGTCCCGCCGGCGTCAGCGGCGGTCGGTCCGGCTCGCGGCACGACACCGGCGTCACGGCTCAACCCGGTCGGCGGGGTCATCGTGCCGGCGACCGCCCGCCCGGTCACCGACCGACCGGGGCGCGAGGAGGTCGACATCGAGTTCGACGAGTCCCGGCGGACCCACCGCAGCGATCCGGCGGTGCTCCGGCCCGCCGCCGCCCCTCGACACGATCCCGGCCCCGCCATCGAGGCACGGCGCTGATGCGTGACCTTCCAGAAGCGCTGCCGACGCACGGCCGTCACAGCGTCCTGCCGCACGTCCTGTCGCTGGTGCTGGCGCAGGTCCTGCTGCTGGTCCTGGTCGGCGCCGTCGGTGTCGGCGCCGTCGGTGTCGGCGGTGTGGTCGCCGACCCGGCGGTCGCGGCCGCGCGGCGGCCCGATCCGGATCGTGGCCGGCAGTGGCATCTGGACTTCCTGGCGGTCTCCCGTGCACACCAACTGTCCCGGGGATCCGGGGTACGGGTCGCGGTCGTGGACACCGGTGTGGCCGGTCACCCTGACCTGCGGGACAACCTGACCACCGGGGTCGACCTGGTCACCAGCGACCCCGCTGCCGCCACGATCGACGACGACGGACATGGAACCTCGGTCGCGGGGCTGATCGCCGCGCACGGCCGGCCGGACGGCTCCGGCGTACTCGGGATCGCGCCACGGGCCACCCTGATCCCGGTACGGGACCGGGTCCGGTCCGGTGACGCCCTGCCCGACCAGCTCGCCGCCGGCATCGACGCCGCCGTACGCGCCGGAGCCGACGTGATCAACGTGTCCACGTCGAGCGCCCCGTCTCCGTCGCTCGCCGCTGCCGTCCAGGCGGCGTTGGCCGCCGACGTCGTCGTCGTCGCGGCAGCCGGCAACCGGCCACGAGACGTGGGCGTCGCCTTTCCCGCTTTCGTCGACGGAGTCGTGGCGGTCGGCGCGGTCGGCCGCGACGGGGAGTACGACCCGATCTCGGTCACCGGTTCCCGGATCAGCGTCACCGCGCCCGGCGTACAAATGCACAGCACAACCCCGGACGGCGGCTACCTCGCCAGCACGGGCACCTCGACCGCGACCGCCGTGGTCTCCGGCGCCGTCGCGCTGATCCGTAGCCGCTTTCCGACCATGACGGCCCGCGAGGTGGTCGAGCGGCTGACCGCGACGGCCGCCGACCGGGGACCACCGGGTCACGACGACCGGTACGGGCACGGCGTCGTCGATCTGGTGGCGGCGTTGACCGTCGATCCGCCGCCGACCGGCGTCCCATCGGCCGGCGAGCCGCCGCCGGACCCGGTGTCCGTCGACGAGCGGCCCGCCGGTGCACCGCCGCCGGTGGGGGCGGTAGCCGGCGGGCGGGAGGCGCGGCCGCTGGCTACCGGCGTGCTGGTGGCCGGTGTCGGTACGGTGACGCTGCTCTGCGCCGTCGGGCTGCTGCTGGTGGTCCGGCTCCGCCGCCCGGTATCGGCCCGGGTTCGCCGCCCGGCACCGGCCCGGGTGCGCGGCCGGTCGGGGCCGGTGCCGTAGCGTGACGAGTCGTGCGTACCTCCCTGCAGCCGCGTCTGGTGCTCGCGTCGGCGAGCCCGGCCCGGCACAAGCTGTTGCAAGCCGCCGGGATCACCCCTGAGGTGCTGGTGAGCGGGGTCGACGAATCGTCGGTGCTGCTGGACCGGGCCGACGAGCTGTGCCTGGCGCTGGCCCGGTTGAAGATGACGGCCGTCGCCGACCGGCTCCGGGGACGCGATCCCGACGCGGCGGGCGCGCTGGCGGAAGGCGACGCTGCGGCCGGCGACGCTGCGGCCGGCGACGCTGCGGACGTACTGGTGCTCGGTTGCGACTCGGTGCTCGCCTTCGACGGCGAGGTGTTCGGCAAACCCGCCGACGCCGACGACGCGACCCGGCGCTGGCGGCAGATGCGTGGCCGGTCCGGGGTGCTCTACACCGGGCACAGTCTGATCAGCCTGACCACCGGAAAACACGCCGAGGCCGCCGCCGCGACCGTGGTGCACTTCGCCGACGTCACCGACGCCGAGATCGCCGCGTACGTCGGCACCGGCGAGCCGTTGCGGGTGGCCGGCGCGTTCACGATCGACGGTCTGGGCGGGGTGTTCCTGGATCGGATCGAGGGTGACCACGGCACGGTGGTCGGGCTGTCCCTGCCGGTGCTGCGCCGGCTGGTCACCGAGATCGGCCATTCGATCACGGATCTGTGGGGCGCGGCCGACGACGGGCGGTGATCGGGCTAGCGTCTGCCCTATGACCACCAAGACCTTGCCGATGACCGACGCGCTCCAGGAGTACGTCGTGGCTCATGGCACCCCGCCGGACGAAATCGTCGGCGATCTGATCGAGGAGACCGCGACCGCGCTGCCGGACAACGCGCAGATGCAGGTCGCGCCGGAGCAGGCAGCGTTGCTGACCCTGTTGACCCGGCTGGTGAACGCCCGCCAGGCGGTCGAGGTCGGCACCTTCACCGGGCTGTCCGCGCTGGCCATCGCCCGTGGCCTCGGTCCGGACGGGCAGCTGGTCTGCCTCGACGTCTCGGAGACCTTCACCTCGGTGGCCCGCCGCTACTGGGAGCGCGCGGGCGTACAGGATCGGATCGATCTGCGGATCGGACCGGCGGCCGAATCGCTGCGGGCGCTGCCGGCCGAGCCGTACCTCGATCTGGCCTTCATCGACGCCGACAAGATCAGCTACCCGGTGTACTGGGCCGAACTGGTGCCCCGGATGCGACCGGGCGGGCTGATCGTGGTGGACAACGTGCTGCGGCACGGTCGGGTCCTGCAGCCGCAGAGCGAGGAGGACCGGGCAATGGTGGCGTTCAACCGCGAGGTCGCCGCCGACGACCGGGTGGACGTGGTGATGCTGGCGATCGCCGACGGGCTGACCCTGGCCCGCCGCCGCTGACCGCCCGGCTTCGTGCCGGCCGAGTTCACGGTCCGCCGGTAGTCTGGTGCCGCTGCCCTCTGTGCCGTTGCCGTGCGCAGAGGGCAGCCCGACTCCAAGGGACGAGCAAGGCAGGCCAGCCGGTTCAGCGGACGCTGCGGGCGAAAGCGCGAGCGGCCCAGGTGACCGCGAGGCTGGCCAGCACCAGGGTGATCAACAGCCCCTGCCAGACGGCGTCGTTGCCGAGATCGCCGGCGAACAGCGCCCGGGTGCCGTCCACCGCCCAGGCGAACGGGTTCCACTGGGCGACCCGCTGCAACCACAGCGGGGCGAACGCCAGCGGCAGCAGGATGCCGGAGAGCAGCAGCACCGGCTGGGCGACCGTGTTCATCAGCGGCGCCAGCGCGTCCTCGCTGCGCACCAGCAGCGCCACCCCGTAGGAGACCGCCGAGGTCATCAACGCGATCAGGGCCAGCAGCAGGTACGCCAGCAGCAGGTTGCCCAGGTGTACGGCGAGGCCGAACGGGATCGCCAGCGCGGTGATGATGACGGCCTGCAGCAGCAGCGACATCACGTCGCGCAGGCTGCGGCCGAGCAGCAGCGCCAGCCGGCTGATCGGGGTGACCCGGGACCGTTCGATGACGCCGGCCCGCAGTTCGGCGATCAGGCCGAAGCCTTGGAACAGGCCACCGAAGATGGCCAGCAGCACCAGCAGACCGGGTACGAAGATCCGGTACACCTCGGCGTCACTGCTCGCCCCCATCGGGGCCAGCGCCGGCTTGAGCAGCGGCGCGAACAGCAGCAGGTACATGATCGGCTGGAACACCCCGACGAAGATCCAGACGGGGTTGCGTAGCAGCAGCAACGCCTGCCGCTGGAAGATCAGCCAGGTGTCGCGGGCGAGTTTCATCGTACGGGCTCCAAAATCAGCTACGGCCGGGATCAGCTACGACGGCGGACCGGGTCAGGACTCGCGCAGCGAACGGCCGGTCTTGGTGAGGAAGACGTCGTCGAGGCTGGGCCGGTGCAGTTCGATCGAGCCGAGTTCGAGACCGGCGCCGTCGAGGGTACGCAGGATCTGCGGGATCGCGGTCGCTCCGTCGTCGACGAACAGCCGCAGGCCCCCGTCGTCGGGGGTTTCCAGCTTGCTGACGTACGGCTGGGAGTCGAGCAGTTGCGCGGCGGTGGGTGCCTCGCCGGCTCGCAGGCCGACCGAGACGACCTCCCCGGCGATCTCCCGCTTCAGGGCGGCCGGGGTGCCTTCGGTGACGATCTGGCCGTTGTCCATGATCGCGATCCGGTCGCAGAGCGCATCGGCCTCGTCGAGGTAGTGGGTGGTGATGAAGACGGTCATGCCTTCGGCGCGCAGCCGGCGGATCTCGTCCCACATGTGGGCCCGGCTCTGTGGGTCCAGGCCGGTGGTCGGTTCGTCGAGGAAGACGACGCGGGGCTCATGGATGATGCCCAGTGCGATCTCCACCCGGCGACGCTGCCCACCGGAGTAGGTCTTGCACTTGCGGTCGGCGTACTCGGTGAGCTGGAAGGCGTCCAGCGCGCGGGTGGCCCGCTGCTGCGCCTCGGCCTTGCCAATGCCGTACATCCGGGCGTGCATGACGAGTTCCTCGCGGCCGGTGACCTCGTCCCAGGTGCTGCCGCCCTGGGCCACGTAGCCGATCCGCCGGCGTACCTCGCCGGGGTTTTTCATCAGGTCGGCGCCGGCGATGACGGCTTCCCCGCCGTCGGGTTCGATGAGGGTGGCGAGCATCCGCAGGGTGGTCGTCTTGCCGGCGCCGTTGGGGCCGAGGAAGCCGAAGATCTCGCCTTCTTCGACGACCATGTCGACGCCTCGGACCGCGTCGACGGTCTTGGATTCGCGTCCCTGCCGGGAACGGAAGGACTTGCGCAGCCCTTTGGTCTCGATCATGCCGGTGTGCTCCTGGCTTACCGGGCCGGTTGCCCACCGGCCGTGCTTACCGGGCCGGAAGGCAACCGGCCGTGTCCCCCGTGGGCAGGGCTCACCGTGCCGCCTTTCCCACGCTGCGTGGCACGCTATCCCCGCCGACGTCGATTAGTCAATCTTGATTATCGCCGGCCCGATCCCGCTCACCCCGGTCCCGTTCGTCCCGATCGAGATCAGCCTGCCAGCCCGACCAGCTCTCGTCAGCCGATTTGTCCACCGCCGAACCGGGCTGGTAAGGCACGCCGGACTCGATCAGGTCGGCCACCCGTTCACACCAGGCCACCTCCCCTTCGGCGCGGGCGATGGTCAACTCCAGCATCCAGCCGACGTGCGCCGGCTTGTGGCGCGCCCAACCTGTGGTGAGCTCGGCCCGGGCCGCGACGTTGCCGCCCCGCAGCGCCGCCGCCCGGCCGCGCAGCGCGCTGACCGCCTCCGCCCGGGGCATCGCCGGCAGGAACGCGAACGCGCTGAGGAACGGATCGACCGGCGGCCGGCAGTCCCGCCAGTGCTGGCGCAACAGGGTCTCGAACTCGTCGATCCCGGTCGGAGTGATCTCGTAACTGGTCCGCGCCGGCCGGGCCCCGACCTGGGCGGTGCCCACCGTACGGAGCAGCCCGTCCTGCGCCAGCGTCCGCAACGCGTGATAGATCGATCCAGGTTGGATATTCGCCCAGGCGTCGGCGCCCCAGCTCAGCAGCTCCCGCCGCACGTCGTAGCCGTGCACCGGTTGCATCCACTTGACCAGGCCGAGAATCATCATCCGGGTGGCAGACACACCGGCAGCCTAGTGACCAGGACACCATCGCCGGGGTACGCGACGGTCGAAACGGCGTGCTGCGCGACCGTCGAGGTCGGTGGCGGATGTCGATAGGCTCGGCGGGATCGCCGCAGCGACAATCGGCGAACGTGAGCAGAGGGAGTGCGGGCGTGCAGAAGGTTCTCATCGCCAACCGGGGCGAGATCGCGGTCCGGGTGATCCGCGCCTGCCGGGACGCCGGGCTGGGCAGCGTCGCGGTCTACGCCGACGCCGACCGCGACGCACCGCACGTCACCCTCGCCGACGAGGCGTACGCCCTCGGTGGGCAGACCGCTGCCGACACCTACCTGCGGATCGACAAGCTGCTCGACGTCGCTGCCCGAGCCGGTGCCGACGCCGTCCACCCCGGCTACGGGTTCCTCTCCGAGAACGCCGAGTTCGCCGCCGCCGTCATCGACGCCGGGCTGGCCTGGATCGGGCCGACCCCGCAGGCCATCCGGGACCTCGGCGACAAGGTCACCGCCCGGCACATCGCCCAGCAGGCCGGCGCGCCGCTGGTGCCGGGCACCGCCGATCCGGTCGCCGGACCGGACGAGGTGATCGCCTTCGCCGAACAGTACGGCCTGCCGGTCGCGATCAAGGCGGCGTTCGGCGGCGGCGGCCGCGGCCTCAAGGTCGCCCGCAGCCTCGACGCGATTCCCGACCTGTTCGACTCGGCCACCCGCGAGGCGGTCGCCGCGTTCGGCCGGGGCGAATGCTTCGTGGAGCGCTACCTCGACCGGCCCCGGCACGTCGAGGCGCAGATCCTGGCCGATCAGCACGGCACCGTGATCGTCGTCGGCACCCGGGACTGTTCGCTGCAACGCCGCCACCAGAAGCTGGTCGAGGAGGCACCGGCGCCGTTCCTCACCGACGCCCAGCGGGCCACCATCCACGATTCCGCCAAGGCCATCTGCCGGGCCGCCGGCTATCACGGTGCCGGCACGGTCGAATACCTGGTCGGTACGGACGGCACCATCTCGTTCCTGGAGGTCAACACCCGGCTGCAGGTCGAACACCCGGTCACCGAGGAAACGTCCGGCATCGACCTGGTCCGTGAGCAGTTCCGGATCGCCGCCGGTGAGCGGCTGCGGTTCGCCGAGGATCCCACGCCGCGCGGACACTCGATCGAGTTCCGGATCAACGGCGAAGACCCCGGTCGGGGTTTCCTGCCCGCGCCGGGGACGGTCACCGCGCTGCGGCTGCCGGCCGGCCCAGGCGTACGGGTGGACGCCGGGATCTCCGCCGGTGACGTGGTCGGCGGCAACTTCGACTCGTTGCTGGCCAAGGTGATCGTCACCGGCGAGACCCGTACCGAGGCGTTGGAACGCGCCCGGCGGGCGCTGGACGAGATGGTGGTCGACGGGCTGGCCACGGTCCTGCCGTTCCACCGGCTGGTGGTCCGCGACCCGGCGTTCACCGGCGAACCGTTCACCGTCCACACCCGATGGATCGAGACCGAGTTCGACAACACCATACCGGCGTTCAGCGCACCGGCGGCGGCACCCGACGCGCCCGAGGACCGCGAGACCATCGTGGTCGAGGTGGGCGGCAAGCGCGTCGAGGTCAGCCTCCCCGCCGGCGTCGGCGGCGGTACGGCCGCAGCGTCACCGGCGGCCCGTAAGCCGGCCCGCCGTCGGTCCGCCGCGACCCCGGCGGCCGCTGTCGGCGGCGACACGCTGACCTCGCCGATGCAGGGCACCATCGTCAAGATCGCCGCCGCCGACGGCGACCAGGTTGCCGAGGGCGACCCGATCGTGGTGCTGGAGGCGATGAAGATGGAACAGCCGATCAACGCCCACAAGTCCGGTACGGTCAGCGGTCTCGCCGCCGAAGTCGGCGCAGTGGTCAGCGCCGGCGCACCGATCTGCGTGATCAGCTGACCGGGGATTGCCGGTCACACCGGCCGGGCATGATGATCGGGTGCGGTTCATCTCCGGCGGGCCACCCGCGCACGACCTGACCTACAACGACGTCTTCCTGGTGCCCAGCCGGTCGGCTGTCGCGTCCCGGCTCGACGTCGACCTGGCCAGCTCCGACGGCACCGGCACCACGATCCCGCTGATCGTGGCCAACATGACGGCGGTCGCCGGGCGGCGGATGGCCGAAACGGTCGCCCGCCGGGGCGGGCTCACCGTGATCCCACAGGATATCCCGATCGACGTCGTCGCCGAGGTGATCGCCTGGGTCAAGCAGCGGCACCTGGTGCACGACACCGCGCTGTCGCTGGCCCCCACCGACACCGTCGGGGACGCCATCCATCTGCTGCCGAAACGGTCCCACCGGGCGGTGATCGTGGTCGACGACGGCCGGCCGGTCGGCATCGTCACCGAGACCGACTGCACCGGTGTGGACCGCTTCGCCCAACTGCACGAGGTGATGTCGACCGGGCTGCTGACCGTGCCGGCCAGCGCCGATCCGCGTACCGGGTTCGATCTGCTGGCCCGGGGACGCCGCCGGGTCGCCCCGGTGGTCGATGACGACGGACAGCTGGTCGGGGTGCTCACCCGGGCCGGTGCGCTGCGGGCCACGCTCTACCGACCGGCTCTCGACGACCGGGGCCGGCTGCGGGTCGCCGCCGCCGTCGGGATCAACGGGGACGTCGCCGGTAAGGCGGCCGCGTTGATCGACGCCGGGGTGGACACCCTCGTCGTCGACACCGCCCACGGCCACCAGGAACGGATGCTCGCCGCGCTGCGCACCGTACGGGCACTGGATCCGCCCGTACCGGTGGCGGCCGGCAACGTGGTCACCGCCGACGGGGTCGACGACCTGATCGACGCCGGAGCCGACATCGTCAAGGTCGGCGTCGGACCTGGTGCGATGTGCACCACCCGGATGATGACCGGCGTCGGCCGGCCACAGTTCACCGCCGTGCTGGACTGTGCCACGGCGGCCCGTCGGCGCGGCCGGCACGTCTGGGCCGACGGCGGGGTACGCCACCCCCGCGACGTGGCCCTCGCGCTGGCCGCCGGGGCCGCCAACGTGATGATCGGTTCCTGGTTCGCCGGCACCTACGAATCCCCCGGCGACATCTACACCGACGCCGACGGCCGCCGCTACAAGGAGAGCTTCGGCATGGCGTCGGCCCGCGCGGTCAGTGCCCGTACCGCCGACGACAGCCCGTTCGACCGGGCCCGTAAGGCCGTCTTCGAGGAAGGGATCTCGTCGGCGCGGATGCTGCTCGACCCGGCCCGCCCCGGCGTCGAGGACCTGATCGACGATATCGTGGCCGGGGTACGTAGCGCGTGCACGTATCTGGGGGCGGCGACGCTCGCCGAATTTCATGATCGGGCGGTGATCGGGGTGCAGAGCACCGCCGGCTACACCGAAGGCATGCCGGTGGCGGGCAGTTGGTGACCGCACTATCTTGAGCGCCGGAACAACCGGCCTCGTCCTGAGTGCCGGAACAACCGGCACTCAGGACGCCGGCGCGGACCGGTGGCGAACGGATGGAGTCGCAGTGGCGCCCGATCGTGAGCAGACCGTCGCCGAACTTGGGCAGGTGTTGTGGGACTACGCGCAGCAGGCGTACCGCCTGCAGGCGGCCATCGGGGAACGGCTCGGCCTGCACGCGACCGACCTGGCGTGCCTGGCGGTGCTCAGCAGCACGCCCCGGCCGACCGCCGGTGATCTGGCCGGCCAGCTCGGGCTGACCACCGGGGCGGTGACCCGGATGGTCGACCGGCTGGCCGAGCGGGGCTACGTCCGCCGTTCGGCCGACCTGACCGACCGGCGGCGGGTGCTGATCGAGTTGACCGCCAAGGCGGTCGCCGAGGTCGGACCGGCCTACTACACCATCACCGCCGACCTTGAGCGGGCGGCGGCGCAGTGCACCGACGAGCAGCTGTGCTTCCTGCTGTCGTTCGTGCGGGACCGGGCCACGGACTGCGTGGCCGAGGCGGCCCGGATGCGGTCGGGGCAGCCGGCCGCCCGCGCTCACCGCAGTCGGGTGATCGCCACCTCGACGCCCTGACCGGTGTTCGCCGGCCCGGCGTACACGCCCTTCAGCGGTGGCACGTCGCCGTACTCCCGGCCCCGGCCGACGACGACGTGCCGTTCACCGACCGGGATCCCGTTGGTCGGGTCGAACGCCGTCCACCGGCCGGCCCACCACTCCACCCAGGCGTGGCTCTGCCCGACGACCCGGTCGTCGATCTCCGCGTCCCGGCTGGGATGCAGGTATCCGGAGACGTAGCGGGCGGGGATGCCAATCACCCGCAGCAGACCCACCGCCAGGTGGCTGATGTCCTGGCAGACCCCTTTGCGTTGCCGCCAGGCGTGCACCGCGTCGGTCTGTACGCCGGTCGACCCGGTCGTGTAGGCGACCTCCTCGCGGACCCGTTCGCAGATCGCCAGGGCGGCCGCGTGCGGGGTGGTGGCGTCGGCGCGGGTCGCCTCGGCCAGTTCGGTCAGTTCGTCGTCGAGCGCGGTCCGTTTGGTGGGCAGTAGGAACTCGTGCCACCGGTCGACCTGGTCCGGCTCGGCCAGCCGGTTCCAGTCCGCGCCGCCGTCGGTGTCCAGCAGGTCCCCCGGCGGCAGTGTCTCCACTGTGGACGTCGCGGTGACCTCCAACGTCTCGTGCGGGGTCTGCACGTCGAAGGCGGTGACGACGGTGCCCCAGTAGTCCTCGTACCGGTAGGTGCGGGCCGGCGGGAACACCTCGATCCGTGCCTCCAGCACCGCCTGCCGGGGTTCGTTGCGCGGCGACATCCGGGCCTCGTTGAACGACGACCCGACCTTGCCCGCGTAGCTGAACCCGGTGCGGTGTTCCACCTTGAGTCGCCAACTCCGCACACTCATGCCACTGCCTCCGGGAGCCAGGCGACCGCCGACGTCTGGCGGAAGTAGCGCCGGGACACCGCGTCGTTGACGTGCGAACAGGTTCGTTCCAGGCTCTGCAGTACGGCGGCCAGGTCGGCGAGCAGTTCGTCGGCGCCCCGGAACTCCAGGTTGGTCCGGGCCCGCCCGACGATGCGCTGCGCGTCGGTGACCACCCCGGTACGGCCGGTCGGTCCGCCGGCGGCCGGTTCCAGCTCGGTCAGGCAGGACTCGGCGCGGCTGAGCGCGGCGAACGCCGACCGCGGGAAGAGCCGGTCCAGCAGCAGGAACTCGGCGGCGTGCTGGTCGTCGAGCGCGCCCCGGTAGGTCCGCAGGAACGTTTCCCACGCGCCGCAGGAGCGCAACAGGGTCAACCAGGACGGGATGCTGCCGCCAGCTCGGACGTGGGTGGACAGCAGCCGGGCGGTCATGTCGACCCGTTCGATGCTGCGGCCGAGGACCAGGAACAGCCAGCCTTCGTCGCGGCTCATGGTGGCGTCGGTCAGCCCGGCCATCAGCGCGCAGCGTTCCCGTACCCAGCGGAAGAAGGCGTGCACGCCCTGCTGCTCGACGCGGCGCCGGGCGTCCGGCAGGCCGTGCCAGGTGGCGTTGAGGCATTCCCACATCTCGGAGGAGATCGTTTCCCGGGCACCACGGGCGTTCTCCCGGGCGGCGGCCAGGGAGCCGACCACCGAGCTCGGGTTGTGTTCGTCGAGGCCGAGTAGTCCGACCACTCGCGACGAGGAGCACGGCTGGTCGTCGACGGCGACGCCCATGACGCCGAGCAGTGAGCGGCAGGCGGTCTCCTCGGCGACCCACGGATCGGAGATGATCCGGTGCAGGTGGACGTCGAGGATTCGGGCGGTGTCCTCGGCCCGTTCGACGTAGCGGCCGATCCAGTAGAGCGACTCGGCGATCCGGCTCAGCATTCGCCGCCCTCCCCGCGTACCCGTTGCTGTTGCTGTTGTTGCTCTTGTTGCTGTTGCTGTTGTTGCTGCTGGGCGGAGGTCTCGGCGGCGCCGGCGCCGGGGCCGGGGTCCGGGCTCGGCGCGGCCGTCCCGCCCGGATCACCGCCGGGCGGGGCAAGCTCGGCCAGCACCGGCGCGTCGTCCGGGTGCGGGGTGGCCTGCGGCGACGCCAGCACCCAGGTGTCCTTGGAGCCGCCGCCCTGGCTGGAGTTGACCACCAGCGCGCCTTCCGGCAACGCCACCCGGGTCAGCCCGCCGGGCAGCACCCAGACCCGGTCGCCGTCGTTGACGGCGAACGGCCGCAGATCCACGTGCCGGGCGCGCAGCCGGTTGCCGACCAGGGTCGGCACCATCGACAGCGCCACCTCCCGCTGGGCGATCCAGCCGCGCGGGTCGGCCAGGATCGCCTCGCGCACGGTGGCCAACTCCTCGTCGCTGGCCTGCGAGCCGATCACGATGCCGGAGCCACCGGAGCCGTCAACCGGTTTGAGCACCAGCTGGTCCAGCCGGTCCAGCACATGATCGAGCACATCCGGGCCGTCATCCAGGCGGTACGTCTCGACGTTCGGCAGGATCGGATCCTCGCCGAGGTAGTAGCGGATCAGCTCCGGCACGTACGTGTAGAGCAGCTTGTCGTCGGCGACCCCGTTGCCGACCGCGTTGGCGATCGTCACCCGGCCGGCGCGGGCCGCGTTGAGCAGCCCCGCCACCCCGATCATCGAGTTGGCCCGAAAGTGCACCGGATCCAGGAAATCGTCGTCGATCCGCCGGTAGATGACGTCCACCCGCCGCTCACCGCCGGTGGTGCGCATCGCGACCTCGTTGCCGACGCAGACCAGGTCACGTCCCTCGACGAGTTCGACGCCCATCTCCCGGGCCAGCAGCGCGTGTTCGAAGTACGCCGAGTTGTGCACCCCGGGGGTCAGCACGACGACGGTCGGATCGGTGACGCCGGCCGGGGCGGCGGCCCGCAACGCCCGCAGCAGTTGCGCCGGGTAGGACTCCACCGGCTGGATCCGGGTCGAGGCGAAAACCTCCGGCAGTACGTGCGCCATCGCCCGCCGGTTCTCCATCACGTAACTGACCCCGGACGGCACCCGTACGTTGTCCTCCAGGACCCGGAAGTCGCCCTGTTCGTCGCGGATCAGATCGACTCCGGCGACGTGGATCCGGACCCCGTTGTGCGGGGTGATGCCGACCGCCTCCCGGTGGAAGTGGGCGCTGGTCACCACCAGCCGGCGCGGCACCACGCCGTCGACGAACACCCGCGCCGGACCGTAGATGTCGGCCAGGAACGCCTCCAGCGCCCGCACCCGTTGGGCCACCCCGGCCGAGACGGTGCGCCACTGGTCGGCGGCGATGATCCGGGGCACGATGTCCAGCGGGAACGGCCGCTCGACGCCCTTGAGCGCGAAGGTGATGCCCTGGTCGAGGAAGGCGCGGGCGAGTACGTCGGCCCGCAGGCCGAGTTCGACGCTGGACAGCGGCTGCAGGGTGGCGTACAGCGCCTCGTAGGTCTGCCGGGGCATGCCCGGTTCACCGAACATCTCGTCCCAGCCGGGGCCCAGGCGATAGTCCTCGAACAGATCGGCCATCCGCCCACCCCGCCCTTCGTCCTGCGGCTGCCGCCCACCGCTGCGCGTGTCCCGTACCCCCGTTGCATCACACCACGATGCGCCTCAGCCTGCATCTTCGCGATCCTCGACGGTACGTCAGCCTCGTTGCGTACGGGTAACGCGATCCATCGACAGCCGTCACCCCATCTGCCCCGCCCGCCAGCGCGGCGGCCATGATCAGTTGTCGTTCTGCCAGGCGGATGTCGGCGTGTCGCCCGGCAGAACGACAACTGGTCATGAGCACCCATCGGCATCATCGGTGGAGAGTCGCGGGCGGCTCCCCCGCCCGGCGCGACCAGGAGGACCCGACGCGACCAGGAGGACCAGCATGTCGGAACCCGGCGCCACCGCGCAGCCAGGCATCAGCCCAGCGGTAGACCGGACCGCTGGCACCATGTTCGCCGCCCTGTATGGCGAGTTGACTCCGCATCCGTGGCGTGCCCCGAAACAGGACGCCGACGCGCTGTTCCACGACCGTTCGCTCGCGATGGGCTGGCTCGACGACCGGTCGACCGGCCAGCCGGGCAGCGCACCGGGGCTGTGGGCGGTCGACGACGCCGGATGGCACCACCCGGGCGGACTCGATAAGGGGCTGGTCGCCTGGTTTCAGGTCGAGGCCAGCGCGGTGGCCCACAATCGGCCGTTGCCGGTGCGGCCGTTCCTGGGGTGTGCGCGGGACACCGTCGGGCGAGCGGGCACGCTGCGGTTGTCCGCCGTTCAGGTCCTGTTGCCGGTGCACGGGCTGGATCCGTCGTCACGGCCGCCGTACGCGCCGGTGCCGGCGATCCGCACCACCCAGTGGTACGCCGACACCGATTCGCACGCCCGCACACCGGTCCGGGTCAGCGTCGACGGCGGCCGGGACCGGTCTGTCGTGGCGGTCGCCGAGCAGCTGGTCGACCAGTTCACCAGCTGTGATCAAGAGGTGTTCGCCGATGCGACGCGCGATGTCGCCGGTGACGTCGCCGACTCGGACGCCGTACCGCCGCCACCGTTCGACGACAGCTTGTGGAACGGTCCGCCCGGGTACGCGGTGGCGCTACGCGGCACACTTGCCGAGTGGTCGTGCGACGCGGTCGGATGGCTGGCCGAGGTCGTCGCCGACCGCGCCGCCAACGTCGGCGTCCGCTCGCCGCTGCTGCTCACCGTCACACGTGCGGGAACGAAATGAGCCAACAGCAGGCAAGATCAATGTGAGCGCCATGGTTGTCAAGACCGCGATATGGCAACAATGGCGCTCACATTGATCTTGTGGAGCCAGGTGTCAGCCCCGGCGGTAGGGCTCGACACAGCACCCGTCGGGCCGACGCGTCGGGCGGTGACGTCGATCAGGTCGATCGCGACGGACTCAGATCGACCGCTGGCGACGGACCGCCGCAGCCGCTCGTCGTCGGTGTGCCCAGGCCAGCCGTTGGCATTCGTCGCCGGCACAGCCCAGGTGGCAGGGCCGACCGGCGGCGTGCTGGCGCAGCACGGTCGCGGCGGCGTCAGCGATATCCCGGTCGCTCACCGGGCCGTCGTCCATCGCGGTCACCGTGCCGCCACCGGGCACCGGGTCCAGGCGACGAACCGCTCGTACCACTCAGCGGGGTCGCGGACGCCGGCCTCCACCGCAGCCGCCGGCATCAGCCCGGCCACGGGTACGGCGCGCGCGATCGGATCACCGGAATACGCCTCGGCCAGCTGCACCCGGGCCGGTGAACACGGCCACGGCGTACCGCCCGGACACACCGCGCACCGCCACGACGGCCGGTGCGGCTCGTGCGCCGGCTCGATCGTTCCTCGCGGCTTGGCCAGTTCGCGCGACTCCGACGCGGTCACGGCAGCAGGTAGTGCCGGCCAGCGTTGCCGCCGCGCCGCTGCGCCCGATCCGTACGGGTCACCGGCCGGCGGTCCGGCGGTACCGGCCGCTCGGCGTACCGCCGCCGACCCGGCACCGGATAGACCACGTCGATCACCACGTCCTGGCGCTGAAACCACTTCCCGAGCACGATCCACTCCTCCACGGTCGCGGGGCGGCGGCCCGGCTCGCGGGCACGGGGGAACCCGGCCGGACCGCCGCTTATCTGGGCGGCCCGGCCCCGCTGATCCCACGCGAGGGCATACGCGGGTACGGGCAGGACCGGGCCGTACGGGCGCTGCGCGGCCCGGCTCCCAACGGAGTCGCGGTCCGCAGCGCCCCTGACAGCAGGATGCGCACTACCCGATGTGACGGTCTACCCTCCGGTCCGTCACGCGGACGGTGCGGACAGAGCACGGACGCCTGCGGACGCCCGTGCCGCCAAGCGTTCATCGCCAGTCGCGTCCGCCACCGTCGCAGCCTCCGCGTAGGCCGCCTCGGCTGCGCGCCGGTCGCCGACATGGGCATGCGCGTCGCCCAGATCGCAGAGGTGCGTGCCGGACCAGCCCGGCCGTCGCCGGTCCGGGGCCAACCCGGTAGCCAGCAACTCGACGGCCTGATCGGCGTAGCCGGCGTGACCCGCGTCAGCGAGGTGCAAGAACACGATCCCGCGTTGCACCAGGAAGAACTCGCCAGTGTGAAAGTAGTTCCACGCAGGCGTCGGACGCTCGCCTTGCCGAGCCGCGTACTCAGCGGACCGGTCCAGCGCGCCCAGCACCACGCCCGGCCGTTGCCCAGCGGCCGCCAGCCCTCGCGCCTCCTGACTGGCCGAGTAGGCCAGCTGCCCCGGGTGTACACCGGGCTGGTGCTGGGCGGCTTGCGACAGCGCGATCGTCGCCCCGATCTGTCCGGCCTGTTCGGCAGCCCAGCCACGGAAGCTGAGGATGGTGGCGGCGAGGTCGGTGTCCCCGATCTCCGCCGACCACCCCAGGCCGCACATCCACGTCTGCTCGGCACGGGCGCCGTCGCCACACGCCGCATGCAGCCAGCCGACGAATTGGGCCCACTGGGCGGCGACGTCGACCAGTGCGTGCCGGTGGGCGCCGGACGCGTCGGCCACCAGTCCGGTGATGATGTCGAGTTGCATCGCGGCGGCGGGCAGCACGGCCCCGGAACCGACCTCGTCGTCAAGTCGCCGCTGCGCCGCCAGGAGGTCGGCGAATGCCGCGATACCGCCGGCGGTGATCCGGCCGGTGCGCCGGGCGTCGTGAATCCGGGCCGCTCGGTCACCGTCGAGCACTGAGGCTGGTGTGTGGATCATCGCCGTGAGCGTGCCGCCGGTCTGAAGGGCCTCGTCGACACGGGCGAGCAGATCAGGACGGGGTCGCCGCCGACCCTGTTCGATGTCGTGCAGGTGCGACCGGCTGGAGTACACCATCCGGGCGAGGTCGCGCAGCGACAGTCCAGCTTGCTCACGCAGAGCCCGTAGGGTTGCTGGCAGGCCCGGGTCAACGACGCGCATACATGCCCTCCCACGCGAGAGACGACGGTCCGTCGTCCGCATTGGCCGACGCTCTACTGGCGACGGTACGCCACGGACGGCGTTCAGCGCGGCCGGTATCGCGGAGGGTTTCGGCGCGGATCGATGATCTCGTAGCGTTTTCTCGTGGGGTCGATCCCCGTGACGTGCACGAGGCGCTGCCCGTCCGCGTTGCTCAGGATGTCGATCACGCCCGGCATGGCGGCTACGAGGCTTCCGACGGCGATGGCAAGCCCATGCAGGCCAGGATGACGTTGGTTGTAGGAGATGCGGTGGATCCCTGACTTCTTGACCTCGCGACACTCGTCAGGATCGGCCATTTGTGCGGCGTCGTTGGTGACGATCGCCTCGTAGCCCGCTCTCCGCGCGTCGCGGTAGATCTTGTCGTCGGGCTTGCCGGACCACTTGATCAGGTGGACATGGTCGACGTCGTGACCCCGTAAGACGTGCTTGAGAACATCGACGACCTGACGAGGGACATCTTCGTCAAGAAGTATGTGCATTATGCCGATTTCCGCCTGGAGGTCCGTTCTACGTAGTCAGCGAACGAGGCGGCGTCGCGGGCCGCGGCTGCGGTGACGCCGGGATAGAAGTCCTTGACTTCTTCAGGCGGTACGCCGTCCCGGACGAGACCTGCGACCAACTCGTAGTTGACCCGGGTCCCGGCGACGACGGGATGACCACCGCGGACCGTCGGCCGCACGGAGATTCGCTGGCGAGGCCGGGTCAGGTTGGGGACCTCCATGTCTCCAAGCGGGAAGGACTGGAGCACGTCGCCAAGCTTGATCACGGTCAACTGCTGTCCCGGCTTGTCGACCAGGTCGATCGCCCCTTCACCGTCTTCTTGGACGAGCGCGATACTCCGTCGACCCTGCTCGACGAGCTTGTACCGCGAGAGGTGGTCGACCTCGACGATCTCGCGAAGGTTGTTCAGCGCCCGCCGGATGGTCTGGAGCGGTCGCTTCTCTCGCAGCAGGACGAAGGCGCGCAGGGCGATGATGTCGCGGAACGAATAGAGGATGGGTCGCTCGGCCGACACCTCGGGGACCAGGATCTGGTCTTGCCCTCGTCGCCAGTAAGACAGCTGTCCGACCGTGGCGCCGGACAGCGCGGAAGCCATGCGCGGTTCGTACGCCATGCACATCAGAATGTCACATCAGGCAGGGCGCGCACCTACCCAGTCACCAGCATGTCGGGTGGGGGCGGGCTGCCGGCACGGGACCTGCCGGCAGCCCGGGCGCTCCGCGGCCACCGGGAACGGGGGGAAATCCGGGGGCAGCGGATGTTGCCGCGTCAACGGTACGTCGTCCTGCCTGTTCTCCGCCGCCCCGGATTCGTCTTCGGTTGGTCACTCTTCGTCGTTCCACATCAGCTGACGTGCGGCTTCAGCGATTGATCCGGACAGAGAAGGATAAATTGTGATTGTGTGAGCTAGCTGACTCACCGTCATGTGGTTCTCGACCGCGACCGTGATCGGCATGATCAACTCGCTGGCCTTGGGCGCCACGACCACGCCGCCGATGATCTGTCCGCTGGCCGGGCGGCAGAACAGCTTGACGAAGCCGTCGCGCAGGTCGGCCATCTTGGCCCGCGCGTTGCCGGCCAGCGGCAGCATCACCTGCCGGGCCTGCACCCGGCCGTCGTCGACCTCGTCCTGGGACACCCCGACGGTGGCCAGCTCCGGGTCGGTGAAGACGTTCGCCGCGACCGTCCGCAGCCGCAGCGGCACCACCGCCTCGCCGAGCGCGTGCCACATAGCGATCCGGCCCTGCATCGCGGCGACGCTGGCCAGCGGCAGCACGCCAGTGCAGTCGCCGGCGGCGTAGATGCCGGGCACATTGGTCCGCGACACCCGGTCGACCGGGACGTGGCCGCTGTCGGAGACGGTCACCCCGTACTCGGCCAGACCGAGGCCGGCGGTGTTGGGCACCGAGCCGACCGCGATCAGCGCGTGCGAGCCGGTGACCGTACGGCCGTCGCTGAGCCGCACCTCGACGGCGTCGCCGGCCCGGATGACCGCGTCGGCCCGCGAGTTGTTGAGGATGGTCATCCCCCGAGCCCGGAACACCTGCTCGATCGCCATCGCGGCGTCGGCGTCCTCGTGCGGCATCACCCGGTCACGGCTGGAGACCAAGGTCACCCGTACGCCCATCGCCAGGTAGGCGCTGGCGAACTCGGCACCGGTCACGCCGGAGCCGACCACGATCAGATGCTCGGGCAGCTCGGGCAGGTCGTACACCTGCCGCCAGGTCAGGATCCGTTCGCCGTCCGGTACGGCGGTAGGCAGCTTCCGGGGGGTGGCGCCGGTGGCGACCAGTACGGTCGACGCGGCGATCGCGTACTCAGCGTCACCGTCGGCCGGGGTGACCAGCACCCGGTGGGTGTGACCGAGCGTATCCTCACCGAGCCGCGCTGTGCCGGCGACGAAGGTGACGCCGGCCTTGACCAGTTTGTTGTGCACATCGGCCGACTGAGCCAGTGCGAGCCGCTTGACCCGGTCGTGCACCGCCGCCGCGTCGACGGTGACGGCTTCCAGTCCGTCCGAGTGGATCCCGAACTCCTCGGTGTCCCGATAGCCGGTGACCACCTCTGAGCTGGCGATGAACGTCTTCGACGGGACGCAGTCGGACAGTACGCAGGCACCGCCCGCGCCGTCGGCCTCCACCACCGTGACGTCGGCCCGCAACTGCGCCGCGACCAGCGCCGCTTCGTAGCCGGCCGGGCCGCCGCCGATTATCACTATCCGCTTCAAAACGACTTTCTCCCCAAATCTGACTTATGCTTCCTGATCGGCCGTCCGGGCTCGACGTCCGACCAACTGCCTGACACGCGACACGCTCACTCGTATTCTCCCCCACCCCTCCGGCGGGCTATCGTCATCGCCGTGCGTCATTACGCCGCGTATGGCTCAAACCTCGACCCCGCTCGGATGCGTGCTTACTGTCCGCATTCGCCCATGGTGGGCACCGGCTGGCTGGAAGGCTGGCGGCTCACGTTTGCCGGCGAGGGGGTGATCGGTTGGGAAGGCGCGGTGACCACCATCGTGGAGTCGCCCGGTGACCGGGTCTTCGTCGCACTCTACGACGTCCACCCCTGGGACGCCGCCCAGCTCGACGAAGTCGAGGGTGCCCTCGCCAGCACCTACCGCCGGTTGACCGTCCGGGTGGCCACCCTGGACGGCGAGGTGACCGCCTGGGTGTACGTCTTCGACGGCTACGAGGGCGGACTGCCGACCGCCTGGTACCTGTCGGAAATCGCCAACGCGGCGGAGAAGGCCGGCGCGCCGGACGACTACGTCGCCGAGCTGCGCGCCCGACCCACCCGTACCGCCACGCCCTGACGCCCCGGCGGGCCGCGCCGAGACGGCCGTCGCCGTCGCTCACCGGACGTGGTCGGCGGCTCCGTCGAGCAGGGTCACCAGTTCCTTGCGCTGCGCGGCGGTGAGCACCGTGAACGCCTGACCGGCCAGCCGGTTCGTCATCTGTTCCGCCCACACCCGGCGGCGGATCAGCGATCCCGTCGGCGGCCACGGTGGTGCCCACCCCGCCGCGATCGCGCCGTCCGGCCCGTCCGGTCCGGTGAGGATCGCCTCCAACGGCGTCAACCCCGCCACCCGTACGGCGAGCAGATGCACGCCCACCCGGTGTTCGACCAACAGTCGGACCACGGCGGCGGCCCGTGCGCCAGCGGAGTCGTCCGGACAGGGCGTCGCCCGCCAGGCGGCGAACAGCGGCAGGCCGGTGGCGTCGGCGCTGTCCACCACCTGGTCGGCCAACTCGGTCAGCCGTGCCACGTCCGGGTAGTCGCCGAGTCGCTCGACACCCCACCGGCAGCACTCGGCCAGGCTCATCGCGGCGACCTCCGCCGGCGTGCTGGCCGCGCGGGCGGCTTCCCAACCGTCCGCCACCGCGTCGACGGCGAGGAACCCGAGCGCGGCGGCGGCCGTCTGCGCTGACACCTCGCCCAGCACGCCGCCGCGGCCGGCGACCTGGTACGCCCAACCACCGAGGCCGAGTCGACGGCACCGCGCCAGGGCAGCGGGGCACTCGCTGTACGCCACACTCAATTCGTGCAGGCTGCGCCGGCACGCACCGGCTGCCTGATCCGGATTCACCGCGATCCGCCCTTCACCCGCCCGATCGACGTCACCGTCACCGGTCCGGCCCCTGTCCCGACAGGTCTTCCAACGCGGCCTGTACGTCGCCGACGTAGCGCCGGGCGGCGGTGGCCGCCCGTTCGGCCGTCTTGCGCGCCACCTTGCGGCGGGCGAGTTCCTGCTCGGCGGCGGAGCGTCGGCGCTCCCACTCAGCCACCGTCCGCTGTGCCTCGGCGACCGCTTCGGCGGCGTCGTGTTCGGCGGCGGCGGCTCGGGCGACGTCCGCCTGGGCGGCGCGCTGATCGGCCCGTGCGGTGTCGAGTTCGGCGGTGAGCCGGTCGCGGCGGCGGTCGAGTTCCCGCTGCGCGCGTTCGGCCCGCGCCTGCTCGGCCCGGGACGTGCCGGGCGGGCCCTGCTCGGCCCGGGACGTGCTGGGCGCGGCCTGCTCGGCCCGGGATCGGTCGGACGCGGCCGGTGCCGGGGCGACCTCGTCGTCCGGGCCGACCAGCCGCAGCCGGGGACGCGGCACCTCGCCGAACCCGGCGTAGTCGACGGCCCGGATCAACCGCCCGGAACGTACCTGCGCCGCGATCGACTCGTCGGCCAGGCTCGCCGACAGGGTCGCCTCGACCTCGGCCAGCGGCAGCTTGCCGGCGGCGGTCGCCGGATCCTGCTCGACCGCCAGGGTTCTCGCCTCGGCGACCAGCGCTTCGATCAACGCCCGGCGGCGGCCGGAGAGTTCTCGCAGCGCCGAGCCCTGCAGGTCGCGCTGCGCGGCCCGCAGTTCGCCGGCCAACTCCACCAGGCCACCGACCAGGTCGGCCCGGTGCCAGGCGAGCAGATTGACCAGCCAGGCGGCCACCGTCGGCTTGCGGAGTCCGGCGATCGCCCGCGCGGCGGCCGGGTCCGTGGACCGGGCGGTCGCCACCGCATCGGTACGGACCGCGACGAACCGCCCCGGTGGCAGCGTGTAAAGCTGCCGCACCACCTCCGTGGGTGCCTCCGTCACGCCGTGTCGCCTCCGCTCAGCGCAATGTGGTCCCGGCTGGCAGGCGAGCGTACTCGCAGCCGGCCAGTGTGGTCATGTTGCCGTCGGTCACCGTGTGTCCGGCGTCGTTGAGCAGGCCGTCGTGCAGGGCGATCGCCCGGCGGGGTGCGACGGACCGGACGAAGTCGACCGCCTCGGCGAGCTTGAGCCAGGGTGCCGACACCGGCACGAACAGGGTGTCCACCTCGGCGTCGGCCGGCACGTCGAACGAGTCCCCCGGATGGTAGACCGAATCGGCGACGAGGAATCCCAGGTTGGGCACGCGTGGAACGTCCGGGTGGATCTCGGCGTGCCAACCGCCGTACGCCCGTACCGGCATCCCGGCCGCCTCGAAGCTGTCCCCCGACTCGACCGTACGCACGACGTCGCCGAAGGACTCCAGCTTGGACCGTACGGCCGGATGGGTGTGGATGGTCACGGCGGGCCGGCGGGCCAGCGCGTCGGCGAGCTGGTCGACGTCGAGGTGGTCGAAGTGTTCGTGGGTGACGAGGACGGCGTCGACGCCGTCGAGCGCGGCCGGTTCGCTGAACGCGCCGGGATCGATCACCAGTACGGCACCGTCGTTTTCCAGCCGTACGCAGGAATGGCCGAACTTGGTCAATCGCATCGTGACTCCTTGACAACCGAATCGTGATCCGCCGGTTCGCAGTCTGCCGGAACCGCTGACCGCGCGCCGCGCGTCTGAGCGACAACGGGCGGCAACGTGAAACGAACGCGAGGAGAACCCTTTGATAGCGAACGGTAGGCAACGACGTCGGCAGGGCCACGGACGGCTCGCCGGCACCGTGACGGTGGCGGCGCTCGTCGGACTACTGACGGTGGCCGGATGCTCGGCGACGGATCAGTCCGGTGGCGACTCGGGTGAGATGGCGTCGCAGGCGGACGCCCCGGCGGCGGCCCCCTTCGCGGAGGGCCGTCCGGCCCAGGAAGAGGCGGGCGGCGGTGGTGAGGACGCCGCCAGGGAGGGCGCCGCAGCGCAGCCGGACGGGGCCCCGCCGGTCGATCTGCTGGTCGACTCCCGGTCGATCATCTACGCCGGGTCGATCACCGTACGGGTCGAGGACGTGACGGCGAAGGCCGGCGAGGCGGCGACGATCGCCAGCTCCGTCGGCGGTTTCGTCGGCCGCGACCAGCGATCGGAGTACGACTCGCACGCCCGCGCGACGCTGGAGCTGCGGGTGCCGGCGGCCGAGTTCGACGCGGTGATCGACCGGCTGTCCCGGCTGGGCGAGGAGGAACACCGGGAGCTGAGCACCCAGGACGTCACCGAGGAGGTGATCGACCTGGACGCCCGGATCGCCACCCAGGAGGCGCGGGTACGCAGTGGTCGCGCCCTGCTGGCCCGCGCCGAAACCCTCGCCGACCTGGTGATGCTGGAAAGTGAACTGGCCAAGCGGGAGGCGGACCTGGCGTCGCTGGAGGCGAAGAAGCGGCACCTGGCCGATCTCACCGCGCTGTCCCGGGTGACCGTCGAACTCGTCGGCCCGGACACCCCTCCGGCCGACGACGAGCCGGGGCTCGGTTTCCTGGCTGGTCTGGCCGCCGGCTGGGACGCGTTCGTCGCCTCGTTGCGGGTGCTGGTCACGGTGCTCGGGGCGCTGCTGCCCTGGCTGGTCGCGCTCGGCGTACCGGTGCTGGTGGTGGTGTGGCTGTTGCGCCGGTCCACCGGGCGGTCGCGCCGGGCCGAGCCGGCGCTGTCCGCCACCGCGCGGACCGATCCGGCACCGGCACCGGCACCGGCACCGGCACCGGCACCGGCGACACCTACGCCGCGTGAACCGACCGACGCGGAAAGCAAGGACCCGCAGACGCGGTGACGCCGCAGACGCGGTGACGGCCGTCCGGCGGCGACGGTCGTTACGGGGGCGGGCCGAGCGCGGTCCGCCCCCTGCGTGCGCGGCTCTCGACGAGAGTTCAGTCCGCCTCGGCGGCCTGCAGCACGGTGTGCACGAGCAGTCGTGCGCCGACCGCGATCGCCCGCTCGTCCACGTCGAACGAGGCCCGGTGCAGGTCGCTGCCGGGTTCGGACCGACCGACGCCGAGACGCGCCAGGGCACCCGGCACGTACTCCAGATACCAGGAGAAGTCTTCGCCGCCCATGCTCTGCGGGGTGTCGGCGACAGCGGCGGTTCCCAGGGCTGCGCTGGTGGCGGCGGTGAGTACGCCGATCGCCGCCGCGTCGTTGATCACCGGCGGCCGGCCGCGCAGATATTCGATGTCGACGGTGGCCCCGGTCGGGGCGACCACCTCGCGGATGATCTGGGTGACGATCTCCGGTGCCGCGTTCCAGGTGGGGCGGTCCAGTACCCGCAGGGTGCCGGCGGCGCTGGCCTCGTTGGGGATCACGTTGTACTGGGTGCCGGCGGACGCCTGCCCGAAGACCAGCAGCAACCCGGAGTTGGCCGGGACCCGGCGGTTGACCAGGGCGGGGACCTCGGTGACGAGGCGGCCGAGGGCGTTGACCAGGTCGACGGTCAGGTGGGGGCGGGCGGTGTGTCCGCCGGGTCCGGACAGCCGCACGCTGATGTTGTCCGCCGCCGCGGTGATCGGTCCGACCCGCAGACCGACCTGGCCAACCGGCAGGTTGGGGTCACAGTGCAGGGCGAAGATCTGCGTGACGTCCTCCAGTCCGCCGGCGGCGATCACCTCCAGGGAGCCGCAGGGCAGGATTTCCTCGGCCGGCTGGAAGATGAGCCGGACCCGCTGGCGGAGCTCGCCACGGGCGGCGAGTTCGGCGAGCAGCATGCCGGTGCCGAGCAGTACGGTCGTGTGCACATCGTGCCCGCACGCGTGACAGACTCCCGCGACGGTCGACCGGTACGGCACGTCCTTGACGTCGGTCAGCGGCAGCGCGTCGATGTCGGCGCGCAGCGCGAGTACGGGTCCGTGCGCCATGCCGGCGTCGATGTCGCAGATGACGCCGTTGCCCTTGGGCAGGAGTCGGGCGGTGAGTCCCATGGCGGAGAGTTGGTGGGCGACGTAGGCGGCGGTCTCGAACTCGTGGCCGGACAGTTCCGGGTGGGCGTGCAGGTGTCGCCGGATCGCGGTCAGTTCTGGGCTGCGAGCGTCGAGCAACTTGTCCAGCCCGACTGGCAGGGGTTGGGTACCTGGCAGCGGATCGGGCCAGGACGACGCCATCTCGCTGCCGGTAGGCAACGTCAACGCACTCGTCACGTCAGATTCTCGATCACTGTGGATGGGATGGGACCCCGACAGCGTAGACCGGGGACGGTAACGCTGCGCAACATCATTCGGGTAGTGACCGCATCGCGTATTGTCATGGAATGCCTGGTAGAGGCGTTCAGACCGCTGCGGTCCGCCCCGATTGTCACTATCGAAGGCAGCCATGGGTCCCACACCTCCTACGGGGGGTAACGGTCGACGCGGCCAGCCGGTTGTCGGTTCGACCGAGAACTGACAGATATCCGACTCTTGATCTTCGTACCACCGGAGCCTGCGATCGTCGCGCGCGCGGACCACGACCCGGCGTCGGACCGCACGCCCGAAAGACGTTCCGGCACGGTGAGTGGTTCGGTACCGAGAGTCCGATCCGATGTACATTGGGCTATCACACAACCACACAGAGTGGACTTCTGACCAACCTCGGCCCGTGGCTTTCGTTCGGGCGGAGGACCCAGCAAGATAGAGGGGTTGCTTCCCCGGCCCCTCAATTCTCTCGGCGGCATTTCCTGTGACTCAGATTCCGACGTGGAGTGGCGGACCAGTTAGCTCTACCAGCGCACGAGCCGCACCCGGCACCACCATCGGTGGCCGGTATTCGCTACGTGCCGCTGTCGGGCACGGTGGCATGGGCACCGTCTGGCGAGCCTCCGACACCCTGCTCAGGCGCGACGTGGCGGTCAAGGAGGTCGTCCTTCCCCCGGGACTGGCCCCCTCCGACCGTGACGCGATGTACGAACGCACCCTGCGCGAGGCCCGCGCGGCCGCCGCGCTGCAGCACCCGGCCGTGGTCCAGGTCTACGACGTGGTGACCGAAGCCGGGCGCCCGTGGATCGTGATGGAACTGCTGGACGCCCGCAGCCTGGCGGACATGGTGATCGAGGACGGGCCGATCGCGCAGCGCGCCGTCGCCAAGATCGGCATCGCGTTGCTCGGCGCGCTGGAGGTCGCCCACGCGGTCGGCGTGCTGCACCGCGACGTCAAGCCGGCCAACGTCCTGATCTGCTCCGACGGTCGCTGCGTGCTCACCGACTTCGGCGTCGCCCGGATGCCCACCGACGTGCAGCTCACCACGCCCGGGATGGTGCTCGGCTCCCCGCACTTCATCTCCCCGGAGCGGGCGATGGGCCAGGACTTCGGACCACCGAGCGACCTGTTCTCCCTCGGCGTGACGCTCTACACCGCCGTGGAAGGTCGGCCCCCGTTCGACAAGGGCGACCCGATCGAGACCATGCACGCCGTCGTCGAGGATCCCCCGGCGGCGCCGGTCCGCTCCGGCCCACTCACCGAGGTGCTGTTCGGCCTGCTGGAGAAGGACCCGGCCCGGCGGTTCGACGTACCGACCGCCCGCAGCATGCTGCGCGAACTGCTCGCCGGCCCGCTGGCCAGCAAGGCGCCGGCCAACCTGGTGACCGATCCGTACGCCGTGGTCGCGGTCCAGCGCCCGCCGAGCTGGCAGCAGCAGGCCCCACCGGCACCGGCACCGGCCGCGCCGCAGCCGACCGGCCAGATCGGCGGCCGGGCGATGATCGGCCCCAACGAGTCGCTCACCGACCGGCTCGCCGAGCTGCGCAAGGCTGGCCGGCAGATGCCGTCCGCCGCCCAGTGGTCGGCCGCCGGTCTCGCCAACGCCAACCCGAACCAGCAGGCCGGACCGGTCAGCCCCGCCGGACCGACCCAGCACGTCGGGCCGGTCAGCCCAGCGGGTGTGCCCGGGCCCCGGGGACAGCAGGCGCCGCACGCCCACCGACCCGGATACCCGGCCCAGCCCGGACATCCGACCAGTCCGGCCGGGCCGGCGGCGCCGACCACTCGGCACGGCGATACGGGCAGTGACGCCCTGATCACCCCGACCGGGGCGATGCCGGCTCAGCCCTGGAGCGACGGACCACCCGGCTGGTCGTCGCCACCGTCGGACCAGCCGAAGACGATCGGCACCACCGCCGGGGCGATGCTGGACCGGGCAGTGGCCGGTGCCCGACAGACCAGCACCACGATGGTCACCACGATCAAAGGCTGGGACCGCAAGATCCAGGTCGGCGCGGCCGCCGGCGTCACCCTGCTGATCCTGCTCGCCTCGACGCTGCTGTTCAACGGCGGCGACGAGGACCCGGCCGGTCCGACCTTGTCGATACCGCAACCCACCGCCGAACCGGCACCGGCGTTCGCCACCAAGACAGTCGACGAGCGCGGCGTCAGCGTCAACGTCCCCGAGACCTGGGAAAAGGGGTCCGGCGGGTTGTTCGTCGACTTCACCGACCCGGAAGACAAGGGCCGCCGGGTACGGATCGTGGTCGAGCCGTTCGGCTCCGGCCCGCAACGCTGGGCCGAGGTCGCCGAGAACGGTCTGAAGAACCCCAAGTCGAAATCCTGCGCACGGCCGTACGTCCAGCTCGGCATGACCGGCGAGGTCGAACTGGACGGGCGGGAGGCCGCCCAGTTCGAGTACACCTGCGGTGAAGGCGACGGAAAGCGGCACGGGGTGTGGCGGGCCATCGTCGCCAACGGCAAGGCGTACTCGTTCTACCTGACGACGACCGACGCCAGATTCGAGGAGAGCAAACCGATCTTCGACGAGATGGTCCGGTCCTTCCAGCTCACCGACGCGGGCTGACACCATGCCGGCGCTGGACCCCGACGCGCTGCGTACCCAGGTCGAGACCTGGCTCGCTGACGACCCGGACCCGGCGGCCCGCGCCGAGCTGCGCGAGCTGCTGGGCCGGTTGCCCGCCAGCGCCACCGAGTTGGCCGACCGGTTCGCCGGGCCGTTGACGTTCGGCACCGCCGGGCTACGGGGTCCGCTGCGGGCCGGCCCCAACGGGATGAATCTCAAGGTGGTCACCCGCGCCGCCGCCGGCCTGGTCACCTGGCTGGCCGCCGCCGGCGCGGGTGGTCCGCTGATCGTCGGCTATGACGCCCGGCACGGTTCCCGCGCGTTCGCGATCCGTACCGCCGAGGTCGCCACCGGCGCCGGACGGGACGCCTACCTGTTGCCCCGCCCACTGCCGACCCCGGTCCTGGCCCACGCGGTACGAGCCCTGGACGCCGTCGCCGGGGTGATGGTGACGGCGAGTCACAATCCGCCGCAGGACAACGGCTACAAGGTCTACCTCGGTGCGGCGCTCGGCGGCGTGGCGGGCACCGGCGCGCAGATCGTGCCCCCCGCCGATCAGGAGATCGAAGCCGCGATCCGGGCGGTCGGCACGCTCGCCGAGGTGCCGTTGGGCGGCCCGGGCAAGAGCCTCGACGAAGAGGTGCTGGCCAGTTACCTGCGAGGTGCCGCCGCCGTGGTGGAACCGACCACGGCGCGGACCTTGACCGTGGCGTACACCCCGCTGCACGGGGTCGGCGGCGAGGTGCTGCGGGCGGCGTTCGTCGGGGCCGGTTTCGCGCCGCCGCTGGTCGTGGCCGAACAGGCCGATCCCGATCCGGACTTCCCGACCGTGGCGTTCCCCAACCCGGAGGAGCCCGGCGCGATGGACCGGGTGATCGCGCTGGCCAGCGAGCACGACGCGGATCTCGCCATCGCCAACGACCCGGACGCCGACCGGTGCGCCGTCGCCGTACCGGTGCGGGCCGGGTCTGGTGCCCGGTCCGCCGACGGGTCGGGCACGGCGGCCGGGTGGCGGATGCTGCGCGGCGACGAACTCGGCGTCCTGCTCGCCGACCATCTGCTGCGCGGCGGCCGGCACGGCCGCTACGCCACCACGATCGTCTCGTCGTCGCTGCTGCGAGCCTTGTGCGCGGCCCGCGAGGAGCCGTACGCCGAGACCCTGACCGGCTTCAAATGGATCGTGCGGGCCGGTGACGACGACGAGCGGATCCCGTTGGTCTTCGGCTACGAGGAGGCGTTGGGCTACTGCGTCGCGCCGTGGCACGTCCGGGACAAGGACGGTGTCACCGCCGCGTTGGCCGTCGCGGAACTGGCGGCGCGGCTCAAGGCCGGCGGACGTGACCTGCTCGACCGGCTGGACGAACTGGCGGCGGAGTTCGGCGTCCACCAGACCGACCAGTTGTCGGTCCGGGTCGACGACCTCGACGAGATCGCCCGCGCGATGGCATACCTCCGGTCTCATCGACCGGCCACCCTGCTGGACGAGCCGGTGACCTCGTTCGAGGACCTGCGGCCCGGTGCCGACGTGGTCGTCGTACGGACCGCCGCCGCCCGGGTGGTCGTCCGTCCATCAGGGACGGAGCCGAAGCTCAAGGCCTACCTGGAAGTGGTTGAGCCGGTGGTCGACGGCGACGTCGCGCAGGCGCGGGAGCGGGCCGGCGCGGCCGTACGGGCGCTGCGAACGGAGACCGCCGCCGCCCTCAACTTGTGGTGATGTCCGGATAATTTGACAGGCGCGACCATACCGGATTTCTAATCGTTGACTAGGTATGCTGGCTCGCCGCTGTCTCGAACCGTTGACCGCTACGACACAGGGCCGCCGGTACGCGCTGCTCCCGTTCCACCGGCAGGTTCCCCTGCTCCGGCTGATCCACCATCCCGGCCGGGTCACCCTCTGCTGGCTGGCCCGTACGCTGCGCCCACCACGGCATCGGACGGCCGAGCCGATCCACCGCTGGACGATCGTGGACGGTCGGGTCGTCTCGGCCGTCGTCGACGACGACGTCACCCCACTGGCCGCCCACCAACGAAACCTGCACCTGGTGACCGCAGCGCTCACCCGGGCCGGAGTCGACCACTTCGTCATCCCGGCCAGTTCCGGTCTCCGCAGTCGGGTCGGCGTACCGGACAGCGCCCGCGCCGCCGCGCTCCAGGCGCTGGACGCCACCGCCGGGCTGCTGTTCGCGCCGCCCACGCCGGTACGGCCCGACCAGACCTACCCGGTACGGGGTCCGCGCCCGCGCCCCCGGTTGTCCCGCCGGTGGCGGCGGGCACCGGTCCTGCGGGCGTTCCAACCGGTGACCGGTTCGTCCGGCGAACTCGCCTACGGTGCCACCACCGCCTGCGACATCGAGTTCTGGTCCACCCAGGAGGGCGGGCAACTGCGTGCCCCCCGACCCAACGAGTGTGCCCGCGTGGTACCCGCCGACCCCGCCCCGGTACGGGTGGCCGAGTCCGACGTCACCGCCTTCGCGCCGGACGACCCGATCGCCCCGCACCTGACCCGGCCCGCTTTCGCGCGGCGATCCGCCCGGTGGCCGAACTTCCCGGTCGATCTGGTCTGCTGCTGGACCGACACCACCGACCCCCGCTGGCGGCTTCGGCGCCAACGCGCCCTGGCCGGGTCGGCCGGGTCGGCCGGCCCGGCCTCCGCCGCCGTACCCGGGCCGGAGCGCAGCCGGGCGGCACGCCACCGGCCGACACCGCCGACCGTGCCGGCCATCGGCTGGACCAGCACCGAAGAGCTGCGGCATCTGCTGCGCTCCGTGCACCTGCACGCCCCCTGGATCCGGCGGATCTTCCTGGTCACCGCAGGCCAGGTACCGACCTGGCTCGATGTGGAGCATCCCCGGCTGACGGTGGTCGACCACCGCGACCTGCTCGACGGCCGCGCGGTCGCGCCCACCTTCAACCCGTACGCGATCGAGTCGACGCTGCACGACATCGACGGGCTGGCCGAACGGTTCCTCTACCTGCCCGACGGCGTCTTCTTCGGCCGGCCGGTCACTCGGGAGACCTTCTTCCACGCCAACGGAGTTCCCAAGCTCGTCCTGACCGACGACGCCGCACCGGTCACCGAGGTCTGCCGGCAGGTGATCCTCGACCAGTTCGACCGTACGGTCGACGCGCCCGCGCCGACCGATCTGCCGCTGCCGCTGCGCCGCTGCACCCTCGCCGAGATCTGCGCCAGTGTGCCGGATCTGGTGGACCGGATCCGGTGCCACCAGTTCGCCCAACCCGACGACGTGTCGCTGGTCCGTACGCTGCACCACCCGTGGTCGTTTCTGCGCGGGACCGGCGTACCCGGCGAACTCCGCCGGCTGACGGCGAACCTCGCTGATCGGGCCACGCCGCTGCGGCTGCACCGGCTGCTCGACGAGCGCGACCATGACGCCTTCCGCCTGGTCCACCCCGAGCCGCGGGTCAGCCAGCTGGCGGACGACTTTCTGACCCGGTACCTGCCGGTCAGGTCACCGTACGAGGTTGCCGAGGAGGTCGCCGCCACCCGGGCACCGTTCACCGCCACCGAACTCGCCCAGCGGTTGCTGCGCCCGCCGGTCGGTCGTTTCCCGGCGGGCCCACTGGTCCGACTCGTCCCGGCGGAGCTCGGCCCTGCCGAACCCGCCCCGACGGAACTCGTCCCGGCGGAGCTCGCCCCGGCGGAGCTCGCCCCGGCGGAGCTCGCCCCGGCGGAGCTCGCCCCGGCAGCCGAGGTTCCGCACCAGGAGACCCGCTACCCCGATTGGCGCGAGCCGGACCTGTCCCGTCCGGAGGCACTCGCCGGCCGGCGCTGCGGCTGACCGGCCCGGACAGCTGCCGAATCCAGGTCACCTAGAGTGGCCAGGTGCAGGCGATCATCGCAACCCTGGGCTACGTACTCTCGGCAGACGGTAAGCAGGTCCTGATGCTGCGCCGAGACACCCGCCCGGACGACATCCACTACGGCTACCACAACGGGCTCGGCGGCAAGCTCGAACCCGGCGAGGACGTGGTCAGCGGGATGCGCCGCGAGGTCCGGGAGGAGTCCGGGCTGGAGTGCGAGCGGGTGGAGCTGGCCGGCACCGTCTCCTGGCCCGGCTTCGGCCGCAACGGGGAGAACTGGTTCGGCTTCCTGTTCCGGATCCCGGCCTGGTCCGGCCAGCCACACGACACCTGTCCGGAGGGGACGCTGGTCTGGAGCGACCTGGCCGACGTACTGGCCGGTCGGGTGCCGATGTGGCCCAGCGACCGGCACTTCCTGCCGCTGGTCTTCGCCGCCGAGCCGACCGTGTTCCACGGTGTCATGCCGTTCGCCGACGGGGCCGCGACCAGCTGGAGCTGGACCGCCGCCGGTTGAGCCAGGCAATCGGCGACGGTGGCCCGTCCACTCAGAACCGGGGCATGCCGCCGAACTGGCGGTCACCGGCGTCGCCGAGTCCTGGCACGATGAACATCTTGTCGTTGAGCCGTTCGTCGATCGACGCGGTCACCAGCCGCAACGGCAACCCGGATCGCTCCAGCCGCTCGATGCCCGCCGGCGCGGCGAGCGCGCAGATCACCGTGACGTCGGTGCATCCCCGGTCGACGAGCAGCCGGCAGCAGTGCTCCAGCGAACCGCCGGTCGCCAGCATCGGATCGAGCACCAGCACCGGGATGCCGGTCAGCTCCACCGGCAGCGACTCCAGATAGGCCCGGGGTTCGAAGGTCTCCTCGTCGCGGGCCAGCCCGACGAAGCCCATCGACGACTCCGGCAGCAACGCCAGCGCCGAGTCGGCCATGCCGAGGCCGGCGCGCAGCACCGGGACCAGCAGCGGCGGGTTGGCCAGCCGGATCCCGTCGGTCGGTGCCACCGGCGTGGTCACCGGGTAGGACTCCACCGGGAAGGAACGGGCCGCCTCGTACACCAGCATGGTGGTGAGTTCGTGCAGCGCGGCGCGGAACGCCGCCGAGTCGGTCCGGGCGTCGCGCATCGCGGTCAGCCGGGACTGGGCGAGGGGATGCTCAACTACGAGTACGTCCACGGTCGTTGAACCTACTAGCCAGTCCGGCGGCGGACGCATACACCTCACGGATCGCCTCGGCGTACCGGGCCGGGGTGTGCTCGGCGGCCCGGGCGGCGGCCGTGGCGGCCTGCCGGCGGGCCGCGTCCGGGTCGAGCAGCAGCCGCAGCACGCCGGCGGCGAGCGCGCCGGCTTCCGGGTCGGTGCGCAGCGCGGCACCGGCCAGGGCACCGTGCGCGTGCAGCGCGCGGTCGACCAGGACCACCGGTACGCCGGCCAGGCCGGCCTCCTGCAGCACCAGCGCCTGGGTATCGGTCTGGGAGGCGAACGCGAACACCTCGGCGGCGCCGTACGCGGCAGCCACCACCGCCGGGCTCTGCTGACCGGTGAGGACGATCCGGGCGGACACCCGGGGGTCGAGCTCCCGCAGCAGCCCGGCCAGCCAGCGGGGTTCGTACAGCGCGCCGACCAGCACCAGGCGGGCCGCCGGGCAGCCGGCCAGAATCCGGCCGAACGCCGCGATCAGCAGGTCGATGCCTTTTTCCCGGTTGATCCGGCCGACGTAGAGCACCACCCGGTCGCTGGGCGCGATGCCGTGCCCGTACCGGAATGCGTTGACCTCGCGGGCGGTGGTACGCCGGGGAGCGACCCCGGTCGGCACCAGGTGCACCCGGTCGGCGGGTACCGGCAGGTGAATTCGGTCCAGCACCGCCCGGGTCGGTACGACGACCGCGTCGGCACCGCCGAGCAGCAGCGTGTTGGTGGCGTCCATGGCCGCGCGGCGGCGGGCGACCGCACCGCTGGCCAGCGGCCGGTGGTCGCGGGTGTGACCGTGGATCTTCCCGCTGCCGTGCTGATGGCTGTGCGCGGGGCCGTGGGCGTGCGCGGGGCCGTGGGCGTGCGCGGGGCCGTGGCTGGTCGCCGGTGACGGTGCCGGACGCGGTACGCCGAGTCGGCGGGCGTACAGCCGTACCCCGGCGCTGAGCGCCCGCGCCGGCACCCGATAGGCGTCGGCGTACGCGTGCAGGTCGGTGTGGTAGGTCTGCACCAGCGGCAGGCCGAGCCGGCGCGCGGTGAGGACGCCGAGCAGCCCGACCGGCCCCGGGGTGTGTACGTGCACCACGTCCGGGGCGACCGCGGCGATCTCGGCGATCGTGCCGGTGGCGGCGGCACCGCGCAGCAGCCACGGTGACAGCCGCAGGTCGGCGACTCCGCAGGGCAGCGCACGCAGCCGCAGTACGTCCGGTTCGGCCGGCTGATCCGGGTGCCGGGGCACCACGATCAGCCCGGGATGCCCCGCGTCGGTCAACGCCGCCGCCAGAGTCCGCAGCGAGGTGACCACCCCGTCGCGGCGGGGCAGGTACGTATCGGTGAAGTGCACTGCTCGCACGTCAGGGACGGTGGGTCACCGGGTTCAACATGATGTAACGGTAAGCCAACGGCACAGTTAAGTCTGCTCGTCTGATCGGCCGACGATCAAGATCGTCAAATGGCCGGCGACGTAGACTCACACGCATGACAGCGGTGACCACATCGACACCCGGGCGCCATGATCTGGCCGAGGTGGGACACAGCGCAGCGACCCTGCGGGCGTTTCTGCACGGTCTGCCGGGCGTCGACCAGATCGGGGCGCAGCAGCGGGCCGCCATGCTCGGCACCCGGTCGATCAAGACCACCGCCAAGGCGCAGGCGATCGACCTGGCGATCCGGATGGTCGACCTGACCACCCTGGAAGGCGCCGACACTCCGGGCAAGGTCCGGTCGCTGTGTGCCAAGGCCCGCCGCCCCGATCCGACCGACCCCGGCTGCCCGCCGGTCGCCGCCGTCTGTGTCTACCCGGCGATGGTGCCGACCGCCGCCGCCGCGCTCGCCGGCTCCGGCGTCCACCTGGCCAGCGTGGCGACCGCGTTCCCGTCCGGGCAGGCACCGCTGGCCGTCAAGCTCGCCGACACGGCCGCCGCCGTCGACGCCGGCGCCGACGAGATCGACATGGTGATCAACCGGGGGGCGTTCCTCGCCGGCCGCTACCACGAGGTGTACACCGAGATCGTCGCGGTCAAGCAGGCCTGCGGCGACGCCCACCTCAAGGTCATCCTGGAGACCGGGGAGCTGTCCACCTACGACAACGTACGCCGCGCCTCCTGGCTGGCGATGCTGGCCGGCGGCGACTTCATCAAGACCTCCACCGGCAAGGTGCCGGTCGCCGCGACCCTGCCGGTCACGTTGATCATGCTGGAGGCGGTCCGGGACTTCCACGCCGTCACCGGGCGGCGGATCGGCGTCAAACCGGCCGGCGGCATCCGCACCACCAAGGACGCGATCAAATATCTGGTCCTGGTCAACGAAACCGTCGGCGCGGACTGGCTCACCCCGGACCTGTTCCGGTTCGGCGCCTCCACCCTGCTCAACGACCTGCTGATGCAGCGGTCGAAGCTCACCACCGGGGTCTACTCCGGTCCCGACTACGTCACCCTGGACTGATGAGCGTGTTCGACTACGCACCCGCACCCGAATCCCGCGCGATCGTCACCCTCCGCGAGTCGTACGGCCTGTTCATCGGCGGCGAGTTCGTCGACCCGGTCGACGGCGGCGCGTTCAAGAGCGTCAACCCGGCGACCGAGGAGGTGCTCGCCGAGGTCGCCGAGGCCGGCGCGGGCGACGTCGACCGGGCGGTGGCCGCCGCGCGTACGGCGTACCAGCGGGTCTGGGGTCCGATGCCTGGCCGCGACCGGGCCAAGTACCTGTTCCGGATCGCCCGAGCGCTCGCCGAACGCAGCCGCGAGCTGGCCGTACTCGAATCCCTGGACAACGGCAAACCGATCCGGGAGTCCCGCGACGTCGACCTGCCGCTGGCGTCGGCGCACTTCTTCTACTACGCCGGTTGGGCCGACAAACTGCCGTACGCCGGCTTCGGCCCGGACCCGCGCCCGCTCGGCGTCGCCGGCCAGGTCATCCCGTGGAACTTCCCGCTGCTGATGCTGGCCTGGAAGATCGCCCCGGCGCTGGCCGCCGGCAACACGGTGGTGCTCAAACCGGCCGAGACGACCCCGCTGACCGCGCTGTTGTTCGCCGAGATCTGCCAGCAGGCCGACCTGCCGCCCGGTGTGGTCAACATCGTCACCGGGGCCGGTGCCACCGGGCAGGCCGTCGTCGCCCACGCCGACATCGACAAGGTCGCCTTCACCGGCTCCACCGACGTCGGTCGGCAGATCGCCCGTGCGGTCGCCGGCAGCCGCAAGAAGCTGACCCTGGAGCTGGGCGGCAAGGCCGCCAACATCGTCTTCGACGACGCCCCGATCGATCAGGCCGTCGAAGGCATCGTCGACGGCATCTTCTTCAACCAGGGCCACGTCTGCTGCGCCGGTTCCCGGCTGCTGGTCCAGGAGTCGATCGCCGAGCCGCTGCTGGAGTCGTTGAAGCGGCGGATGGCCCGGCTGCGCGTCGGTGATCCGCTGGACAAGAACACCGACGTCGGGGCGATCAACTCGGCCGCCCAACTGGACCGGATCCGTACCCTGACCGCCGCCGGCAGCGACGAGGGCGCGCAGGCCTGGTCGCCGCCGTGCGAGCTGCCCGAGCAGGGCTTCTGGTTCGCGCCGACCCTGTTCACCGGGGTCAGCCAGGCGCACCGGATCGCCCGCGAGGAGATCTTCGGCCCGGTGCTGTCCGTGTTGACCTTCCGCACCCCGGACGAGGCCATCGCCAAGGCCAACAACACGCCGTACGGGTTGTCGGCCGGGATCTGGTCGGAGAAGGGTTCCCGGGTGCTGTGGGCCGCCGACCGGCTGCGCGCCGGGGTGGTGTGGGCGAACACGTTCAACAAGTTCGACCCGACGTCGCCGTTCGGCGGCTACCAGGAGTCGGGCTACGGCCGTGAGGGCGGCCGGCACGGGTTGGAGGCGTACCTCGATGTCTGACAGTGCTGCCGTGGCCGCCGGGCCGGCGCGGGTTGCCGTACGCAAGACGTACAAGCTGTTCATCGGCGGGAAGTTCCCGCGCAGCGAGTCGGGACGGACATACCAGGTGCAGGACTCCAACGTGGCGCTCGCCTCGCGCAAGGACCTCCGAGACGCGGTGGTCGCCGCGCGGGCGGCGGTGAAGGGCTGGTCGGGCGCGACCGCGTACAACCGGGGTCAGATCCTCTACCGGGTCGCCGAGATGCTGGAGGGCCGCCGCGAGCAGTTCGTGGCGCTCGGCGAGCCGGCCGGTGAGGTCGACGCGGCGATCGACCGCTGGGTCTGGTACGCCGGTTGGTCGGACAAGCTTCCCCAGGCGTTCGGCGGCGCGAATCCGGTCGCCGGGCCGTACTTCAACCTGTCGACACCGGAGCCGACCGGAGTGGTCGGGGTCGTCGCGCCGGCCGAGCCTTCGCTGCTCGGCCTGGTCAGCGTGGTCGCTCCGGTGATCGTCAGCGGCAACACGGCGGTGGTGCTGGCCTCGCCGACCGGGCCGTTGGCGGCGGTCACCTTGGCCGAGGTGCTGGCCACGTCCGACCTGCCCGGCGGAGTGGTCAACATCCTGACCGGCGCGGTCGCCGAGACCGCGCCGTGGCTGGCCGGGCACCTGGACGTCGACGCGCTCGACTTGACCGGCGTGGCCGATCCGGAGGTGGCGACCGAGCTGGAGCGGGCCGCCGCCGGCAACCTCAAGCGGGTGCTACGCCCGGCGGCCGGTCCGATCGACTGGCTGGCCGACCCGGGTACCCGGCGGATGACCACGTTCCTGGAGACCAAGACCGTCTGGCATCCGAAGGGCAGCTGATCCGGTTGCCGGTCGTCGGGCGTCGTGGGTGTCGTCGGGGTCGTCGGGCGTCGTCGGGGGTCGTCGGGTGTCGTCGGGCTAGGCCGGCTCGGGCACCGGTCCGGGGCCGTCCGGATCGTCGTAGATCGGCGTCTCCGGGATCGGCTCCGGCTCGACCGGAGCCGGGGGCAGCGTGTCCGGGGTGTCCGGGGACAGCTCCCCCGGGTCGTCCGGCACCGGCTCGGTCGGGTTGATCGGCGGGTACGTCTCGGGTGCCGCTGGCTGCGTCATGCGGCTGCTTTTCCCGATTTCGCCCGACCGTAATCCTTGGCCACGGCGGGTCAGTCCAGGGCGAAGGAGCCGGTCGCGATCTCGCCGGCCGGCTGGTAGGTGCACATCAGCACGCCGGTGCTGGATACCGAACTGCCGACCAGCCGCAACGCCGTCGGTACCGTGCCGTCGCCGAACAGCCGCTTGCCGGGTCCGACGACGACCGGGAAGGTCCAGATCCGGAACTCGTCGACGAGGCCGTGCCGGACCAGCGTCTGCAGCAGGTCGGCGCTGCCATGCACCTGCAGCTCGGGGCCGTCGGTGCGCTTGAGCGCGGCGACACCCTCGGCCACGTCGCCGTCGATCAGCGTCGAGTTGCGCCACCGCAGGGCAGGCCGGCCGCGGGAGGCGACGTACTTGGTGGCGTCGTTGAGCGGCTTGGCGTCCTCTTCCGGGGCATTCGGCCAGTGGGCGGCGAAGATGTCGTACGTGCGGCGGCCGAGGACCATGTCGAAGGGGACGCCCATGGTCGCACCCATGGTCTGGCCCATCAGCTCGTCCCAGTAGGTGACCGACCAGCCGCCGTGGCGGAATCCGCCGTCGTCGTCCTCGCCGGGTCCGCCGGGTGCCTGCATGACGCCGTCGAGAGTGAGGAAGGTGTTGACGATGAGTCTACGCATCGGATGACGACCTTTCGGATGGCTGGTGGCGGTCACGAGGTCGGCAGCTGGTCCAGCCATCGCTGCCAGGACTGCTCGGTGTGGACCGGTTCGGCGTCGGGGTCGAAGACGTGGTGGCTGAGGAAGAGCACGTCGCCGCGTTCCTCGCCGGAGTGGACGAAGCGGTAGAGCCCACCGGCGGTGCGTACGCCGAGGAACGCCGACGGCGTACTCAGGTCGACGACGCCGTCGATCGATGCCGCGCCGGGTACCGCGAGGCGCACCGGCGTACCTTCGGTGAGCGGGTGGGTGCCGCCGACGGCGGCGGCGACCGCCGGCCACACCCGGTCCGGGTCGCCGGCACCGGGCCGCAGCACGGTCACCGGGATCGCCGTCCGGCCCGGGAAATACCGCAGGTACGCGGCGAGGGTGCCCAGGTAGAGGTCCCAGCCGACCGTCATCGCCTCGTACTCGGTCTCCCAGTTGTCGCCGAGTACGCCGCTCTGCACCATCCGCAGCACAGTGCTGCCCTGGTCGCGGCCTTCGATGAGGTATTCGGTGGCCATGAACGAGCCGTCGTCGGCGGTGGCGGTACGGTCGGCGAACCGCTTGCCTGGTTCCCAGCCGACGATGGTGGCCTCGTCGGTGTGCCCGGCGATGGTGAGGCGTGCCGTGCCGCCCTCCCGGGGCTCGATCTCGCTGCGGCCCATGAACCAGGAGTCGAGTCCGGGGCCGGTGGCGATGGCGTCCCACACCTGCTCCGGCGTTGCCGGCAGCTCGATTTCCTTGCGTAGCTCGAATTCGTGTCCCATCGCGGGCTCAGCCTTCCTGTGCGGTTCCGGTGCTCGGCGTCTCGGCGCTCGGGTGCAGGGCGACGACGAGGCGGTGCGACCGGCCACCGGGGATCGTTTCATCGTGGTATCTCGCGACCAGGGCGGTGACCGTGTTGGTCAACTCCTCGGCGAAGGCGGCCCGGTCGGCGGCCGAGGCGAAGCGGATCTCGCCGTCGACAGCGAAGGTCGCGACCCGCTTGTTCGCCCGCTCCGCGCCGGTGAGCAGTGCGCCGACGTCGCGGACCAGCCGGGCGGCGAGGGCGAGCAACCAGCGGGCGGAGAGCCGGTCGGGGGCCTGGGCTGGGTCCGGCGCGACGGCGGCGAGCGCGGCCGGCGAGATCACGTACGCTCCGGCGGTGGCCCGCATGATCCGCTCGGTGACGTTGCCCTTGCGCCGCTGCTCGACCAACTCGACCAGGCCGTGCTGCTCCAGCGCTTTCAGGTGGTAGTTGACCTTCTGTCGGGGCAGGCCGATCCGGGCGGCGAGCATGGTCGCCGAAGCAGGCTCGGCCAGCTCGGCGAGGATCCGGGCCCGGATCGGATCGAGTGAGGCCTCGGCCGCCGCTGGGTCCTCGATCACCGCTACGTCCAACATGCGACCCAGGCTGCCACCGAATAGAAATGTTGTCAAGAACGCAAAACTGTTCGGTGAGCCCGTCGTCGGTCACTCCCCTGCTCGACTGGCTGGGCCAGGTCGCGCGGGGTGAGGCGCAGCCCGGACGCGGGCGAGGCCACCCCGTCGTCGCCGGCCGTCCAGTGGAACTGCTCGACGCCGAGCGGCGCGAACAGCTTCGCCCAGCCGTACGCCTCCAACGCCTGCCCGGTGCCGGCGGCGCTCAGCTTGCCGAGCAGCGCGGTGGCACCGCCGGGGCCAGGACCAGGCGCTCGCCCATCCGACTCGTCGCCACACGCCACCCCGTCACCATCCACGAAGGATATGCCGGACCGTCGACCGCCGCGGTCCGCTCCATCTCCTGCCTGGCAATCACATGGTGACGACGACCTTGGCTCGGGCGTGTTCCGTCTCGACATACCGAATCGCGTCCGGCACCTCGCTCAACCGGAACGTCCGGTCGACGACCGGGGCCACCTTGCCCGCCTCGACCAGATCCCGCAGCGTCGCCAGGTGCCCCTGGCCGGCCGTCGCCATCGGCGCGACAATGCGCTGGCGGACGAAGCCTGCCACGATCCGGGCCCGGATGAACAGCGCCAACGGCCCGAGCAGGCTGCCGCCGGTCGACACTCCGCCGCCGCACAGCACCAGCGTCCCGTCCCTGGTCAGCACCTGCCGGCAGTCAGCCAACGACCGGTTGCCGACCAGGTCGAGCAGTACGTCGTAGCGGCAGCCGGCCGCGACGGCATCGGTACGGGTGAAATCGTCCCGGGTGTAGTCGACGACGTGGTCGGCACCGAGCGACCGGACCAACTCGACGTTGCGGGTCCGGCACACCGCCGTCACCTGCGCCCCGTACGTCTTGGCCAGCTGCACCGCGAAGGTGCCGACCCCGCCGGACGCCCCGTTGACCAGGACGTGCTGCCCGGCCCGCAGGTCGGCGGCGTCCCGCAGGCAGACCAGGGCGGTGGTGGCGGCCAGCGGCACCGCCGCCGCCTGCGCGAAACTCAGGTTCGCCGGTTTCGTCTCGACCAGGTTCTCCGTCACGCAGAGGTACTCGGCGAACGCGCCGCCGGCTGGGCCGGCCTCGCCGTACACCTCGTCACCGGGGCGGAACCGGGTCACCGCCCGGCCGACCGCCTCGACCCGGCCGGCGAAGTCCTGACCGCGCACGGCCGCGCGGGGCCGGCGCTGCCCGAACGACAACCGGGCCAGGTACGGGTCGCCGCGCATCGCGTGCCAGTCGTACGCGTTGACCGAGCTGGCGTGCACCCGCACCAGCACCTCACCATCGCCGGGGATCGGGGTGTCGACGTCGCGCCACCGCAGCACGTCGGGAGAGCCGTACCGGTCCTGAACGATCGCCTTCATCGCTGATTCTCCTCACTGGATTCGCTGGTGGACACAGCGTGTCGGCGAAGGCCGGGGCAGTGCGTCGGTGCGGCGGCGGCACCACGACTGCGCCCGACGCGGTAGCGCGGCGACGGCCTACTCCCCCGGGCGTACGCCGGACTGCCTCCGTCGGGGCTGCCGCCCTCAATGCCGGCCGGCCTACAGTGCGGGGATGAGCCGGTCGAGCCCAGATGCCGACGTGACGGCACCCGACGAGCGACCGCCGTCGCGGCCCGGACCGGGCCTGGCGGTGCTGACCGCGGTCGGGCAGCCGGTCGGCACCGCGATCGCCGCCAGCTGGCAGTCCGGCGGCGTCGGGATCATCGGGTACGCGCTGCTGGTGTTCAGCGGGCTGGCGCTGGCCGACCGGCACCGGTTCCCGCGGCGCAACTTCCTGATCGTGGTCGCCGCGACCCTGGCGTACCACCTGCTGGACCAGCCGGCCGGGGTGACGCTGCTGGCACCGATGATCGCCGCGTCGGCGGCGCGCGCTGCCGGCCACCGCTGGCTCGTCGGGGTGGCGGCGGTGACGGCGTACGGCATCTGGGTGCTGGTCGCCGGGGCGACGCCGCGGCAGGCGATGCTGGCGGTGGCGCTGATCGTCGCCGCCGGGCTGGTCACCGAGATCGGCACCCTCGTCGCCGACCGGGTCCGCGAGGGCGTCGCGGAGCAGCGCCGGCTCTCCGAGGAGCGGCAGCGCCGCCGGGCCACCGAGCAACGGCTGCGGATCGCCGCCGAGCTGCACGACGTACTCGGGCATCATCTGTCGCTGATCAACGTACGGGCCGGGGTCGGTCTGCACCTGATGGACCGCGACCCGGAACAGGCCCGCGCGGCGTTGGAGGCGATCGCGCAGTCCAGCGCGGAGGCGTTGCGCGAGGTCCGCGCGATGCTCGACACGCTCTACCCGCGCGGCGAGGCCGCGCCGCGTGCCCCCGCGCCGGGGCTGGACCGGCTCGGCGAGCTGACCGACGACGCGGCGGTGCCGACCCGGACGGTGATCGACGGTACGGCCCGGCCGCTGCCGGCCGCCGTGGACCGGGCGGCGTACCGGATCGTGCAGGAGGCGTTGACCAACGTGCGGCGGCACGCCGGCCCGGGTGCCGCCGCCACCGTCACCATCGGATACCGACAGGATGCGGTGATGCTCCAGATCGATGACGACGGCGGCGGCGCCGGTGCGCCGGGGCCGGCTGCGTCCCAGGCTCCTGCTCCGGCTGGCAACGGGATCACCGGGATGCGGGAGCGGGCCGCCGCGCTGGGCGGCGAGGTGACCGCCGGTCCCGCGCCGGACGGCATCGGCGGTTGGCGGGTACGGGCCCACCTGCCGCTGGATCCTGACTCGTCGCCGGAGGAGGTTGCTTCGTGATCCGGGTGCTGTTGGTCGACGATCAGGTGCTGGTCCGGGCCGGGTTCCGGGCACTGTTGGCGGCGGAGCCGGACATCGAGGTCGTCGGTGAGGCCGGCGACGGCGCGCAGGCGGTTCGGTTGGCCGGGCAGACCCGACCTGACGTGGTCCTGATGGACATCCGGATGCCCGGGGTGGACGGGTTGACCGCCACCCGCCAGATCGCCGCCGACCCGCAGCTGGACGAGGTACGGATCATCGTGCTGACCACGTTCGAGCTGGACGAGTACGTCGGCGAGGCGCTGCGCGCCGGGGCCGCCGGGTTCCTGGTGAAGAACACGCAGCCGGCCGAGCTGATCCAGGGGGTACGGGTGGTGGCAGCCGGAGATGGTCTGCTGTCGCCGAGCGTGACCCGGCGGGTGATCGAGCAGTTCGCCGCCCGGACGGCCACTCCGGCCGCGCCCCGGCGGCTGGCCGAGCTGACCGACCGGGAACGGGAGGTGGTGGCGTTGGTCGGCACCGGACTGTCCAACGACGAGATCGCCGTACGGCTGGTGGTCAGTCCGGCGACGGCGAAGACGCATGTGTCGCGGGCGATGGTGAAGCTCGGTGCCCGGGACCGCGCCCAGCTGGTCGTGTTCGCGTACGAGGCCGGCCTGGTCCGCCCCGGCTGGCTACCTTGACCATCGCACATGCTACTACTCTTGTAGCATGGTGGCATGATCTACGCGATGCCTCGGCTCGACGGCGCTGACCGGCAGGTCCTGCATGAGTTGGACCAGATGCGTGCCGACCTGCGGCTGCAGCTACGGTCCACCCCACGCTGGGCGGGCCAACTGCGGCGGAGCCTGTTCGCCGCCGCGATCCAGGGCTCGAACACCATCGAGCACATCACGATCAGCGGTTCGGACGCCCGAGCGCTCGTCGAGCAGGCACCCATGTCGGCGGAGACCAGCGACGAGGTCCGCCAGGCGGTCGTCGGCTACCGCGACGCGATGACGTACGTGCAGCAGACACCTGAGTTGGACTTCTTCGAATACTCGCAGACGCTGCTCTCGGCCTTGCACTTCATGATCACCAAGTATCAGCCGGCGAAGTGGCCTGGCCGTTATCGGACCGGCGGGATCTTCGTAACCAGTGCCGACCCGCTGGAGCCCGTGTACACCGGCCCGGACGCGGAACGGGTCTCCGGGCTGATGGGCGAACTGGTCGAATGGCTCCGCCACGGCGACCTCGACGCGCCGGCGTACGCGCGAGCGGCGATGGCACACCTGAACCTGGTCAGCATCCACCCCTGGCGCGACGGCAACGGGCGCACGGCCCGCGCCCTGCACACCCTCGTGCTGGCCCGCACCGGGGAACTCGCCGCCGAGTTCTCCTCGATCGAGGAGTGGCTGGGCGAGCAGATCAACACGGTCCAGTACTACGAGGCACTGCGGTCCGCTCAGGACGGCAGCTTCCAACCTGATCGCGACGCCCACCCCTGGCTGCGATTCGTCCTGGCGGCGCATCACCGGCAGGCGCAGCGGGTGAAACGGCGCTCCGAGTGGGCAGTTCGACTGTGGAACGATCTGGAACGCCTCACCGAGCAGAAGGGCCTGCCCGGACGGGTCGTCTCGGCGCTCTACGCCGCCGCCGCTGGCGAGCTACGGCGGACCACTTATCAGCAGGACGAAGGTCTCAGCCGCGACCAGGCCATCCGCGACGTCCAGGCGCTGACCCGCGCCGGACTGCTGACGCCGCGCGGCAACGCGACCTCCCGGGTCTATCTGCCGGCCGGGGCGGTGGCCGAGATCGCCCAGGCGGCGACCGCAGCAGTACGCGGGCCGGGGCGCGACCCCTACCAGTGAGCGCCCGCCCCGGCCCGCGTACTGCTGTGAGAACGCCTGCTGGGGCTACCGTGCAAGGTTGAATTCCGCGAACGCCGCAGCCTCCTCGCCGGTGAGGGAGGCGTGCCAGGCAGCAGCGGCGTCGACGGCACGACGGTCGAGGTGTTCGCGGATCGCCTGAGCGACCAGAGCCGACCGGTTGCCACCAGCGACGGCGGCGACAAGATCCTCGCCGAGATCGTCGTCAAGGGTGATCGAGATGCTCATGGTCATGCCGCCAAGACTGCCAGCAATCGTGCCGGAGCAGGATCACCGATCGCATCGGCGTGTTGGGAGTCGGCTCGATCCACCGCCATGATCAGTTGATGCTCCGCCGGGCGACACGCCGGCAAAACTCCCGGCAGAGCATCAACTGATCATGATGAACTGCGGCCCGTCGCCGCACCGCGTGACCCGGGACGTGCCGCGTCGAGGTGAGGTTCACGCCGGGCTGACCAGCTGGATGAGATTGCCGCAGGTGTCGTCGAGTACCGCGCCGACGAACGGGCCCATCGGCGTGGGGGTCTGGATGAAGGTGACCCCGTCGGCCTGCAGCGTCCGGTAGGCCTCCTCGACGTCGTCCACGGCGAACGAGGCCGCCGGGATGCCCTGCTCGGCGAGCGCCTGCTTGTACGCCTGGGCGGCCGGGTTCTCGTCGGGCTCCAGCAGCAGTTCGACGCCGTCCGGGGCGTCGGCACCGACCACGGTGAGCCACCGGTGTTCCCCGACCGGAAAATCGGTCTTGGGGACGAAGCCGAGTTTGTCGGTGTAGAAGGCGAGCGCCTTGGCCTGGTCGTCGACGAAGACGCTGGTCACGTAGATGCGGGCTTTCATGTCTTCTCCTCATCGCTGAGCGGCCACCGCTCGGTGATCGAGCGCAGCGGCCGGGTGTCGAGGTAGTGGAGCTTGGTGCGGCCGACCCGTTCGGAGCGGACGAGTCCGGCCTCCTCCAGCACGGCCAGGTGCTGCGAGATCGCCTGCCGGGTGGAGGTGGTGCCGTGTTCGGTGAGCAGGCGGGTGCAGATCTCGAACAGGCTCATCCCGCCCTTGCGGGCGAGCTCGTCCATGATCCGCCGCCGGGTCGGGTCCGCGAGTGCCCGGTAAAGGACCGCCACCCGCCCCACAATAGGCAAGCCTGCACTTGCATATCAAGTCCGAGGGACCACAGGGTGAGGCCGGCCACCTGAGTGGCCGGCCTCACCTCGGCGGGTGGCGGTCGTCAGATCGCGGTGAAGGTGATCGTGGCGACGTAGGTGCCGGCAGCCACGTCGGTCGGTGCCTCGATCCGCAGGCCGGCACCGAGCTCACTGGTCCCCCGGGCACCGACGGCACCGATCGCGAGCGGGCTGCTGTCCAGCAGGCCCCGGCCGGAGTCGAAGGCCGGAGCGACGCTCTCACCGGCCGTCACCGCACCGACACCGGGCTGCGACACCACGCGCGGCGTCCAGCCGAGGAACCGGCCGGAGAGCGTCTGCGTATCGGCGACGAAGTCGCTGACCTGGCCGGAAGCGGTCCAGCCCGGTGCCGACGCCCGGGCGTCGGTGACCCGTACCGGACGCAGTTCACCGGTCGACACCCAGCGGTCGGCCTCGGCGCTGAGCGCGAAGTCGCTCATCAGCACCTGGTCGTTGGCGTCGACGCTGATCACCAGGGTGCCGTCCGGCACCGCGGCGATGACCTCCTGGCTCGTCGCGCCGACCCCGCCGCCGGAATCGTCGACGGCGAGGGTGACCGATGCCGACGGCCCGTACGCGATCTGGCCGGTGGGTGTCACCACCGCGACAATGAGTTCGCGACTGTGGTGCCCGGCGGTGACGGTGAACGAGTACTCGCGGCCGGTCGCGCCCGGGATCGGGGTGGCCTCGGCCGCGTCCGGCGCCTTCTCGAACCACTGGTAGCTGGTCAGCACGGTCGCGGTCGACACCTCGGCGGTGAAGGTCGCGACGTCGCCGACGGCCACCGACGTCTCCCCGGTGACGGTCACCTGCTGACGCGGCGCCGCACCGTGGTCGTCGACGTGGATCGTCACCGCGGTGGCTCCGACCACTCGGGCCTGGAGCAGGTCACCGGGCTGGTACGACTCGGCGATGCCGGCGATGCCGAACTCGACGCCGGAGTCGTCGGTGACGGTGACCGCCACCGACGCCGAGGTGGAACCCCCGGCGAGGTTGCCGACCGCGGGCACGAAGGACGCGGTGAGCGGGTGTGCCCCGACCGCCAGATCCGGTACGACGAGCTCGGCCGAGCCATTGTCGACCGGCGCGTGGCCGAGCACGGTGCCGCCGTCGCGGAACTCCACGTACCCGTCGGTTTCCGCTGGGGTCACCGTCCCGGTCAGGGTGACCGGCTCGCCCACCCGCAGCGCGGTCGCCGACGCCGTCAGCGCGGTGGAGGTACTCACGACCTCCGGCAGGTCACCGACCACGAACGTGTAGGTGGCGGTGGCGGCCATCGGGGTGGCACCGGCGGTGGCCGTGGCGATGACGGTGAGCCGGTAGGTGCCAGCTGCGGTGAACGCCCAGTTGGCGTGCATGTGGGTACGGCCGACGCTGAACGTCTTGTGATCCTCGTCGGAGGACCACAGCCGGGTCGGAGTGCCGAACGACCCGGTGCGGAAGAGCTCGACGTCGCCAGGCCCGTCGAACCCGCTCAGCGTGAAGGTCGTCTGGTCGCCGGAGACCGCGCCGGCCGGCACCGACTCGGTCGAGAAGCCGGGCCAGAGCTGCCCGCCGCCCGGGTTCGACTCCGGCGCGATCCAGACCTGCTCGCCGGCGGCGGCGATGAACTCGTAACCGGCGGGTACGGGTCGGGCCGCGTCGTCGTCGATGTGGAACCAGACGTCGTCGTCGTCGAACCGGGTGCCGGTGCCTTCGGCGACGTCGGCCTTGGTGCCGAGGGCGAGGACGCCGTCGTCCAGGAAAGTCGATATCGCGTCGGTGTGAATGTCCTGCAGGACGCGGTACTGCTGCGGCGCGGGTGCCGGGCCGGGTGCGGCGGCGGCCTGGTTGGTGGGGAGTAGCAGCGCGCCGGCGGACGCGGCGGCGGCGACCGCGACGGCCCTTTCATGATCGTTCCCTTCTTCGCGCGCAGCCTATAGCTAACGAAAACCATTCTCAATAGCTGCAGATGTGCTGCTCAGCTCAGGGATACAACCCACGCGCGGCAGGAAAGGAACCTCCACCCCTCAGGGCGGAGAGGAGGTCAACGCGCCCAGCTCGACGCCCGCGCGTCCCGACCCAGCAGGGCGAGCAGCTCGGTCTGGCGGTCCGTGGTGGGCCCCACCTCCGGCGGTGCCGCGAAGTGCCCGGTCGGCAGGGAGTCCGCGACCGGCGCGAAGAACGCGTGGGCGGCTTCGACCAGCATCGGGTCGAGGGTCACGTCGACGCCGATCGCCTGTGCGAGGTCCCAGCCGTGCACCAGGTTGTCGGTGAAGCACAGTCCGGCCAGCCTTCGACCCCGCAGGTCGCCGACCGGGTGGTGCACGACGGTGTCGAGCACCCCGGGTTGGGCGAACGCCTCGACCGCGACGTCGACCGAGCGGCGGACCGCCGTGAGCGGATCGGCACCCAGCACGTCGACGTCCGGCCGGGCGATGTCGAGCCTGCCGAGGTCGGCGAGGGGGATGCCGTCGAGCACCGGGACCACCGCGAGGTTGCCCCGCACCACGTGGTCGACCAGCGCCCGTACGTCCCACTCGGAGCACGGCGTGGGGGCGCCCCACTGCTCGGCGCCGACCCGCGCGACCAGGTCACAAAAGCGGCGGCTGGCCTGCTCGTAGAGAGGGACGAAGTCGATAGCCATGTGGCACCTCCCTGCGGCACGGAGGCCGCCTCTGCGATTCACCCATGTTCTTGACTGATCGGTCAACACTCCTAGACTCTTGACCGCACGGTCAAGAGAATGAGGTCAGCTGATGGCGAGAGACACCCGCGAGCGCCTGCTGCGCACGGCACGCGACCTCGTGCACGGCACTTCGCTGGCCGAGGTGAGCATCGAGGACGTCTGCGCGGGTGCTGGCGTCCACCGGGGCAGCCTCTACCACTTCTTCCCATCGAAGGACGCGCTCGGCTTGGCGGTGCTCGACCTCAACTGGTCGATGGTGCGGGCCGTGCTGGACGAGGCGTTCCAGGCCGAGGTCGAGCCACTCGCCCGCATCGACCGCTCCATCGATGGGTTCGCCCGGATGCTCGGGTTGATGCGCGAGAAGATGGGCACGACACCCGGCTGCCCGCTGGGCAACCTCACCGCCGAGTTGTCCACCCAGCCAGGGCCGGGCCGCGACCGTGCACAGGACGTCCTGCGCGCCTGGGCCCGCTACTTCGGCGACGCCATCCGGGAGGCTCAGGCCCGTGGTCAGCTGGCCCGGACCATCGACCCGGAGGCGGCGGCGCTGCGCGTCCTGGCTTACCTGCAGGGCATGGCGCTGCTGGCGAAGGTCTACGACGATCCGACTCTCGTGGCGACCGCCCGCGCCGCCGTCCGGGCACTCATCGACCAAACCGACTGACTGACCGCGTGTCGACGACGACACGCGGGTTCGCGTACCCGCCGAGTTGACTGATCGGTCAACTGTCACCCAGCACACGAGGAGAACCAGCCATGGACAGGCCAGCGACAGCGACCGGCAAGCGACCCACCGCCACGCCGGGATCCACGTACCGGTTCGAACGCTTCACCACCGCGTTGCTCGTCGACGACATGTTCTTCCGCGCCGACGCGCCCGGCGCCGGCGACCGGGTGCCGGCCTTCGACCTGCCCACCCTGGACGGCGGGCGGTTCCGCAGCGACGACCTGGGCCCACTGCCGGTGCTGATGGTGTTCGGATCACGGACCTGCCCGGTCACCGAGAGCGCCGGCCCGGCGCTGCGCGCCCTGCACGCCGAATTCGCCGGACAGGTACGGTTCGTGCTGGTCAACACCCGTGAAGCACATCCCGGCGACGTGTTCACCCAGCCACGGTCCACCTCGGAGAAATGGGCCCACGCCCAGGAACTGCGTACCCACCACGGGTTCACCTTCGAGGTCGCGGTCGACGACATCGACGGCGACCTGCACCGGGCGATGACCCCGAAACCCAACTCGGCCTACCTGCTCAGCCCCACCGGCATCATCGTCTACCGGGCGCACTGGGCCAACGACGAACGCGGGCTGCGGGCGGCACTCACCCGCGTCCGCGCCGGCCAGCCGCCCGTACGGGGGGCCAGCCGGGCGATGGTGGGACCGTTGCTGCGGGCGGTCGGCCACCTGCCCGGCGTGGTGGCCTTCGCCGGACGCGGCGTCGAACGCGACGTCTGGCGCGCGGCGGCACCGCTGGCGGTCCTCGGCCGGCTGTCCCGGCTGTTCCGTGGCCTTCCCACCGACCTACGTGGCCCGGCCGCGACGGTGCTGCTCCTGACCGTCGCCGCGATCGCCACGCTCGCCGGGAGCCTGCTCCTACGGTGAGCACCGCGCCACCCGTCCGGCGGAGCCATGCCGATGGCCCGACTGGCAGGTCCCGCCCCCGGTCGGGCGGCGTCGACCTGCCAGGATGAGGCGGTGTCGTATCCCCCTCATCCCGGCTACCCGCCGATGCCCGGTCCGGCGTCTCTGCTGATCGCCTACCCGCACCCGATAGCTCCGCCGCCGGGCTGCGCCGTGCTGGTGGTCTCGGTCAACCGGGGCCCGTACCTGGTGCCGGCGACGGCGGCGGGGCGGTTCAAGGTCGGCGGCCGCGACGTTCCGATCCCCCACGAGGGCACCTGGCACGTGGCGGTGCCGGCCGGTCAGCACGACGTCCGGTACACCGACTTCATGGGCCTGCCGGTGATGACCACGACGGTCATGGTCCAGCCCGGGACGGCGCATCCGCTGTCGTTCCGGTTCGGCGGTTGGCGCAACCGGGTCCACGACGGGTACGGCACCGACGTGACGAAGTTCGGCCTGTGGTCGAACTACCTGATCGCGCTGGTCACGCTGGTGGTGTTCGGGGTGGTGTGCTGCGGCGGGTTCGGGCTCGTCGCCGCGCTGTCCGGGTCGCCCTGACGGCGAGTCTCGGACAAATCAGACAGGTACCGGAACCGATGGCGCCGCGTACGCGTCCAAACACTGTCTGATTCCCACGCCCCTCGCCCAGGAGGTGGCCATGCAGAACAATCGAAAGAACATCAGGAGGCTCGCGCTTCTCCCACTCGTCGTGGCGCTCGCCGCCGCCGGCTGCGCGGGCACCGGTACGGGAGGTTCCGCCGGGCCCGCGCCGGCACCCGAGGAGGGTACGACCGTGAATCCTTCATCACGGGCGAGCGCCGACGCGCTCGGCTGCGGTGCACCGTTCGAGGTCGCGGCCGACGGAGTGCTGACCGTCGACGGCCAGTTCCCCTCGACCGCGGCGGCCGCCGACCGCGACGTCACCGGCACCGTCGAGGTCACCAGTAACCGCGCCGTTCGCGGCGTGGTCAGCCCACGGGCCGAGGTGTTCCTGGTCCGACAGGGCCGGGTGGCGGCGGTGCCGGCCGCCCAGGACCTGGTCGGCGTGCAGTGGGACCTCGCCGCCGGTGACGTACGACGGTTGCCCGGCGACGTACCGCTGGTCTCCTGCGAGCCGGACGGCGGGCCGATCCCGGCCGGGACCTACCAGCTGTACGCGCGGGTGTCGATCGTCCCGGACGACGGCGCCGACCGGCTGGTGTCCTACGGCGGCCCGTGGCAGCTACGGGTCGACTGAGACCGCGGCCGCACCGGGCCGGGAACCTCTGTGATTCCCGGCCCGGTGCGCTTCCCGGTCGCCGCACCGTACGAGATCGCCGCCGGGCGCGCCGACGCCGGACCTGATCAGCCGGTGACGATGCTGACGCCGTACGCGGCCGCGACGTCGATGTAGCGCTCGGCGTAGCTGGTGGTGCCGTTGCCGGCGATCACGTTGCCCCGGATCCACGCCCCACCCGAGGTGTCCTTCACGTAGAACGGGCTGCCCGAGTCGCCGCCGGCCGGCTGCGTGCCGCCGTTGAAGACGATCACCGGAGACTTGCAGCCGGTGGAGGTGCAGACCTGGCCGGTGATGCTGGTCGCGGTGTGCCCGCAGTGCTCGCCGGTGGTCCGGCCACTGTGGCAGTAGTCGGTGAAGCCGACGTAGGCGGTCCCGGCCGCCACGACGGGTGCGCTGGAGGTGCTGGTCACGCCGCCGGTGAAGATCCGGCCCGAGTAGGACCGGCCGCCGACCAGCTCCATGTCCTGGGCGTGGCCACTGACCGTGGGCAGTCGCCGGTTCGACACGACACCGTACGGGTTGGCTCCCGACTCGGTGAGCACGTTGATGCCGTTGGCGAAGCAGTGCCCGGCGGTGACGGAGAAGCGGGTACCGGCGCCGTTCTGCACGGCGTACCCGGCCGAACACCAGGCCACCCCGGCGGTCTGGGTGATGCCGCCACCACCCCAGTACGGCTGGATGTCGTCGCGGCGGTGCCAGAAGTCGCTGGTGGTGGATTGGTTCACCTGTACGGCGTTCGCCGCCTGCAGGTGGCCTGCGGTCATGCCGGTCGGCTTCGTCAGCGCGGCCACCACGTCGGCGGGCGCGTCGGTGTCGAGGACGATTTTGCCGGTGGTGGCGTCGAAGTAGCTGCCGAAGGTGTACTTCGTGCCGTGGGTGGCGACGTAGTCGGCGATCCGTCGCTGGATCACCGCCAGGGTCGCGGTCGCCGCCGCCGAGGCGGCGACGGTGGCGCGGGCGTTGCGGTCCGGCGCGTGCCTGTCGGCGAGTTGGACCGTGGCCGAGCGGGCGGTCTCCTTGCCTCCGTTCGGCGCGGCGTGCGCCGCGCTCGTGCCGAGCACGGCCAGCGCGACGGCCGCAGCAGCCACGGCGCCGGCGAACGCCCTCCTTTTCGCGAACATGATTCCTCCTTATGAATTGCGGCCCGTTACCGCAAGATGGTGCATGCATAAGAAGCGATCACGACGCAAGATCGATAGTAGAATGTCAATGTTGAGACAGTACGGACATGTACATCCGCCGGCCCGGAAACAAGAATGACGGATCTAGGACCAGCCGACGACACCTACAGTGGGAAGTATCAATAATCGCTTGACACCTGTCCCGGCGATGTGTCCGAAATCCAGCGGCAGCCGCGCTTCGATGCGAGAATTCTTCCACCTCTACGGACACCGAACAGGCAGCTCGGAGCGAGCGGTGAAGCGGTGAAGGCAGATCGACTGGGGTCGTTCAGCGATGGCGTACTCGCCATCATCATCACGATCATGGTGTTGCAGCTGAGAGTGCCGGAGGGTCACGAACTCGACGACCTGATTCGCTCGACCGGCGTCGGCCTCCTGACGTACCTGCTCAGCTTCGTTTACATCGCCACCTACTGGAACAACCATCACCAAATGTTCCACCTGGTCCAGCATGTCGACGGATCCATGTTGTGGGCCAACCTGGCACTGCTGTTCTTCCTGTCGCTGCTGCCGTTCACCACCTCCTGGCTGGACCAGTCACAGTTCGCCACCACCCCGGTCGTGGTGTACGGCCTCAACCTGCTGGTCGCGGCGATCGCGTACTTCGTGCTGCAACGGGCGATCATGTGGCGGCAGGGGCCGGACTCACCGCTGCGCCGAGCGGTCGGCACCGACGCCAAGGGCAAGATCTCCCCGATCCTGTACGTCGCCGGGATCCTCAGCGCACTCACGATCGACCGAGGCGGGCCGGTCGGCGTCGGGATCGCGTTGGCCTGCTTCGTCGGGGTGGCGGTCCTCTGGATCGTCCCGGACCGGCGGATCGTCCGGGTGATCGACCAGGCCGACCGGACCTAGCCGGGTCCTCGACCAGACCGACCGGACCTAGGCGTACCGATGGTGTTCCGGCGCTTCCGCGAATGGCCTCGTGGGGTACGCGATCCCCGGCTCAGGGAGTCCGGCATGCCGGGTGAGGGTGCCGTCGTCGAGCCGGCGACCGGGTAGCCGGGTAGCCGGGCCGGAGACAGCCGGACGAGACCGTCGATGGTGACGAACTTCGGCATCGCGGATCCTCTTCAGCCAGGCCCTACCGCTCAGACAATGGCAGAATTCTCCGCCAATCGGACTGAGCGTACCGCTTGGCAGACCATGCCCGACGGACCGCTCGCCGGGCACCGTCACTCGGGTAGGTTCGATCTTCGAGAAGCAGGCCGGGTGACTGGGAGTACGAGTTGGCGCAACCGTCCCGTCCCGTGACATCACCACCGCCGGTGGAGATCGAGGAGCTCTTTCCCGAGCTGCGGGAGCACGCGGCGACCGCGATCCGGCTGCACCCCCGGCCGGGTGAACCGGGCGTCGACGACAGCTCCGTCGGCGGGCCGCTGCGCTGGCCGGCCGGCGAGCCGTGGCCGTACTGCACCGACCAGGACCACTACGTCGACCAACTGTTGACGCCCGACACGGTCCGCCGGACCCGCCGGGTCTACGCGGCGGCGAAGGCCCGCGCGACGGCCACCGGGCAGAAGTACACGTTGACCGAGGCCGAGCAGGCAGAGGTGCCGGAGTTCGACTACACCGAGCCGTTGGCGTTGGCGAAGCAGCCGATCGCGTTGGTCCCGGTGGCCCAGCTGTACCGGCACGACGTCCCGGATCTCGACCTCGGCGGGCCGCCGGACGCCGACCTGCTCCAGGTGCTCTGGTGTCCGCTGGACCATCCGGACACCGGTTACCAGCCTCGGGTCGAGCTGCGTTGGCGGCGGGTCGCCGACATCCACGGCCAGCTGGACCCGGCGCCCGAGCCGGTGGTGGTGAACGAGAACTATCTGCCGACGCCGTGCGTGGTGCACCCCGAGCCGGTCCGGGAGCACCAGTACGCCGATCTGCTGCCGGAGAACCTCAAAACACGGCTGTACGCCTGGGAGAAGCAGTCCGGTCACAGTTACCAGAACGACTTTTCGCTGGCCCCGGGCTGGAAGGTCGGCGGTTTCGCCAACTGGTCGCTGTCGGACTGGCAGCCGGTCGACTGCACCGCCTGCGGCACACCGATGACGTTGCTGCTGACCGCCGACTCGGGTGCACGCACCGGCAGCCAGCGGTGGCGGGCCACCGGTGAATCGGCCGACGCGCCGATGAACCCGGTCGACGTACTCATCGGTCGGGGTTATGCGTTGTACGTCTTCGCCTGCCCGACGTCGGCGGCACACCCGGCGGCCACCGCGATGCAGTGAGGTCGACGCCCCACCTCGACGTGCCCTGCTACCGGAATGCGGGCCGGTGCTCCGGCCTTCGGGCCGGGGGTGAAGGCCCGTGCTGGGAGGGCCGCCAGGGCCCGAGCAGTGTTCTAACCTGGCTGGTTCTGCTGCTCGATGTACTGCTTCACGGCGCTCGGCGGCGTGCCGGCGACGGAGCCGGCGAAGTACGAGCCTGACCAGAGCTTGTTGGCCCGGTAGAAGTGGCGTGCGAGGTCGGGGAATTCCTGCCGCAGGCGGCGCGACGAGACGCCCTTGAGGCTGTTGACCAGGCGGGCCACGGCGACTTTGGGTGGGTGGTTGACCAGCAGGTGGACGTGGTCGTGGCCGCCGTTGAACTCGACCAGTTCGGCCTCGAAGTCGTGGCAGACGTCCCGCATGATCTGTTCCATGCGGGTCAGGTGCCGGTCGGCGAACACCTCGTGCCGGAACTTCGTGACGAAAACCAAATGGACGTGCATCGCGAAACACAGTGCCTGCCGGTACGGACACCTTCGAGTTCTGCCATAGACCAACATGATATCGTGTGGTTCGTGCAGCTCCGGTACCAGTTCCGGGTCTATCCGACACCCGACCAGCAGATCGCGCTGGCCCGGGCGTTCGGATGCGCCCGGGTGCCGGTTCCGGTCCCGTAAGGACAACCGGCAGGCTGTCCGCTTCACCCGCAACTCCCGGTTCACGGTCCTGGACAACGGCCGTCTGCGGCTGCCGAAGATCGGCGACCTCACGGTCCGCTGGTCGAGGTCGTTGCCGTCGGACCCGTCCTCTGTGACGGTCATCCGGGACGCCGCCGGGCGGTATTTCGCCTCGTTCGTCGTCTCGTCCACGGACGAGCCGCTGCCCGAGTCGGACTCGGAAGTGGGGATCGATCTGGGGCTGACGCATTTCGCGGTCATGTCGGACGGTACGAAGGTGGCCGCACCCAGGTTCCTGCGCCGCGCGGCCCGCAAGCTCAAGCGGCTGCAACAGGCCCTGTCCCGCAAGCAGCGCGGGAGTCAGAACCGCAAGAAGGCTGTGGTGAAGGTCGCCAGGGCACACGCCCGGGTGGCCGACACCCGGCGGGACTGGCAGCACAAGCTGTCCACGACGATCATTCGCGAGAATCAAGCGGTGTACGTCGAGGATCTGTGCGTCGTCGGTCTCGGCCGCACGAGGCTGGCGAAGTCCGTGCACGACGCGGGATGGTCGTCGTACGTCGCCATGGTGGAGTACAAGGCGGCGAGGTACGGACGCACGTTCGCCCGGGTGGACCGGTGGCTCCCGTCCACCCGGATGTGCTCGGACTGTGGCCGGGTCAACGAGAAGATGGCGCTCGACGTCCGGTCGTGGGTGTGTCCGTGTGGCGGTCTCCACGACCGGGACGTCAACGCGGCGATCAACATCAAGGCCGCCGGGCAGGCGGACTTCAACGACCGTGGAGCGCGGGTAGGACCGGGACCCGTCCCGGCACCGCGCGGTGAAACGGTAACCCACCAGAACACCGCGCGTGACACGCGCGGTGTGGCTGGAATCGCCGCCGCTTAGGGCGGCGAGGATGTCAAGGTGAGCCCCGACGCGGTCCTGGTACGACGGAGGTCACGTGGGCGGTCGACGGTCGTTGCCAAAGCAGTTCGTGGGCAGATTCAACGCCTGCGTTCTGACGTTGCGTTCGTCGCCCCGGTGGGGCCGGCTGGTCCAACGCCACCTGACGGTCGTCACCTACACCGGGCGCCGGTCGGGCCGCACGTTCAGCACCCCGGTCAGCTTCCGCCGTACGGGCGACACCGTCACCATCAGGGTCGCGATGCCGGACGCCAAGAACTGGTGGCGCAACTTCACCGACGGCGGCGGCCCGCTCTCACTGCACCTCGATGGGGTCGACCGCCCCGGGCACGCCGTCGCCCGACGCGACGACCGGGGCCGGGTCACGGTCGTCGTCACCCTGGACAGCTGACCCGACGCTGGCGAGCATGCCGCGCCGACGGGCCCACCGCTCGAAGGCGAGCGTCGCGAACGGCGGCACCGCGCAGATCATGGCCAGCACGGTGACCGGCACCCGCCACCGGTGCACCCAGGCCACGGCCAGCGTGAGCAATCCGTACGCGGCGAAGAGCGCCCCGTGGATCGGCCCGAAGATCTGCACGCCGAGTTCGTTGCCGGGCGGCCCGTACTTGACCGCCATCCCGACCAGCAGGCCCGCCCAGGAACCCGCCTCCGCGATGGCCGTCACGACGAACAGCCGGGTCACCATCTCGCGCATCCACCCGATGGTAGTGGCGCTGTCGGCCTCAACCACGGTTGACGTGCTCCGCGAGCTGCTCCGGGGCGCGCATCCGCCACGCGTCGGTGACCAGTTCGGCGAGCCGGTCGACGTCGACCCGCTCCAGTCGGAGCATCACCAGCGGCAGACCGTCGTAGGCGGGTGTGGTGAAGAACAGGTCGGGTTCGCCGAGCAGCAGCGCCTGCTTCTCTGCCTCGTCGCCGACGTACAGCACGGCGACGTCGGTGCGGATCACCCGTGGCTTGCCAGGTCGGCGCTCCGGGTAGGACCAGACGAAGCCCTTGTCGGCGACCCGGAAATCGAAACCGTCGCTGGGTATCTCGACGACCTGCGGCAGCGTCAGCGCCAGGCGACGAACGTCGTCGGCGTCAGCCATCGGGACTCCTGCGCACCGCCGCACCGCACATGGCCACAGGTTAGCCGTCGGTCCGGTCAGCCGTCGGTCCTGGTCGCCACGACGAACACCCGGCGGAACGCGAACGCGACAAGTCCGTCCCGGATCGGGTATCGGAGCGCGAGGTCCGCGCCGAGCCACTGGCGGAACAGCGCCCATTCGTCGTCGTCCAGCGCCGCCCGGACCGGCCGGGCAGCCGTACCCTCGACCCAGGCAAGCACCGGATGCGCCGCCGGGTCGGGGTCACCGGCGGGCAGCAGATGCAGGTACGTGGTCTCCCACGCGTCGACCGCGCAGCCGGAGGGCAGCAGCACGGCCGCGTAGCCCGCCGGGTCGAGCACCGCGTCCCCGCCCCGGATGTCGGACAGCCGGTCCCGCCACCGGGGATCCGTCGCGACCGAGCGGATCGCCTGATGCGCCGGGGCGTCGAAGTTGCCGGGGACTTGGACGGCCAACACCGCCCCCGGCCGCAACCGGGCCGCCCACCGCTCGAGCAACGCGGGATGCCCGGGCACCCATTGCAGTACGGCGTTGCAGGTCACCACGTCGGTGTCGGGCGCCGGGTCCCAATCGGTCACGTCGCCGACGTCGAACCGTACCGGTGACCCGAGCGCCCGGGCAGCGGAGATCATCTCGACCGACGAGTCGAGCCCGCTGATCCGGGCCTGCGGCCAGCGCGCCGCCAAGCGGAGCGTCATGGTGCCCGGCCCGCAGCCGAGGTCGACGACCACTGCCGGGTCGTCGACCGCGATCCTCGCCAGCAGGTCGTCGAACGGACGGGACCGGTGGTCGGTGAAGCGCAGATAGGCGGCCGGGTCCCACATCGCTACCGTCCTCCCGGCGGTGCCGGCGTGCCGCCGGCCCGGTACGCCGCCCATTCCTCGGCGAGCATGGCGAAGTCGAGTTCCGTGCTCCACTCGCCTTTGAAGAATTCGTTGCGGACCAGTCGGGCTTCCTGCCGCATGCCGAGTCGCCGCGCGAGTCGGGCCGACGGCTCGTTGCGTTCGTCGATCCGGGCGACGATCCGGTGCAGGCCGAGGTGGTCGAACCCGAGGCCCAGCAGTGCGTACGCGGCCTCGGTGGCGTAGCCGTTGCCGCCGACGTCGGGGTGTACGACGTAGCCGATTTCCCCGCCACGATGCACGCGGCTGCGCCAGAAAAGCACCACGTCGCCGATCAGCCGGCCGGTCCCGGCGATCTCGACGCCCAGGGTCAGCGCCTGACCGTCGTCGGTCAGACCGGTGTTGGCCCACATGGTGGAGAGCCGTCTGACGATCTCGTCGCGGGTCATCGGCCCGAACGGCACGTACCGGCAGACGTCGGGCAGGCTGCGGTAGGCCAGCAGCGCGTCGACGTCGTCGATGGTCAGCGGGCGCAGCAACAACCGCTCGGTGCGTACCGGGTAGTCGGGGCGCAGGCCCGACGGCGGTGCGGTCATCGGATTCCTTCCGTGGATACTCCGGTGTTGCGGCCGGAGAGGAAACGGAACTCCTGCGGAGCAGGACAGGGCAAGTCGATCCGCCGCCGAGGCGGATCGGCGTCCACCCCACACGCAACCCCACCGCTCACGACCGGATCGCTAGACTGTCGACTGTGTCCAGGACCGTGAAGCGGGCGTTCAAGTACCGCTTCTACCCGACCCCCGGGCAGGCGGCCGAGCTCGCCCGGACGTTCGGCTGTGTCCGGCTGGTCTACAACAAGGCCCTGGCCGCCCGCACCGAGGCCTGGACCCAACGCCAGGAACGGGTCACCTACCACGCCACGTCGGCGATGCTGACCGCGTGGAAGAAGACCGAGGAGTTCGCGTTCCTCGGTGAGGTGTCGTCGGTGCCGTTGCAGCAGGCGCTGCGGCACCTGCAGACCGCGTTCACCAACTTCTGGGCGAAACGGGCCCGATACCCGACGTTCAAGTCGAGGAAACGGTCGCGGCGGTCTGCGGAGTACACCGCCAGCGCGTTCCGCTGGCGCGACGGCCGCCTCACCCTGGCGAAGATGACCGCACCGCTGGACATCGTCTGGTCCCGGCCACTCCCGCAGGGCGCGGCGCCGTCGACGGTGACCGTGTCCCAGGACCCGGCGGGCCGCTGGTACGTCTCCCTGCTCTGCGACGACCGGATCGAACAGGTGCCGGCCTCCACCGCTGTGGTGGGGGTCGACGCCGGTCTCGACAGCCTGTTCACCCTGTCGACCGGGGAGAAGATCGCCAACCCGAGGCACGAACGCCGCGACCGCCAGCGGCTGACCCGCGCCCAACGCAACCTCGCCCGCAAAGCCAAAGGCTCGGCGAACCGGGCCAAAGCCCGACTGGCGGTGGCCCGCGTGCATGCCCGGATCGCCGACCGCCGCCGCGACCACCTGCACAAACTGACCACTCGGCTCGTTCGTGACACCCAAACGATCGTGATCGAGGACCTGACCGTCCGCAACATGACGGCCAACCACCGTCTGGCCCGCGCCATCTCCGACGCGGCCTGGCGGCAGTTCCGCACCATGCTGGCCTACAAGGCCGACTGGTACGGCCGGGACCTGGTGGTCGTCGACCGCTGGTTCCCGTCGACCCGACTGTGCTCCGCGTGTGGTGCCCTGGCCGAGCGGATGCCGTTGGCCGTCCGGTCGTGGACCTGCCGGTGCGGGCGGACCCATGACCGGGACGTGAACGCGGCCCGCAACCTTCTCGCGGAGGGGCTCTCCGTGATTGCCTGTGGAGGCGGTGTAAGACCTCACCGGGAGTCCTCCTCTCGGACGGGGCGGTCGTCGGTGAAGCAGGAACCCCCTGGGGCGACCCAGGGAATCCCCGTCCCTTAGCTTTAGGCGGGGAGGATTGTCAACTCCGCCGGCCAGTCAGTGTCGGCATGGTTGGTATTGTCGCCGCCCGGTCCGACAATGTGGCGATGGCATCGGAGTCCGACCGCGACCAGTCGACACGGATCCTGCGCACCTGGTCCGTGCAGCTGGTGGCGGTCGCCGGGGCCTGGGCGGTGGTCGTCGGAGTTCACCTGTTCGGCGTACGGATCGCCAGCCTGTGGCTGCTCGCGCCGGTGGTGTACGTACTGGTCTGGTTGCTTGCCATGCTCGTCACGACGACGGTCGTGGTGTCCGCCTGGCGACGTCGGCGGCGGGCAGCGGCAGCGGGCGTCGTGACCATCGCGGTGCTGGTGGCCGCAGGTGTGGTCGCCGTCGACTGGACGTACGCCTACGCGCAGGGCTTCTTCCGGCTCCACCGCGCGGACTTCGCGGCTCTCGCGGCGCTCGCCGATGCCGGCGGGCTCGCCTCCGGGGAGTACTACGGAGCCCGGCTGCCAGCTGATCTGCGGCACCTGTCGGTCACCGGTCGGGCGGCCTGGATCGGCCCGCGTGGTGGTGACCGCACGGTACTGTTTGTTCCGATGTGGACAGGCTTGTTGGATGGCGCGGTCGGCTACGCGTACGACCCGAAGACCCCGGCACCGGCAACCGGGGGCCGGCTCGACTGCTTCGCCGACCTCTGCGAGGTCCGCTGGACGCTGGGTGACGGCTGGCGGTGGGTGGGGTGACGCGCCGTGGGATCGATCGACCGGCGGCGGCGGCCGCCGGGCCGCCGGCGCCGGACGAGCACCCCGACCACGTACGGGTGGCCCGGCACCGGACCGTCGCCGCGCACCTGGCCGCGCTCGACGACGACGAACTCGCCACGCTGCTGGCCGGCGCGACGCCGGGCGACACCGGGATGGGCGGTGCGACGGCGACCATGTCGGTCGCCGGCGTACCGGTGTTCGTCAAACGGGTTCCGCTGACCGAGCTGGAGCAGCGCCCGGGCAACGTCGGCTCGACCCGCAACGTGTTCGGGCTGCCGACCTTCTACCAGTACGGCTTCGGCTCCACCGGATTCGGCGCGTGGCGGGAGCTGGCGGCGCACCAGCTGGTCTCGGACTGGGTACGGCGGGGCCGGTTCGCCGGCTTCCCGCTGCTGTACCACTGGCGCGGGGTGTCGCGACCGGCGGTGGCGTCGACGCAGATGCCGTTGTGGACGCCGTCGCCGTTGTCCACACCCGAGGCGATCGACACCTGGGTCCGGCGCTGGGATGACTCGGCCGCGGTGCGGGACCGGCTCACCGCCATCGCCGACGCGTCGGCCGGCATCGTCCTGTTCCTGGAGCACATTCCGTACCAGTTGGACACCTGGCTGGCCGATCAGGCTGGCGCGGGCGAGCGAACCGGCCCGGCGGAGCGGGTCGCCGCCGCGTACGACCTGGTCGACCGGTCGTTGCGGGCCGGTACACGGTTCCTGTCCACGCAGGGTTTCGTGCACTTCGACGCACACTTGCGCAACCTGCTCACGGATGGCCGGCGGGTCTACTTCGCCGACTTCGGCCTCGCGGTCCACTGCGGATTCGAGTTGAGTGCGGAAGAGTCCGCGTTCCTCGCCCGACACCGGGCCTACGACCGGTGCTACACCGCCACCCAGCTGACCTTCCGGCTGATCAAAGGCACGCTCGGGCTGGACTGGCCGGACAGCCTCGAATACCTGCGCACGGAGCGGGCAGCCGGCTGTCCGGACCTGCCGGCGGCGGCCCGGGTACTGGTGTCACGGGACGGGCGGATCGCCGAGCTCATGGGCGGCTTCTGGCACCGGATGCTGCGGGACCGGACAACGTCCTACCCGTACGGCGAACTCGAGGCGGCGCTCGCGGCGCGGTGACCACCGGTCGGGACACCGGCGACGGTCGGCCACCCGTACCGGTGCCGACCCCGGCCTGCCGATCGACACCGAAGATCCGCCGATCGACACCGAAGATCCCCTGTATCGCAATGTGAAGGGTTGACGGCAGGAAGTCATCAACATCACGATGGTCGCCGACAGCGTTCCACGAGCTTCGATGAGTTCGGACTGATCCCGGCCCCGCGATCCAGGAGACGATCGATGTCAGGACGCAAGCGTACGCCTCCACCACCATGGACCAGATTCCGTCGCCTGCTGGCGGCCGCCGCCAGCGCCGTCCTGGCCGGCGGGCTGCTCGCCGCGCCGGCCGCCGCGACACCCGTCGGCGACGACGCCGCACCGGGAGCCGCACCGAAGACCGCGACGGCGACGATCGCCGCCGAGCTGCGGACGACCGTCGCCGAGTCGACCGGTGAACGGATCCAGGCGCTGCTGATGCTGCCCAACCCGCAGCGGTACCCGACGAACCCGGACACCGCCGTCGACCAGCTGCGCACCCACGCCCAGGAAGTCCAGGACGAGGTCGAGACGGCGCTCGAGGAACGGGCCGAGACCGCCGGTGACGTACGGGTGGTCAACCGGTTCTGGATCACCAACATGCTGCTCGTCGAGTTCACCGCCGACGCGTCCCGGCTGGCGGCGCTGGCCGCCCTGCCCGGCGTACAGCGGGTGTTGCCCAACTTCACCCTGAGCCTGCCGGACACCGAGATGACCGCGACCGCCGACCCCGCCGCGGCGATCATCGACGGCCGGATCACCTGGGGCCTCGACCGTATCGGCGCCGAAAAGGTCTGGACCGAACTGGGCCTCGACGGCACCGGCGTACGGGTGGTCACCCTGGACACCGGGGTCGCGATCAACCACCCCGACCTGGTCGGCAAGATGGCCACCGACGACCCGACCGACCCGACCTACCCGGGCGGCTGGATGGAGTTCAGCTCCAGCGGCGGCCTCGTCTCGTCCCAGCCGCGGGACTCGTCCACCCACGGCACCCACGTCTCCGGCACGATCCACGGCGGCGCGGCGTCCGGCGTGATCATCGGCGGCGCCCCCGGTGCCGAGATGGCCCACGGCCTGGTCATCCCCGGCGGCTCCGGCTCGTTCACCCAGGTCGCCGCCGGCATGCAGTGGGCGATCGCGCCCACCGACGCGGCCGGCAACCCGGCCGGCCGGCCCGCCGACGTGGTCAGCATGTCGCTCGGCGCGGCGAGCTACTCGGCCGAGATGATCGCCCCGACGCGGGCGATCGTCGCCGCCGGCGCGTTCCCGTCGTTCGCCATCGGCAACGAGGACATCTTCGGCAGCTGCGGCGTCGGCTCGTCCAGCCCGGGCAACGTCTACGAAGCGGTCGGCGTCGGCGCCACCGACATCGACGACAACGTCGCCGACTTCTCCTGCGGCAACGTGGTCAACAAGTCGAGCTGGGCCAGCCCGCCCGCCGACTGGCCGGACAGCTGGGTCACCCCGGACCTGTCCGCCCCCGGCGACGAGGTCTGGTCGGCCAGCCCCGACGGCAGCTACCGCTACGCCAGCGGCACCTCGATGGCCACCCCGCACACCAGCGCCGTCGCCGCGCTGCTGCTGCAGGGCGCGCCGGAGCTCAGCGTCGACGCGACCCGTACCGCCCTGATCGACACGGCGTTCTGGGACGACCGGTACGCCGACGTGGCCCCCGACACCCGCTACGGCCACGGCCGGATCGACGCGTACGCCGCCGCCAGCCAGGTGGCGCTCGACAGCGGCGTCACCGGTGCGGTGACCACCGCCGGCACCAGTGCCCCGATCGCCGACGCCGTCGTCACCGTCACGCCCGGCGGAGCCTCGGTCCGCACCGGCGACGACGGCGCCTTCACCCTGCGCCTGCCGCCGGGCGACTACACGCTGACCGCGTCCGCGTTCGGCCACGAGACCACCAGCGCCTCCGCCGTCGTGGTCGAGGAGTCGTTCACAACGGTCGACCTCGCCCTCGAACCGCTGCCGATCGGGGTGATCACCGGTGCCGCGACGTTCGAGGAGAGCGGCCACGGCGTGCCCGGGGTGACGATCACGGTCACCGCCGACGGCGCCCCGGTGGACCGTACGGTGGTCACCGGAGCCGACGGCGCGTACCGCATCGAACTGCCGGCCGGCGACTACCGGGTCGCCGCCGACCATCCCCGGTTCGCCGCCTCCCCGCCGGTCGAGGTGACCGTGCCGGACGGCGGCACCGTCACGACCGACTTCACGCTGCGCCCGCCGCCGCAGACAGTCGCCCTGGTCGGCAGCTACGCCGAGTCGTACGCCGAGGAAATTTTCACGCCGCGCGGCATCGAGACGGTGATCTACGACTGGAGTGAGCTGGCCGACGCCGCCGAACACTCGCTCGTGGTGCTCGGCTACGGCGTGAGCAGCAACTACAACGAGGCGACGTTCCAGGCGTTCCTGGACGCCACCGACGCCGCCGGCACCGGCGTGATCTTCACCGACCACGCGTACAGCACCGGCAACGGCATCCGGCAGCTGTCCCGGCACACCGGGCAGCCCGTGTCGACCGGTTCCAACACTGGCGGGACCGGGGTCGCCGAATCGTTCTACGAGGTGACCGCAACCCACCCGATCCTCGACGGGTACGCCGTCGGCGACCGGATCCCGCTGGACACCAGCACCCAGGCGAAGTGGATCGCCTGGTTCGGCGACTACTCCGGCGAGGGCCGGCAGACCCTGGCCGACCTCGGCCGCAGCGACGCCACCGGCATCTACGGTGGCGGCATCGGCGTCGACCAGCGGCCCACCAACCGGCACGTGTTGCTCTCCACGCACGGCGTGTCGGTCACCCGGGGTCCGGTCGACTGGAGCCCCGAGGCGACCGAGGTGTTCCTGAACGCCGTCGACTGGGCGGCCCGGCCGGCCGAGGACGGGCAACCGTACTTCGCCGTGCACGGGTTGACGGTCGGCCCCGACGAGGTCAAGAGCGACGAGCCGGTGACGGTGACCGTGCAGGTCAAGAACGTCGGCGCGTCGGCCGGGCCGTACCAGGCGGTGCTGCGGGTCGACGGCGAGCCGGCGGCGACCACCACGGTCACCCTGGACTCCGGTGCCAACCGGAGTCTCACCTGGACGATCAGCGAGCGGGAGATCGGCGACTACGCCGTGTCGGTCGAGTACCTGACCGACTCGTTCCGGGTTCGGCCGCCCCGGGTGAGTTTGACCGCCCGTACCGTCGACGCCCCGGACGCCGCGCCCGGCCCGCTGGCCGGCGCGACCGTCGAGCTGATCCACGACGGCGCGGTGGTCCCGGTCGGCGCGACCGGCGACGACGGCACCCTCACCTTCGAGACCCCGGCGGCCGTCGACCGCTACACCCTCGTCGTGCGTCGGGCCGCGACCGAGGCCGACGGTACGGCGTACCTGCTGCACCGGGTGATCACCGTGATCGACGACGACGAGGTGGTGTTCGCCCCCCGGGTGTTGGCCGGCGGCATGACCGAGGGGTCGACGGCGGCGGAGAACCTGTCCACCCGGATGGAGTTGGCCGCCGAGCAGGTCGATGACGCGCATGAGGCGCTGGTGTATCTGCGGTCGACCGGGACCGCGCCGTGGGCGTACCCGTTCGGACCGGGGCCGCTGGTCGCGTCCCTGGACACCTACCAGGCGGTCGCCGTGCACCAGGTGCCCCGGCTGGAGCAGGACTGGTGGCTGGTCAGCGAGATCCTGTCCGATCTGGACTGGACCGAGCCGTTCGACGGCACGCTGCCGTTCGGTGGGGCACCGAAGGTGGAGGTGGCGGCGAGCGTACCGGCGCCGGCGACGGCCGAGGTGGACTGGTCGGTGACCGACGCGTACGGGCATCCGTTCGCGACCGTACGCGCGACCGAGGTTCGCCCGTTCGCGGATCTGCCGGCGGTGACCCGGCTGGAGGATGTCGCGGCGGCGGTCCGGACGTTGGCGCCCGTCGAGGCCCGCCCGGTGCTGCGGTTGTCCGCTCCGGACGGCACCCCGGTGCGGGGCGGCTATGTGAACTGGGCCGACCGGCCGTACACGTTCGAGGTCGACGATCCGCAACCGGGCCGCTACCAGCTCGAACTCGAACTGGACACCGGCTGGTACGGCGGGAGCGTCGACGCCGAGACGTCGGTGGTGCTGGCTCCGGCGGCGACGCTGACCGCCGACTATCCGGCGGCGGCCGAGGTCGACGGCTGGGTGCACCCGACAGTCCGGGCGGTCAACTCAAGCGGGGTGGACCAGGGCACCGCCGCCCTGACCCTGACGGTGACCCACCCCGACGGTGACCTGCTGGCCCGGGACCTCGCCGTGCAGGTACGGGTCGACGACGCCTGGGTCCGGGTGCCGCTGACCGTACGGGACGGCGCGTTGACCGCGACGCTGGCACCGGAGGTGGCGCTGCCGGCCGGGGCCGACCACACCTGGTTGCTGCATACCCGGGCCCGCCGGGCCGGCGAGTTCACGTTCACCCACGAGCTGTCCGGCGACGGGGTGTCGGTGACCGCCAGCAGCGTGGTGTCCGTCGTCCCGGCGACGGCCGGTTACGGAGCGTTGCCGGTCTGACGTTCCCGCGTTTCGACGTCATCGCAGCCTGACCCGGCGGCCACCGGTACCGGTGGCCGCCGGGTTAGGGTCTGCCCGTGCGAACCAAGCAGGAGTTGACCGAGGCCATTCGGCGACAGCGCCGAGCGGCGCTGATCGTCAACGCCAAGTCGCGGCGGGGGCGTCAGCTCTACAGCGACGCCAGGCAGCGGCTCACCTCGGCCGGCTTCACGCTGGTCGGTTCGTATCCCGTCGACGAGCCGGGTGAGCTGGAACGCAGCCTCGACGAGGCGGTCCGACTCGCCCCGGACCTGCTGGTGGCCGGCGGCGGGGACGGCACGATCGGGGCCGCCGCCCGGTTGCTGGCCCACCGCGACATCGCGCTCGGCCTGCTGCCGCTGGGCACCACCAACAACTTCGCCCGGACCTTGGGCATCCCGATCGACCTGGACGCCGCCGTCGCGGTCATCACCACCGGCAAGGTGATCGACGTTGACCTGGGTCTGGCCGGTGACCTGCCGTTCGCCAACCACGTCGGCATCGGGCTGTCGGCCGAGGTGATGCTCCGTACCCCGCCCCGGCTCAAGCGGGCGGTCGGCAAGCTGGCCTATCCGGCGACGGCGGCGGCGTTGATGGCCCGGCACCGCCCGCTGCGGGTCACCGTCCGGGCCGAGGGCCGGATCCGGGAGTTCACCACCCATCAGCTGTACGTCGCCAACGGCGGTCATCAGGCGGGGCGGCCGATCACCGCCGACGCCAACGCCGACGACCGGCTGCTGGTGGCGTACCCGGTCGGTGGGCCGAGCCGCCGCGGCCTGTTGGGCGCGACGGTGCGCAACGCCGCGACCGGCCATCGCCGGACCTTGCGGCACGATCCGTTCCTCGCCGTCGGCGAGCTGCTGGTGGAGGCGGACCGGCCGGCCGCCGTCGAGATCGACGGCGAGCCCAGCGGGGAGACGCCGATCCGGCTGTCGGTCGATCCCAACGCGCTACGGGTGATGGCCGCCGCCGACGTCGTCGACCGGTGAGGTCGACGCTCACCAGACGAACCCGGCCGCCGCCGATCCCGAAACCACCAGGCCGAAGGATCAGCGGGCCGGATCGGGCGAGGTACTTAAAAACGCCAGCGCCAGAAACGATATTCGTACCGGACGAGCAGCGTGCCGGCCGCGACACTGCCGGTGATCACGACATGCGGCGCGGTCGAGCCCGGCTCCGGAACCGCCGGCACCTTGACCCTGGCCGAACCGGCCGTGGTGCGCACGCCGTCGACGTTCGCGGTCGCCCCCGCCGGCAGCACGATGGTCGTCGAGCCGGCCTGCGTCGCCAACTCGATCTCCACCACCCGGTGGCTGATCACCGCCTCCCGAAGATCGAGATGGACCGATCCCGCTCGGCCCCGTACCCGCAGCCGGCGCGGCACGCTCCAGCGGCCCTTACGCCGCAACTCGCCCGCCTCGCTGTGGAGCTCGACCACGTCGGCGACCTCGGCGACGGCAGGCTCGACCGCCGGCAGGTCGGCGACGTACGGCTCCACCTCGCCGAACGTGACCGACCGCAGCACCCCGTCGACGCGCTGCTCAAACTCGGACAGGGTCAGCCGGCCCTCGGCGACGGCGGAGTTCAACCGGGCGACGACGGCTTCCCGGTCGGCGTCGGACATCCGCAGATCCCGCCGCTGCGGGACGAGTTCGCCACTCACCCGCACGACTCTACGGGCGGCCGGGCCGGACGACGACCGCCCCGGCCACCCCGGCCACCCCGGTCTGCCCGGTCTGCCCGGTCTGCCCGAGTCAGTACCGGATCGGCATCAGCAGCGAGAAGAACCGATCGTCGGCCGGAGCCCGGACCACCAGCGGCCTGATCGGACCGTCAAGGTCGAGGACCAACTGACCACCGCCGGCCGCGTCGAGCGCCTGCAGCAGAAACTCCCGGTTGACCGCGACGTGCCGGTCCGGGGCCGACCGCCAGTCGGCCTCATCGGAGATCCGCACCGTCCCGGAACCCGAGACCGCCAGTACGGCGACCGGATGCACCGCACCCTCGTGCTCACGTACCACCGTCGGTGCGGAACCCGGCGCCAACGCCTGCCGCAACGCCGCCGCGTCGACGGTGACCCGCTGCCCGCCCGGACCGGTCGCCACCGGCACCAGCGACCGGTAGTTGGGGAAGTCGTGGTCGATCGGCTCGGCGGTGATCCGCCAACCCGGCGCGAAGGCTTCGACGCCGTCGGGGCCCAGGACCAGATCGATCCGGGGGTCGCGGTCCAGCTGGCTGCGTACGCCGTCGACGAACGACGTCGGTACGAGCACCGACACGGCCGGACCGTCGATGGCTGAGGGCGCCAGTTCAGCGAAGGCCAACCGGTATCGATCGGTAGCGGCGAACCGCACGGCGCTGGCGTCGACCTCGAACTGCACCCCGCTCAAGGCCGGGATGTCGGGGTTGTCGCCGACCGCGAAGCGTACGGCGTCCAACGCGCCCGCCAGGTCGGCGGCGGCGACGGTGACCCGGGTGGTCGTCATAGTGATCTGGTTCTCCTCGGTGTCGAGTAGGGCATCAACGCGGGCGAGCTCACGGCGGGCATCGGACAGGCCGTCCTCCAACCGGCGTAGATGGGTGTCCAGCAGCCGGCGGGCACCGACGGATTCCCATCACCCAGCCGTACGCCTGGCGCCCCGACCAGGAGGTTCCACCGCCGTGACGCCACCGCCGACGATCCCCGGCCTTCCTCACCGGATGTACCAGCGTCTTCGAACGGATCCAGCTGGTGGACACCGTGCCGGCCGATCTCCGCGACGGGAGTTGACATCACCAAGGCATCAGGGCATCGCGGCCGATGACGCTCGTACGCGATGATGGTGCGGTGGCGGACCGGGCGTGGGAGACGGAACTACGGATCAACGCGCTAATCGCCGAATCCGAACAGCACAGTGCGCGCCGGGACTTCGACGCGGCGCTGGGCGCTCAGCGCCACGCCGCCGACCTGGCCCGCGATCTGGTCTCCCGGTCGCCGCAGGACGCCCGGTGGCGGCAGGGGCTGGGAAGTCTCCTCTATCGGCACGGTGCGCTGCTGTTGGCGGTCGGTGAACCAGCGGCGGCCGTGTCCACGCTGGACGAAGCCGAGCGGGTCTACGCCGATCTGGTCGGCACCGTACCGGAGATGGAATTCTTCCGGGCCGACGTGCTGGCGCGCCGGGGCCTGGCCCGGTCGGTGGCTGGTCGGGCCGTCTCGGCGGCGGTCGACGCCGACGAGGCGGTGATCACCTACCTGTCGGTGACCGGTGGCGACCCGCGCCACCCGAAACGCCACGACCTGGCTCGCGTCCTGGCCATGAACGCGGCGATCCTGGCCCGGCATGGCGATCCCGACCTGGCGATCTCCTCGGCCAACGCGGCGCTCGGCTACTTCGGCTACCCGGGCTCGGACGGCGCGGACCAGGAGAACGACACGGACGACACGGACGCCGAGAACGGCGCGGACTCCGACGGCTACGTCGACGCCCAGGACAGTGGGTACGTGCACAGCGCGGCCACCGTGTCGGCGCTGCTGAACTTCACTGACGGCCGGGTCGCCGAAGGATTCCTGCCGGCCGTGGTGGTCTTCAGCAACCTACGGGCCGACGACCTACCGCGGGCGCGCGCGCTCGAAACGGATCTACGGCTGGTGGACGAACTGCTGGTCGCCGGCCGGTCGGTGCCGTATCCGCTCGACTACGGCCGCGAACTGGCCCGGAAACTACTGCCCGTCGTCCGGGGTCGCGGCCTGCTGTGGGTGCCACCCGACGAATGGGTGGAGCGGGGGGCGCGGCCCACCTTGGCGGCGGTGTTGCGGCGACACGCGGCCGATGGCTCCGAGCTCGACGTACAGTTGTCCTATCAGGACAGCCTGGAGTTGCTCTGGACCGGATCGATGCGGTGGCTTCCGGCCCTGCCGCTGGCGACCGTGCTGCGGCTGGCCGAGCTCGCCGTCGAGGTGCTGCCCCGCTCGTACGCCGACGGGCTGCGACTGGCGCTGGACGCCCACCTGCTGTTCGCCACCGCGCACCGTCGACGGGCCCACCTGCCGACACCCGATCGTCACGAGTACGGCCAGCCCTGGCTCCGGCTGCTGACCGTCGCCGCCGAAGCCACCCGGGCGACCGGTGACGACGAGCTCGCCGCCGATTTCGCCGGGTGGATCACTGCTGTGCGCTGACCGGTCCACTCACCGAACCGGCACCGGCGCTCGGGCCACCGACGGGAGTTCCGGCAGCCGTGCCGTATCCCTCGTGGACGATCTGATGGGCCTGGGCGAGATAGCTGTCCGGGCTGTCCGGCGCGTACGTGTCCAGCCCATCGACGTACCGGTTGAACATGCAGAACGCGGCGGCGATCAGAACCGTGTCGTGGACCTCGAGGTCGGTCGCGCCAGCGGCGCGGGCCGCCGCGACCAGCCCGCTGGTCACGCTGCGGCCGTCCTGCTGCACCGCAGCGGCGATTCGCAGCAACGCTCGCAGCTTGTTCGACACGGACGCGGTGTCGGGATCCGCGAGAACCTGGTCGACCAGCGCCGCTCCCTCGTCGAGCTGCACGGCGGCGAACGCCGAGTGTGACGAGCAGCAGAAGGTGCACTGGTTGAGCCGCGAGACGTAGGCGGCGATCAGTTCCCGTTCGCCAGGAGTGAGTGGGTGGGGAGTCCTCCGAAGCAGGACCTCCGCCAGTTCGTTGAGCGGCCTCGCGGTCTCGGGTCGGAACCTCATCGGCCCGATGATCCCGGGGAATTCCTGCTCGTCGACACCGAGTTCGATGTGAGCCATGGCGCTCCTGCCGGTGGTCGTGACGAAACCCGTTCCCTGTCAGATGGTCGCAGTTCCGTCAGTCTCGGTCGCCTTCCTCCGTGCGGTCTCGCGGTGGCGTCGTGACAGTTGGCGTCGTGACAGTTGGCGTCCTCCGCACCGGCGTCCTTGGCATAGCCAACGAGAAGCATCGATAGCGTAACTTGAAGTGATGGTCCCCGATACCGCGCTGTCCGGAGTCGGTGTTCTGGTGGCGGGGATGGTGGCGTCACCCGCCTGCCTGGCTCGTCGGGGCTCGGCCAGCTTCGGCCGGGAGGCACCCGGATGGCCGATCGTGCCGTACGCGCTGCAGATCGGGACCGAGCGGCTGTGCGACCTGATCGAGCCGGTGTACGAGCGGTTCCTCCGCGACGCGCTGATCGACGCCCAGCATTTCCCCCACGACTGGCCGGAGCTGGTGGCGGTGATCGACGCCGAGTGTCCCCCGCTGGCCCGGCTCCCCGCCGAGTTGCCCGACTATCTCGCGGAGATCATGTGCGGGCCGCTGGCCTCGGACGTCCTCGAGGCCCTCCTTCCGCCCGACGACGCGGCGCCGGCCCGGTACCTCGCCAACACGGTGGACTACGTCCGGGTCGATCCGGCGTGGACCACACTGTGCGGCAGGGCCGTCCAACGCCCCGGGTAGGCGACCAGTCGTCATGCCCGCCGCCGGTAGCGGACCAGGGCGTACCCGCAGGCCACGCCGAGAACCAACTCGACGGCGGTCGCGGCGACCAGGGCACTCGCCGGCGGTCCGTCCACGGCCAGACTGACCAGCCGGGCGAACCCGTACGCCAGGTAGAGGACCGTACCGACCACCGTGGCGGTGAAGGCCAGTCGGCGGACGAACGCCCCGAGCGCGATCAGGAGGCCGATGGCCAGCAGGGCACCACCGGCGGCACGGGTCTCGCTCAACAGGCTGCTGTTGCCGGCGTACACGATGCCGTTGCCGGCGTGAAACGCGTCCGGCACCGTCAGGATCGCTCCGCCGACGCCGACCACGACCAGGCCGGCGGCGACCAAGATGACCTTGAGCACGATCAGCTCCCGCATACTCGCCTCCGGCACGGTCGGCCCCGGCATGGTCGGCTCCCGCATACTCGCCTCCGGCACGGTCGGCTCCGGCACGGTCGCCGTCACCGCCGCCACACTCCGGACGCGGCGGCCTGCCGGCAGACCTCGGCGAAGTCGCGCGGCTCGCGGCCGAGCGCCCGACGGACGCCGTCGCCGAGCGAAGCGTTCCGACCGTCGAAGACCTCCACGCACAGGTCGGTCAGCAGGCGGGCGTGGTCCGGGCCGACCTCGGCGACCAGCCGGAGGTGGAACTGTTCGGCGGAGACCGGCAGATAGCCGACGTCGAGTCCGCTGGCGACGGATATCTCGGCCGCCGCCTGCGCGAAGGTCAACAGCCGAGGGCCGGTCACCTCGTACACCCCGCCGATGTGCCGGTCGTCGGTGAGAACGGCGACCGCGACGTCGGCGATGTCGTCCACGTCGACGAACGGTTCCGGCGTCGTCCCGGCCGGCAACGCGACCATCCCGGCGCGGACCGCGTCCAGCAGCTGCCCTTCGGTGAAGTTCTGGGCGAACCAGCTGGCCCGGACGATGCCGTACGCCAAGCCGCCGGCGGCGACGATCTCCTCGCAGCGCCGCGCGTTGGCCTCACCCCGGCCGGAGAGCAGCACCAGCTTGCGAAGTCCGGCGTCGCGGGCGGCGGCGGTGAACTTCTCGACGACGGCCGGGGCCTCGGGTGCGGCCAGGTCCGGGTAGTAGGACAGGTAGGCGGCGTCGACGCCCCGCAGCGCCGCCGACCAGGTGGCCGGGTCTTCCCAGCGCAGCGGTTGGTCGCTGGTACGGCTGGCGCGCACCACCGGGTGGCCGAGCGCGGTCAGCCGGTCGGCGACACGCCGGCCGGTCTTACCGGTCGCTCCGGTGACGAGCACTGAAGGTCGAGACATGTGGTGACTCCCATTCGAGGTACGGCGTTCCCGGGCGGGTCGCCGGTCGTTCCGCTGTGGTGATGCCGTTCCAGTTTGGCGGGCCGTCTCTGGTCGATCAATGACTGGGAGACCGGGATCGTTTGCCGTACGTCCAACGTGCTGGACGATCGGCAAATCCTGCGCGATTCTGGTGGGGTGCACTTCACCTTCCCCCACACCGGCACCGGCCCGGTCCGCACCGATCCACTCGGCGAGACCCTGCACCTGTTCCGGTTGACCGGCACGCTCTACTGCCGGGCCGAGTTGACCGCACCGTGGGGGGTCGACGTGCCGGCGATGCCGGGCTGCATGGCGCTGCAGGTGGTCACCGCCGGACAGTGCTGGCTGGAGGTGGCCGGCGAGCAGCCCCGCCTGGTCGGCGCGGGCAGCCTGACGTTGATCCCGCACGGGGTCGCGCACCGGTTCCGCAGCGACCCGTCGGCGTCGACCAGGCCGTTGGCCGACATCCCGGTGCGGCAGCTCAGCGAGCGCTACGAGATCATGCGCCACGGCGGCGGTGGCGAGCTGACCCAGGTCGCGTACGCGGTGCTGCGGGTGGACCATGTGGCGGCCCGACGGCTGGCGGCGCAGTTGCCTGCCGTCCTGCAGCTCGACCGGTTCGACGACGACGAGTCCGGTTGGCTGCACAGCACGCTGCGGTTGATCGCCCGCGAGTCGCAGGCGCTGCGGCCGGGTGGCGAGACGATGTTGACCCGGCTGGCCGACGTGCTGGTGATCCAGGTGATCCGGATGTGGCTGGACGCCGCGCCGGAAGCCCGCCAGGGTTGGTTGGCGGCGCTGCGCGACGAGCAGCTCGGGCGGGCGTTGACAGCGGTGCACCGGGCACCCGAGCGGGACTGGACGGTGGCCACCCTGGCACGGGAGGCGGGCATGTCCCGGTCGGCGTTCGCCGCCCGGTTCACCGGGCTGGTCGGCGAGCCGGTGATCCGCTATCTGGCCGCCTGGCGGCTGCAGCTGGCGCACGATCATCTGCGCGGCTCAGGGGATCCACTGCCGGTGGTGGCCCGCCGGTTCGGCTACCAGTCGGAAGCGGCGTTCTGCCGGGCGTTCAAGCGGGAGTACGGCGTACCGCCGGGCCAGGTCCGTCGGGCCGGCGTCGCGACCGGGTGGCCGACGACGTCGAGGGTGGCCGACGTCGATCCCGACTGACCCGGCACACTGGTCGGATGGCACTTCTGCGGGTCGACTTCTTCTCCGACGTGTTGGAGCAGGGCACCTCGATGACCGTCCTGCTGCCGCAGCGTTCCCGGACCCGGATCGGCGCCCCGGCGCGCGGCGGCGACACCGATCCGCCGGTGCTCTACCTGTTGCACGGGCTCACCGACGACGCCACCGCCTGGCTGCGGTACAGCTCGATCGAGCGGTACGCCGAGGAGCGCGGGCTCGCCGTGGTGATGCCGCAGGTCCACCGCAGCATATACGCCGACGAGGCGCACGGGGCACCGTTCTGGACGTTTCTCTCCACCGAGCTGCCGGCGGTGGTCGACTCGTTCTTCCGGGTCTCGCGGCGGCGGGCCGACACCTTTGTCGCCGGCCTGTCCATGGGCGGGTACGGCGCGTTGCGCTGGGCGTTGCGCCAACCCGAGCGGTTCGCGGCGGCGGCCAGCCTCTCCGGCGTACTCGACGTGGCCGCCCGGCAGTACGGACCGTCGGTGTCGGCCACCGACCCGTTGATGCGACGGGTCTTCGGCGATCACGACGTCGCGGGTAGTGACGACGACCTGTTCTGGCTGCTCGACAAGGCGGACCCGGCCGCGCTACCGAAGCTGTGGCTGTGTTGCGGCACGTCCGACGAGCTGTATCCGGACAACGTACGGTTCCGCGACCGCTGCGCGGACCGGGGCGTTCCGCTGGCCGTCGACTTCGGCCCGGGCGACCATCTGTGGACCTACTGGGATGCCAAGATCCACGAAGTGATCGCCTGGCTGCCGCTGTGAACGAACGCACCGACCGCATGCCGGCACCGGACGAGACGACGTGCGAGGAGACGACGCCGGACGCGGTGGCGCGGTCGGTGCGTCGCTGGCGGAGCGGCTCACCGCGCTGACCTTCTCCGAGCTGACCACCGAGCAGGTGACCGCGTTGCTCATCGACACGGCCGTCGCCTGGGGTACTGAGCAGGGCTGGCGGGTGTACCGGCGGGCGGCCAGCGTCCTGCCGTTGCCGCCGCCGCTGTCCCGGCAGCACTCGGTGGTCGACGTCGCCTGCGCCCGGCCGGACGCACCGCCCCTGGTGATCGAGGTCGATCACACCGACCGGCGCCGTACGGTCGAGAAGCTGCTCGCCGAGGCGGCCGCCGGACGGGTGCCGATCTGGGTCCGTTGGGGTACCCGCGGCTTCGTCCCGCCGCCGAATCCGGTATTCATGGTCACCGTGTCGGTCACTACCCGCGCCACCGCCGGGTCGGGCGTACGGCTGCACTCGCGACTGCCGGCACGGTACCTTCCGGCGCCGGAGCACCGCGCCGCACCGATGACCGCCGCCAGCCCGCCGGATCCACTCTTCGACCCCGCCGGCACCACCCGGGCGGCGGATTGACCGGATGCCGCGATGCGGGAAAGACGGACGAGTCGAGCACCGCCGCAGGTGCCCGGGCCGTCCCCGTGTCCACGTTGGGCGCCGTGAACCGGCCCCGGCACCCGCAGGTCGGGCTACGGAGGCGCGGTACGGACTCGCGCCCCCGGCTCGGGAGCAGATCACGTCGGATCTCGCTGCGATCAGTTTCGACCACACGCGAAGGCCCGCAAAACTCACATCGAGTGACAGAATAAGGGGGCGCAGTCACAGAGTGGACAAAGATGACTCTCCTCGGAAGGGACGGTGACATCGGTGTCCGCAGTGGAGATCAAGTCTGAGCTCCGCTCGTTGCGGGCCGGCCGTGGTGTCGCGGCACCCAACCTGTCCGCGCGCCTCGGTGACCATCTGCGTGCCCTGTGCGGCGGCGGTGGCGGCAACGGCCGCGTCGACGAGCCAGCCAACCTACGGGAACGGGTGATCGCCGAGCTCCAGGGGCAGACCCGACACCTGCCCGACGACATGGCGCTCGCCGCGCGGGTCGCGCTGGGCATGCACGCACCGGCCCAGGACACCCACTTCCGAGGACGGGTCGCCTGGTTGGCCCGGCGACTGGGCCGTGAGGACCGGACCGCGCTGCGGCGCATCAACGAGGCGGAAGTGCTGCTCGCCGAGGCGATCGGCCGCGAGTTGGGACGTCGCACCGCGCATCCGGTAGGCGACGGCTGGCACGTCGCCGCGCTGCGCGTCCTGGTCCGGCTGGACACCCCGACGATGGAGGCGTACGAGGAACGGCGGATCGTCGCCGATCGGGACGGCGTCGGGGAGGTCACGCTCGGCATGTCGCTGCCCTGTCCACCGGACAGCACCGGTCTCGACATCGAGGCCGGCGTGCACTGGGGCGGACGGTTGATCCGGCACGAGCGTCCGCTACCGCAACGGTCTCAGCTGGTGATCGGCCTGCCCCGGCCACTCGCCGCAGGCGAATCGTGCGACTTCAGCGTGGTCACCCGATTGGGGCCGAGCCAGGTCGCTTCGCCGCACTACGTCCTCACGGCGACCAGACGTTGTCGACGCTTCGAACTGCGCGTGAGATTCGACCCGGACCGATTGCCCAAATGGGTACGGCGAGTGACCGGGGAGCCTGTTCGGTTGTTGGATACGCCACGACCAGTGAGCGAGCTGCTGCAACCGGACGCGGTCGGAGAGGTGTACACGGAGTTCGACGAGCCAGAACTGTATCTCGCGTATGGCGCACAGTGGCTGGCCGTCCCGGAACCGTGAGGCGAGTTCACGGGGACATCGGCTGGGGTCAGTCGGTCTCCATCGCGCATCACCTCCGTTGAGATGGACAGACACGACCGAGCAACAGGCGCATCCAGTGGCGCGGATGGCATCCCTGGCCACCGAGGTCGACATTGCTCGGATAGGCGTAATGGCTGGACGACGAGTACCCCGCGCTGGTCGGCGCGAGCAGGCGAACGACGCCAGGAGTCGAGTGCCGCAAGCCGGCCACGCCGGCCGGTGGACACACGGAACTCCTGGGCATCCAGGTACGCGATGGTCCGTCACTCGGCCCGACGGCCGGACGGATTTCGTCAATGGTCAGATGGTTACCTGGGCCGCGACTCTGACGGCACGGCCCAGCGGCTTCAAGCGGCGAGTGACCTGTCGAAACAGCGTCGGATCGCTCCTCCGGTCATCGCACCAAGCGCATACATGTCTCATTGCTCAGCATGTCTGTATCCCCCGTTGAGTCGCCTACGCCAACGGTAACACCGCCTGTCGAGATCGCCATCGTAAATATGACGGGCCGGAGGTCCGGTCACCCACGGCCATCTCGACCAAGGCCCTGACCACGGGCGACAGTCGAGTGTCGACGGCTGGGGGGCGGGACGATGCTCGTTTCACTTCCGGTAAACTCTCCGCAGCGTCGCGTGCCGGTGGCAGACCGTGTCAGGCATGGAGGCGCCGGACCGAAGGGAACGCAGCGTTGACGACCGTTGCCCCTTCGCCCTCCACCTGTGGATGAGGGCGAAAAGTCCAGGCTCATGGCCTGGGACCGAGAGCTGCGCAGGGTTCATGACCGGTTGCGCGAAGCGCTGAGCGTGACCCGGCAGGCCGTTGCCGCCGGCGAGCCGGCGGAACCGGCGACCAGGGATCTGCTGTTGTTCTGCCACGGGTTCTGCGCGGCCCTGACCGCGCACCACGACGGTGAGGACCGGGACCTGTTCGCGGCGATCGCCGAGCAGCACCCCGAGCTCCACGAGACGCTCTACTACCTGCGGCAGGACCACTCGATGATCGCCCACCTGCTGTCCGGGTTGAAGGCCGCCGTGGCCAGGTCCGCCTCGCCCGCGGAACTCGACCGACACCTCGAAGGTCTGGCCGCGATCATGGAGTCGCACTTCCGGTACGAGGAACGCCAGTTGCTGTCGGTGTTGGAGACCTTGTCGCTCGACGCGGATCCGGACGACGTACTGGGCCCGTTGTGACTCACCCGACCAATTACGGATCCGGGGCCGATCGGGGCAGGTCAAGGCCGATCGGGGCGGTACGGCGACGCTGGCCGAGTCGGGACCGCAGCGCGCGCCGGGCGATCGGTCCCAGGTCGTCGACGACGTCGACCAGCACCGCCAACTGGTCCAAGGCGGCCAACGCGTCCTGCGCTCCGGACGGGTCGACGCCGTCGTACAGCTCGAGCCCGATGAAACCGGCGGCCACGGTACGGGCCAGACCGACCGGGTCGGCCAACTCGGCGAGCGGCGAACCGGCGAGCAGCCGGCGCAGCACCTGCTCGATCTCGTCGACCCACAGGCGCAGCGCGGCGGCGGTGGCCGGCGCGAGCCGGTCGTCGGACTGCGCTCCGGCCAGCAGCTGGGCCAGCACCCCGAGGTTGCCCTCCGCACGCTCCCGCTCGTGCAGTTCACGGCCGAGGTCCAGCAACTCCCGCAGCGAACCGACAGCGGCGAACCGGGTGTGGTAGGCGGCCACCCGCCGCGCGGTCGCCGCGTGGCAGGCGGCGGCGAGCAGGTCGTCGAGGGTGCCGAAGTGGTAGAACACCAGCGCCTGGTTGACGCCGGCACAGGCCGCGACGGTCCGGGCGGACACCCCGGCTATGCCGTGCCGGCGGATCGCCAGCACCGCGCCGTCCATCAGCCGCTGCTTGGTGGTGGCGCGGTCGACGTGGGTCCGGCCAGCTACCGCAGGGGTGGGTTCGCCGGCCGGCGGGGCGGACGCCCCGCCAGCCGGGTCCGGGTCCCCGGCAGGGCCTGACTCGGTGTTCATCAGTGCCTTCCGTGGGCTGCCGTGGCTTCGATGGCTTCCGTGGCCGCCCACCGCACGGCGGGTGGATCACACCTGGGCATTCTCCCGCAGGGGCCGCACGGCGGCGGGTACCGGGGCCGTCCCCGTGTCCACGTACTGTGCCGTGAACCGGCCCCGATAGCCGAAGACCGGGCCGAGGAAGCGGTTGGTGACCCGTACCTCGATCCGGAAGCTGTCCTCGGCGTCGTCCCACCACTCGTGCACCTGCGCGCGGCCGGAGAGGGCGACCGGGAAGCGGTGCCCGGCGTAGCGCTGCTCGCCGGTACGGATGATCAGTCCGCCACGCCGGTCGACGGTCAGGTGCAGCAGCACCGCGTAGTGCTGATGGGTACCGAGATAGTCGACGATGGCTCCGCTGGCCGGGCTGTAGACCATGGTCGCGTCGAATCGGCGACGGCGGTGGGCCGCCACGTCGAAGGTACGGACGAAGCTCACCGTCTCCCGTCCGTAGCTGTCCCGGTAGGCGTAGTTCTCGATACGGAACGCGATGTCGGTGCCCTGCTCGGGAAAGAGGATGTGGCGGGTCGCGCCGAGCCGCAGCAACGGCACGGTGACCGCCGGCCCGTGCCAGATCCGGTCCATCACACCGGTGCCGACGCAGGCCGTACGCCGTGCGCTGCTGATTCCGAAGCGTTGCCGCAGCCGAGGGTGCAGGCGATCGAAGTCGCGGCCGAGCGCCTGCTGGAAGATCGACGTCATCGGAGTCCTCTCCGCCGATAGCTACGTGGCCGGCAGCGGCGGGCGGCCGGAGTGGTGGGCAGCGGCGGCGCCACCAGCATCATCGCCGTGATCAGCAGCCCGGCCGGGTGGCCGCCGGCTGTCGCCGTGGTCACCCCGGCGACGGCGACCACCAGGCGTACGGTCGCCTCGACGATCGCCTGGTCGCGGCTGCGTTCCGGTGGTACGCCGCGCTCCAGCCACAGCCGGAGCCGGTCGAACGACCAGGCGGTGGCCCAGCCGAAGACGGGACGAAAGAACCAGTCGGCCAGCTGGCCGATCCGCCCCCAGCCGGGCAGATAGTCGTAGCCGGTCCAGAACCGCACCCCGTCGGGGGTCGGCTGGTAGCGCCAGAAGCCGCTGCCGGACCGGATCAGCGACAGCTGGTGATCGCAGACGAAACGCAGTACGGAGGTGGCAGAACCGTCGGGGCGGCGACGCTCACCGGCGGTCTCGCCGACACCGACGATCGTCAGACCGGGCAGCAGCCGGGTGGCGTACCGGAAGCGGCCGTCCGGCCCGTACGGGTCGATGCGGGTGAACCGCAGATCCCACCGGCTGTGCCGGTCCGGATCCCGGGTGTGCCGCCACACCCGGTCGATCGGTGCCCGGATCAGCGTCTCGACGTAGATCACCCCGACCTCCCGTTTGAGCGATCGCTCAGAATTCAGGCTAGCACTGGTTGAGCACTCGCTCAACCAGCCGACGCACCGGGTAGCCGGTAGCGTGCCGAAGGGCAGGATGCGCACGACGGCCGTCACCCGGGAGGCTGGCGATGATCACGCTGGACGAATACCGCCGGCAGTCCCGGTGGTCCGATCCCGGGCCGTACGCGGCGTTGCTCGATCCGCTGCCCAGCACGATCCCGCAGCTGACCACGGTCGTCCGCAACCTCGTCGTGCACTACGTGGCATCCGGCGAGAGATTCGCCCCGGATCGGCTCGCCGAGATCGACCTCCGGTGGATCGCCCGACGCCTCGCCGTCGACCAGGACCGCTTCGACGCGCCGTTGGCGCGACCCCGGCCGGTGCCGGACCGGGTCGCCGGCTGCTGCCGCGACTTCACCCTCACCACGGTCGCGGCGCTGCGCCACCACGGCGTCCCGGCCCGCAGCCGGGTCGGCTTCGCCGGCTACTTCCTACCGGACTTCCACGTCGATCACGTCGTCGTCGAACACTGGAACGGGGCCCGGTGGATCCGTACCGACGCGCAACTCGACCCGGCGGCAGGCTGGCCCTTCGACCCGGCGGACCTGCCCCGGCCGGTCGTCGCCACACCGGAGGGCGAGCGGGAGGGCGAGCCAGGGTTCGCGACCGCCGCGCAGGTGTGGACCGCCTACCGCCGCGGCGAGGTCGACCCCGACCGGTACGGCGTCAGCCCGCACCTGCCACTGCGAGGACCCTGGTTCCTCCGCAACTACGTGCTGCACGAGTTGGCCCACCGGCAGCGCGACGAACTGCTGCTGTGGGACAACTGGGGCGCGATGTCACAGGACCCCGACGCCGAGGTGGAGCTGGTCGACGAGATCGCCACGCTACTCCTCGCGGCCGACGGCGACGGCGACGCCGCCGCCGCCGAGCGCGAGCTGTCCCGCCGGTACGCCGCCGACGAGCGCCTGCGTCCGATCGGCGAGATCGTCTGCCACTCGCCCACCGGATCGGTCACCACAATGGACCTGACCGACTGACCGTACCATTGGTCGATGGCCCGTCACCTGCTCGTCCCCGGTCGCGGGCTGCCCCGCCCCGAACACTGGCTCAATCGCTGGGCGGCGGCCAACCCCGACTACCGGTGGGCTCCGGAGCCGCCCGGTCCGCCGTACGTGCTCGACGACCGGCTGGCCGCCCTGCACGCGGCGATCAGCGCCAGCGACGAGCCGGCGGTGCTGATCGCGCACAGCGCCGGATGTCTGACCGTGGCGCACTGGGCGGATCGGCACAGCGGTTCGGTGGCCGCCGCGCTGCTGGTCACTCCGCCGTACCTGGACCCTGGCTGGCGGCCCGGACCGGACGACCCGACCGACCTGTACGTCGACGCGGTCCCCCGGCGACGGCTGCCGTTCCGCACCGTGCTGGTGGCCAGCCGCACCGACCCGTACACGACGTTCGAGGAGTTCGAGCGGTACGCGGCCGACTGGGGCGCAGAGTTGTACGACGCCGGCGATGCCGGACACATCGAGACGGCGAGCGGCTACGGTCCCTGGCCGGCCGGCGAACGACTGGTCGCCGCCCTGAACTGATCGGCGGCTCAGGCGTCGTCGGCTGGTGACGCGTCGTCGTCCTCGTCGTCGTTCGACGACTCGTCGATCCACCGCCACCAGGCCTCGTCGCCGTCGACGTGCAGCAGGAACTCGGACACCGGCCGACCGTCCGGATCGATCAGGACGGTCGCGGCACGTAGTTCGAGGTACGCCCGCTCCCAGGCGTCGACCGCGCCGGCGGCGTCACCAGCGGCCTCACCGTCCTCGCTGGCCCGCATCGCCCGCAACTCCTGCTCGAACAACGGCCGCACCGGCTCGAACGCCTCCGTCTGGTGCAGCGTCGCGTACAACCAGGGGAAGTCGCCGTCGGTGACCACCAGCTCGGCGAGCAGCACCCCGTCGTGGTCCCGCAACAGCCAGCGTCCACCGAACCCGCTCACGTCGACTCCTCCATAGATCGCCCGCCGGACTCCGCAGGACGCATGGTCCGCCCGGCTGGTGCCGTCCGGCCCTGCCGGTGACAGTGTCGGGCAGGCGATCGTATGGGCATGACCAGTCGAACTCACCGCCGGGTTCCCGAGGCGAAGTGCCCGATCCGGCCCGGCGAGCCGTGCACACTCTGCCTACCCGGCGCCACCGGGCCCGCCGACTGCGGTCTCGTGTACCTGGTGATGGGCGACGACGAACTCCGCGAAGGACTGCGCCAGGCCCGCCTGGAAGCGGCCGGCGAAACGGTCCCGGCATAGTGCGACCTCACCGGCCGTCTCAGGTACCAGGTGTCCCGATCGACCGGGCCGGGATCGGCCGCTCGACAGCCGTTCCCGGTTCGTTGCCGGGCTCGATCCGGTACGCGCCGGCCCTGGCTCGGCTGGTGACCGCCTCGACCAGCGTGGTGCCGACGTAGTGCAGCCCGACGCCGTCGTCCGTGGCGTGACCGGCCGGGAGGACGCCAGCGGCGACGGCCTCCAGGTAGCGGGCGCGACGAGGCTGCTCGGGCAGGTCGTGATGCACCCCGTTGCTGTACGGCAGCAGCGCCAACGCGTCGGTGACCGGGTCGAGCCGGTCGGAGAACGAGTCGGTCATCCCGCCGGTGTGCCAGCAGAGGCTGCCGGCGCTGCCGCCGCCGAGCACCACGCCCGCCTCCCAGCACTCGCGCAGCACCTCGTCGAGGCGGTGGGCCCGCCACACCGCCAGCAGGTTGACCACGCTGCCGCCGGCCACCCAGATCAGGTGCTGGTCGAGCAGGAACGACCGTACGTCGGCGACGTTCGGCTGGGGAAACAGCCGCAGATGTGTCGCGACCGCGTGCCGTGCCCCGTCAAAGGCCGCGTGGAAGGAATCGATCACCTGCTGGCTGTCGCCGGTAGCGGTGGGGATCAGGCAGACGTTGGCGACCGTCGCGCCGGTCAACGAGATCGCGTGGTCGAGCAGTGCGCTGCGCTGCGGCGTCGGCTGGTGTGCCGACGGGTGCACGATGCCGGAAACCGCGAAGATCTGGCGAAGGGGAGCCACTCGTCCAGCATGCCCCGACCGAGCGGTCGATCGGGATTCCGGTTCTCCCCGATCCGGTCCTCCCCTGCGTCGGCACGTCTACTACCGGCGGTAGGCTTGGCTGGTGAGGCGACTGGGTGACCTCGAACGCGCCGTGATGGACGTGCTGTGGGATCGCGATCCGACGGCCGGCCCGGTCACGGTCCGCGACGTCGCCGAGGCACTGCGCGAACGCGACCTCGCCTACACGACGGTGATGACCGTGCTCGACCGGCTCGCCGGCAAGGGCATGGTCAGCCGCGAACGCTCCGGCCGGGCCTGGCACTACCAGCCGGTGGCCAGCCGGGAGGCGTACATCGCCCAGCTGATGCTCGACGCGCTCGACCTCGCCGGCAGCCGGGACGCGGCGCTGGTGCGGTTCGCCAAGTCGGTGACCGGCACCGAGGCCGAGGTGCTGCGGACCGCGCTCACCGAGCAGGCCCGACCGGCGGATGACGACGCACAGCCGGCCCAACGGCGGGCCCAGCCGGCGGAGCGGCAGGGCTGAGCCGGTGATGGCACCCGCCACCCACTTCGCCGCAGCGGTGCTCGCGTGCTATCTCGTCGCCCAGGCGATGACCCGCTCCGCCTGGCTCGGTCGGGCGTGGACGTGGCGCACGCCCCGGCTGGCGATCCTCTGCTGGCAGGCGTTGGGGCTGTCCGTCGGACTCGCCGCGATCGGCCTGCCGCTCTCCCTCGGACTCGCCCCGTACCAGGCCGGGCCGGGCACCGCGACGCTGCGTTTCCTGCGCGACCTGGCCGGCGCGGGCACCTCGCTGCTCGGTGGACACGGCTGGCCCGCCGACGCCTTCCCCACCGGCCTCGGTCCGCCCCGGCTCGCCCTGATCGCGCTGGCCGCGACGATCGCCGTGGTGCTGCTCGGCTCGACCGTACGCAGCCTGTCCGGCGCCGTACGGGTCCGGCGCCGCCACCGCGACCTGCTGACCCTGGTCGGCCGGGCCGATCCGGCGGTACCCGGCGCGTTGGTCCTCGACCACCCGAGCGCCGCCGCCTACTGCCTGCCCGGCGTACGCCCGACCGTCGTGGTCAGCGCCGGCACCCTCGCCCTGCTCGACGCGAGACAACTGGCCGCGGTACTCAGCCACGAGCGTGCCCACGCCGACGAACGCCACGATCTGGTGCTGCTGCCGTTCACCGCGCTGTGCCGGGCGTTGCCCCGGGTCGCCTGGCTGCGGGCCGCGCACGACTGCGTCGCGCTGCTGGTCGAGATGCGCGCCGACGACAAGGCCCGCCGGCAGCACGCCGACGAATCGCTCGCCGCCGCGCTGCGCCGCTTCGCGACGGCCGATTCACGGATCGTTCCCGCTGGCGCGCTCGGCGTCGCCGACCGGGACCTCGACGCGCGGGTCCACCGACTGCTCTGGCCCGGTCCGGCTCCCCGGCTGCGTCCACTGGCCGCCAGTGCCGTGGCGATGCTGCTGCTCGCCCTGCCGGTGTCGCTCTACCTGAGCTGATGGAGACCGCCACCGCGCCCCGGCGCCGCCCCTTCGACCCCCGGCTGGTGCGACACGTGCCGGCCGTACGGCGACAGCTGGGTACGCTCGGGGCGCTCGGGGTCCTCACCGCCGGGTTGATCATCGCGCAGGCGACCGCGCTGGCTACCGTGCTGGCCGCCGCCGCGCAGGGCCGACTGGACCGACCCGCGCTCGGCGCGTTCGTGCTGATCGTGGCCGCGCGCGCGGCGGTGGTCTGGGCACAGGGTCTGATCGCCGCCCGGGCCGCCGCAGGCGTCAAGGCGCGGTTGCGGATCGACCTGCTGGCGGCGATCCAGCGACACGGCCCGGGCTGGCTGTCCGGGCAACGGACCGGCCGGCTGGCCACCCTCACCGGACGGGGGCTCGACGCCCTGGACGGCTACTTCACCGGTTACCTGCCGCAGCTGGTGCTCAGTGTGACCGTACCGGTGGCGGTCCTCGCCCGGCTGGTCTTCGCCGACTGGAGCTCGGCGCTGATCGTAGCGGTCACGCTGCCGCTCATCCCGATCTTCGGGGCGCTGCTGGGCTGGCACGCCCAGGCCGCGACCGAACGGCAGTGGCATCGGCTGAGTCAGTTGGGCGGCCACTTCCTGGACATGGTCGCCGGCTTGGCGACGCTGCGGGCGTTCGGCCGCGAACGCGGACAGATCGACGTGGTCCGGCGGATGGCCGACCGGCACCGGGTCGCCACCATGGGCACGCTACGGATCGCCTTCCTGTCCGCGTTGGTGCTGGAGCTCGTCGCCACGTTGGCGGTGGCGTTGGTGGCGGTGCCGATCGGGCTACGGCTGCTCGGCGGCGGCATCGCCCTGCAGACCGCGCTGCTGGTCCTGCTGCTCACGCCGGAGGCGTACCTGCCGCTGCGGGCCGCCGGCAGCCGCTTCCACGCCAGCATGGAAGGGCTGACGGTCCTCGACGAAGCCCTGACCCTCACCGCGACCACCACCACCGCGACCGCAGCCACCGCCACCGCCACCGCAACCACCGTCACGACCGAGTTCGCCGACGGCCCGGCCGAGCCGGACCGGTCCGCCGTGGTCAGGCCGGTCCCGGCGGCGACCCCCCCGACTGGCCCGGCCCCGCCGTTCCCGGTCGAGGAAATCAGGTTCGAGTCGGTCACCGTCGAATACCAGCGGACCGTCGCGCTGCGCGACGTCTGCCTGACGGTACGGGCCGGCGAACGAATCGCCGTGATCGGGCCGAGCGGGGCCGGCAAGAGCACGCTGCTCGCGCTGTTGCTCGGCTTCGTCCGGCCCACCTCCGGTCGGATCCTGATCGACGGCGTCGACCTGGCCACGCTCGACCTCGACCGGTGGCGCCAGCAGCTGGCGTGGGTGCCGCAGCACGCCCACCTGTTCGCCATGTCGCTGACCGGCAACATCACACTCGGCGTACCGTCGGCTCCCCCGTCGCGGATCGCCGCCGCCGTACGGGCCGCCGCGCTGACCGACGTCGTGGCCGCCCTGCCGGACGGGCTCGACACCCAGCTGGGCGAACGCGGCTACGGCTTGTCCACCGGTCAGCGGCAACGCGTGGCCCTGGCCCGGGCCTTTCTGCGCGACGCCCCGGTGGTGCTGCTCGACGAACCGACCGCCCGCCTCGACGCCACCTCGGAGGCGGCCGTGCTGACCGCGTCCCGGCGGCTCGTCGAAGGCCGGACCGCGCTCGTCGTCGCGCACCGGCCGGCGTTGCTCGACGGCGCCGACCGGATCATCCGGGTCGACGCCGCACTGGTCACCGAGCGCCACCGGCTCAGCGGAGCGCCGACATGAACGGCGGAACCGACACGCGCGGCGGGCCGGTGATCCGACAGTGGTGGCGGCCGGAGCGGACCGTACTCGCCGTCGCCCGGCCCTACCTGCTCCGGCTGGTCGGTGCCGGGCTGCTCGCCGCCGCGACGGAACTGGCGGCGCTGGCCCTGATGGCGACCGCGATCTGGTTGCTGATCACCGCCGCCGGCCGGCCGCCGCTGGACGCGATCACGGTGGCGATCGTCGGCGTACGGGCGCTGGCGATCAGCCGGGGCGTGTTGCGCTACACCGAGCGACTCGCCGGGCACGACGCCACGTTGCGGGTGGTTACCGACGTACGGGCGCGAATCTTCGCCGCGCTCTCCACCCGGCGGGCCACCACGGCCGACCGGTCCGGGGACGCGCTGAGCCGGCTGGTCTCCGACGTGGAGGCCGTCCAGGACCTGCTGCTCCGGGTGCTGGTGCCGGGTACGGCCGCAGCGGTGGTGGCGGTGCTGGCGGTGGCCGGGGCGGCGGTGATCAGTCCGGCCGCGGCGGTGATCCTGGCCGTCGGGCTCACGGCCGCCGGTGTCGTGCTGCCGCTGGCGGCGCTGGCACTCACCCGCCGTACCGCCGATCGGGTGGCCCCGCTGCGCGGCGCGCTCGCCGCCGACACCACCGATGTGATCCACGGCGCCGCCGACCTCGCCGCCTTCGGTGCCACCGCGACCGCGCTGGCCCGGACCACGACGCGCGTCCAGGAGCTGGCCCGGCTGGAACGGCGGCTGGCGGCGACCGGTTGGGCCGCCGACGCGGCCGGCGTGCTGATCGCCGGGCTGACCGTGGCCGGGGTGGCGGTCGGCGCGCTGCGGGCGGACGTGGACGGTGTCTTGGTCGGGGTGCTCGCGGTCGGCAGCCTGGCTGCGGTCGAGATGACCTTGGCGCTGGTCGCCGCCGTACGCCAGTGGGCGCAGCTGCGCGGCGGCCTGCGGCGGGTGGCCGACCTGCTCGGACCGGCCGACCTGGCCGGACCGGCCGACCTGGCCGGACCGGCCGAGGACGCTCCGTCGGCGGGATCCGAGGCACCGGCGAGGGCGGCTGAACCAGTGGAGGTGCAACTGGACGGGGTCTCGGTGCGTTACCGGCACGACGCCCCGGCGGCCGTGGCCGACATCGACCTGCGGCTACCGGTGGGACGCCGGATCGCGGTCGTCGGACCCAGCGGAGCGGGCAAGAGCACCCTGCTCGCGCTGCTGACCGGGGCGCTCCCACCCAGCACCGGACAGGTCAGGATCGACGGTCGGGACCTGGCCGGCATACCGGTCGACCATCGGCATCGGCTGGTTGGCGGACTGCTCGCCGAGGCCTACGTGTTCAACGCCACAGTTCGCGACAACCTGCTGCTCGCGCGCCCGACCGCCGACGACAGCCAACTCGCGGCGGCTACCGAGGCCGCCGGGCTGCTGGACTGGATCCGGGAGCAGCCGGACGGCTGGCAGACCCTGGTCGGGGCCGCTGGCGGTCAGCTCTCCGGCGGCCAACGCCAGCGGCTGAACCTGGCGCGGGCGATGCTGGCCGGTCCGGCCGTACTGGTACTGGACGAACCGACCGAGGGCCTCGACCCGGCCGCCGCCGACGACGTGCTGGCCAGGGTCCTCGCCGCCGCCGGCCGGCGCACCGTCGTCCTGGTGACCCACCGGCTGAGCGGACTGGAGTCGATGGATGAGATCCTGGTGCTGGACGCGGGTCGCGTCGTCCAGCAGGGCACCCATGCCGCGCTGGTCGACCGGCCAGGTTGGTACCAGGACCAGTGGATCATGCAGCAGGCAGCCGAACAGGGATACCTGACGGTTTCAGATTAGGTTGAGCCGAGACGGGGTGCGGGCAGCCGCCTGGACCACCGGACCACTAGGGTGTGCGCAGAGTCACCCACCCGACAGGCCAGGTCCGGGTCGGGCGCCGTCACCGGAAGACAAACGGAGGTCAGCGTGGCCAAGTCGCCGAACCGGCCCAACGCCGACGGGCTCGCAGCCCAGTCCCCCGAGATCGACCCCGACGCAACGTCCGACGCGGCTACCGCCGACGCCGACGACGACGTCGAATCGGCTGTCGACTCGGCGGAGACGGGCTCGTCTTCACGCACCGAATCGTCCGCTGACCGGTCACTGTGGCGCGACGTACGGATCGATCCGGTGGAGATCGCGCTGCCGGCCGGCGTCGGATACACGCTGCGCGCCTATCGGCCGTCCACCGAACTGACCCCCACCGACATCTCCGAACGTGAGGAAGACGACCCGTTCGCCGCCCGTCGCCGCGCCGCCGAGGCATCCGAAGACGACGAGGACGAAACGGTCGTCATCCTCGACGAGGAGTTCGCCGCCGCACTCGCCGAGGAAGAGGCCGCCGAAAAGAAGCCGGCCGGCGGTGAGCGGGCCAGCGACGGCGAGGTGGACGCGGACGACGAGGCCGACACCGAGGCCGACGCCGGCGAGGAGGTCCCCGTCTTCCTGACCCACCGGGGCAACCTGCTGTTGTTCAAGAACCCGCAGGCGCTGGTGAGTTTCGTACGCTCGGGCGCGCCCAACGACCTCGACCAGCTCGACACCTGGCCCGAGCTGGTCGAACGGCTGCAGCCGGCGGACGTCGAGGCCCTGCCGGAAGACACCTACGAGCTCGATCTCGTCGTGGAGAACCTCCGTGGCGGGCACGACGTGTGGGACGCCCCGTTGCTGATCCAGTCGGGCGAGGTCGCCCGCGACCTCGCCTACGCGCTGCGCATGCCCTCGGTCCTCGAGATGCTCTCCAGCGGTTCCAGCCTGGACGATCTCGACGAGGCGCTAAGGTCGACGGTCGACGGCGGCATCGGCGGGTTCATGGCTCGACGGCGCCTCAAGAAAATCGGGGCACAAACGGCAAGTCTCGGGTGGCGCACGATTATCGGGAAGATCTCTGCCGCTGCGGACTGGCGCGACTGACCCTTACCAGGGAGCATCAGTTCTTGGCACATGGCAGGTGTCCCGGGAGGAGGACGGCGCAGTGGCGCTCGTGCGGGTGTACTGCGGTCTGGCAACGGCGGACCGGTCTACCCGGTCGGCTCCGGCTGGTCCGGCCCTGACCGCCGCGATAGTCGACGACGCCGGACGGCTGCTCGACCTCCGCGAGATCGGGGACGATCCGGCTGGCTACGCCCGGCTCGGTACCCTGCTCGTGGAGCGCTCCAGCGGCCCGAGCGGCGCGGCGATCGCCGCCGACAGTGACGATCATCTGGTCACCTCCCTGCTCACCGCCGCCGGTCGCCCGCTGGCCATCGCCGACGACGATGCCGCCGACGACTACGCCGAGCGCTTCGCCGACGACGAGTCGTTGGAGGAGATGTCCGCGCCACAGGCGCTGCGGCGAGCGATCGGCTTGGCCAGAGCGCTCCAGGCCGGTGCGTTGTCAGCCGTCACCCTGCCTGCTCCGCGTGACCTGGTCGCCTACAAGCCGGTGCTGGCCGCCCACTCGGCTCTGGCCAACGGACGCCTGGCCGCCGCGGTCGCGCTACGCGAGGTTCTCCGCGAGCTCTACCCCGCTGCCCTCCGGGCTTATCCGGATCCGGCCGATCCGGTCGCGCTCGCCGTACTGGACGCGCTTCCCGAGCCAGGCATGCTCAGTGGCACCAGCTCACGTAACCGCGAACTGTCGGTCGCGGCCGACGCGGTCGCGGCCCATCTCGCGGCCGACGGCGTCGCTGACGCCGGGACCATCGACGACGCGGTGACCGCGCTGCGGGTGGCGATCGTCGAATCGCCCCGACGGAGCGTGGTCAACAAGGCCCTCACCTCCGCCACCGCCGAGACGGTCCGGCATGCGGTCGCCGCCGTCCGGTCCTGCGACGCCGCTGCGGACGCCCTCGTCGCCACGCTGGCCGCCCGGGTGACCACTCCGACCCCGCTGAGCGCCCGGCGAACGGTCCGCCGATCCGCCGATCCGACCTCCGGCCCGCCCGCGACCGGTCTACACGCCGTACCGACGGTCGATCCGGAGCAGGCACCCGGCCGGCAGCCGGCCGGCAGCCGCCGGGCCCAACCGCAGCCGGTCAGCGCGACCGGGTCGATCATGACTCCGCAACCGATGACGACTCCGCCGGTGGCTCCAGCCCCGGTCGCCCCACCGCCGATGGCCCCGACCCCGCTGACGCCAGCGGCTCGGCGTACCGACATCGGCGGCGACCGGCCGGTGTCCGCACCACCGCCGCCCCCCGGCATGACGCCGATGCCGACGCCCCGGCCGCAGCTCGCTCCGGCGGACGCCGGGGAGCCGTTCCGGGCCACTCTCACCACTGCGGCGCTCAACGACGCACGCGCGCAGCGTCGGCCGACTCCGATCACGCCCCGTCCCAACACTCGAGGCGGTACGGGCCCAGCCGCCGCGCCGATGTCCGGAGCGCCGATGTCCGGAGCGCCGATGTCCGCACCGCCGGTCTCCGGTGCCCCGGTGTCGGCCAGCCCGGTGTCCGGACCGCGCGTGCCGACCGCCCCGGTCTCGTCGGCCCCGGTCTCCTCAGCGCCTATCTCGTCGGCGCCGATCTCCAGCGCTCCGCCCACTGCGCCGTCGAACGGGCGTTTCTCCGCCACCGACTACACCCTGCCGGTCCCCGCGCCGCGTCCGGGCCCGGCCGGGCCCCCGGGGTCACGGTCCAATTGGCCGCTGGTCGCCCACGCCAACGACGAGACCCCCGCCGGCCCGGTCGGACCGTCCCCGTACGGGTCGCGTGACGAGCACCGTACCGCTGTACCCGCTGGGTACGGATCAGCTGAGCAGCCACCGGGCGGGACCGGGCACACCGGGCGGGTCAAGCCACCGTGGCTCGCCGACGACCTGCCGCCCGAGCCACCGGTGCTGCGCCTGGTCGAGCCAAAGCTCGCCGAGCGCGTATCACGCGACGAATACGGCCGGCCGGCGGAGACGACGCTGGAGGCGCCTGCGCTGCGGCTGGTGGAGCCGGGACAGCCCGATTACGCCCGAGGGGCTGGCCGGGGCCGACGGGCGGCTCCTGAGCCGTTCAGCGCCCCACCCGTGCCCGACGAGGGTGACGGCGATTTGCTGATCTTCGCGGCAGCCCGGTCGGCCTGGTTCGTCCGGCAGCCGGAGGAGGCAGACGTCGACTTCACCACGCCGGCGGACACCGGCTGGCGGGCCGCGGAGCAGGCCGCCCAGCCGTCGATCGGTGCCGAGACCGAGGCTGGTCTACCGAAGCGCGTACCACAGGCCAACCTCGTTCCCGGATCGCCGCTACGCGACGAGCGTCCGCTCCGGATCGTGCGGGACGCGGCGAGCATCGCGGAGCACACCAACGGCTACTTCCGTGGTTGGCGACGTGGGCAGGAAATCGGCGGATACGCGGTCGGTGGCCGGCCGGGCCGGGAAGCCGCAGGCGGATGGGACTTCAGCCGGGACCAGAGCGGTCAAGGCGACGGACGCGAGTTCGAGTACCGTCCGGCCAGCTACCAATCCTGACCGACGGCTGAGCCAAGCTAGGCCTGACCAATGGCTGGGCCAGTTACCGGGCCTGGCCCAGCTCGGAGGCAAGCGTCAGGCAGCTGTCTCCCGTTCGCGGCCGGACGTCAACCGATGGATCGGGTCGACCATACGCGGCTGTCGAGATCATCGGTCGACCGAGATCATCGGTCGACCGAAGCGACCATCACGCGGTAGGAAACCAAGCGGATCTGTCGATATAGCCGTCGCCTCAAGCCCTTACGGGCACGCTCGCCCGTAAGGGTGGGAATCGTCGGAGCGGTGCGACCGATCCGAGGACGGCGACGAGGCGCTGCGCGGCGTTACCGGCGACGACACCAGCGTCGCCGGTGATGAGTACCGGCCGAGCCCCGAGCGGACCGGTACGGCCGACCGAGCCCGGTCAGGCTGGAGCGACGGCGCGCTGGCGACGCATCGTCAGCACGTACTCGACCAAGGAGATCAGCACGTGCTTCGTCGATTCGCGGTTCCGCGCGTCGCAGGGGATCACCGGTACGTCGCTGGAGATCGCCAGCGCGTCCCGGACATCCTGCGGGTCGTGGTACTGCATCCCGTCGAAGCAGTTGATCGCCACCAGGTACGGCAGCCGCCGGTGCTCGAAGAAGTCGATCGCCGCGAAGCAGTCGGCCAGCCGACGGGTGTCGACCAGCACCACCGCCCCGATCGCACCCCGTACCAGTTCGTCCCACATGAACCAGAATCGAGTCTGGCCCGGCGTACCGAACAGGTAAAGGATGAGATCCCGGTCGATCGAAATCCGTCCGAAGTCCATAGCGACCGTGGTGGTCGTCTTGCCCGGCACCTGTCGCGTGTCGTCGACGCCGACCCCGGCCGAGGTCATGATCGCCTCGGTGGTCAGCGGCGTGATCTCCGAGACCGAGCCGACCAGCGTCGTCTTGCCGACGCCAAACCCACCGGCGATCACGATCTTCGCCGATGTCACGCGCCCGGCCATGGGGCGGTGCGCCATGTCAGAGCCTGCGAAGTCCACTCAGCACCCTCTCCAGCAGTTCCGTGCCCACCGCGTCATTCGTGTCGTCCAGGGATGTCGGTTCGTATACCGCGACCAGGCCGTCGGAGGCCATGTCCGCGATAATGACCCGGGCTACTCCGAGTGGAAGCTGCATCCGCGCCGCGATCTCCGCGAGCGACTGCAGCCGGCCGTCACATAGCGCGGCAATGTATTGGTGCTCTCGACCGCTGCCGCCCTTTGTCGCGCCTGCGGACCGACCACGCACCGTTGTTTCCACGAGCGCCTCGAGGGCGATCTCCAGCTTCGGCCGGGTACGACCACGGGTAACGGCGTACGGCCTGACCAACGCACCCGTCGGCTCATCGCGTTCGGTCATCTGCCATCACCCCCTCTCGTCCTGCCAACAGCCCCACCCCGTCGGAGCTCGTCGTGTCGAATTTCGTCAGGTCCACAGCGGCCGGATGCATCCCGGGAGTGGACGTCGTGTGCCGGGTCAGCCCAGCATTCCCGCAGCCGTACGCGGCGCCGGCGTGAGCGCGTCACCGACTCGATCGACCAGTAGCGCCATTTCGTACCCCACCTGGCCCACGTCACTGCTGCGAGCGGCCAGCACCGCGAACGACGAGCCGTCCGAGATCGACATGAGGAACAGGAATCCGTTGTCCATCTCGACCACTGTCTGCAGCACAGCACCACCTTCGAAACAGCGTGCGGCACCTTGTGTGAGGCTGACCAGTCCGGAGGCGATGGCCGCGAGTTGGTCCGCCCGGTCCCGGGGAAGGTCCCGGGACGCCGCCAGGAGCAGACCGTCCGCCGAGACCGCGATCGCGTGAGCGACCCCGGGCACGCGGTCGGCGAAGTTGGCCAGCAACCAACCGAGATCCTGCGTAGATGTCATCCCTCATGCTCCTTGCCAGCCTGCGAGGATTGCTGCCCTCCCGGGGCCGCCCCCGGGTTGGTCGAGTGGTCGTCCTTGGGCTGCGTCCGGCCGCGTTGCACACCACGGTGGTACGCGGACAATAGCCCACGGACCGCTTCTGGTGAACGACGCTGTACCGAACTTGTCGCCTTGTCTACGCCACCTGGTACCAGCTGTGCCATCGGGACCCGTTTCGGGAGTCCCGCCTGGGTCTTTTCGGCTACCGCCACCTCGGCCGCAGCGCTGGCCGCCCGCCAGCCGTCGTCGGCGGCGGTCTGCCAACCGTCCGGCCGGCCGCCGTCCCGGGAGTTGCCGTCCCGGGAGTTGCCGTCCCGGGAGTTGCCGTCCCGGGAGTTGCCGCCACCGTTGCCGCCGCCACCGGTCGCGACCGGCTCTGGCCGGCGCGGCAGCCCTGTGCCCGTTCCCGAGCCACTCGCCACGGCGGCCGGTGCCGGCCGAGCGGAGTCCGTGGCCGACTGGGTGGATGCGACCGACGCCGACGAGGTCGATGGTGTCATCATCGCTACGGCAGCCTCGCGTGCCTCCTCCGCCGTCGGGCGGCGGGTCCGGAACCACGCGGATTCGAGTTCACGGAAGATCGGTAGTTCCATGGTCTCGTCCGCGAAGCGTTTGGGCGCTGCGGCGGGAGCGGGCACCGGATGTGGAGCCGAAGCGGGGTTTTCGGCGTCCGAGCGGGTCACCCGTGGCAGTTCCGCCGTCATGTCGAGCGCGGCCGCCAACTTCTCCGGCACCGGCGGAGTGACGGCGTCGCGGTCGGCCGCGACCGGCGGCCAGGCCGGTGGCGCAGAAGCCGGCGGTGCTGCGGATGGCACCACCGTCGGGGGCACCGCCGGTGGTGCCGAACTCGCCGGAACGATCGGATGCTGCGCCGTGGGGGCCGACGACGCGGACTGATGAAAGGCCGCCGGATGCTGCTGATTGCCCGCCGACGACGGTGGCACAGGTGGCGCCGAGAACGGTCGTACCGGTGGCGCGGAGACCGGTGGGACCGACACCGGTGGCGCGGAGACCGGTGGGATGTACGGCTGTCCGCTGACCGGCTGTCGACCACCGGCACCCGGTGTCTCGGGCGACGTCGGGATCTGCCGGGGGATCACGCCACCCGGTGTGCCGCCGGCCACCTCGCCGTCGACCGTCCAGTGGTCGTTCGATCGGCGTTGCGGCAACGGCTCCGTACGCGATCCGCCGTTGGTCGGCACGCCGTTGAACATCTCCGAGCCGTTGGCGCCGTTGCTTCCGTTGGCGCCGTTGCTCGCTCCGGTGAGATCCGACCAGGCCGGCATGGCCCTCGCCGGGGTGGACGGTTTCACCGGACCGCCGCCGTTGACCGGGGCCGGCTCGAACGGACGCGGCGGCGGTCCGATCTGCGCCGGTGGTTCGGTCGGCGGGCCGAAGCCGGTTCCGGGGCCACCAGGGCCGGTTCCGGGGCCACCGGGGCCGGCCGGGCCGCCGCCTTCGAGCGCCAGCGGCGCGGGGAACGGTGATCGGGCGGGTGCCGCCGGGGTGTCCGGCCCGGCGGCGCCGAACGCGGCGGGTGCGGTGGTGCGGCCCGCGAGTGCCCGTGGGATGAGCACCGCGGTCGGCAACGTGACGTCGGCGATGGTGCCCCGTTCGGTAGCCGGCCGCAGCTCGACCTTGACCCCGTGCCGGGCGGCCAGCCGGGCGACCACGACCAGGCCCATCATCCGGGACACCGCGACGTCGACCATCGGGGGTGTGGCGAGCCGTTCGTTGAGGTCACGCAACTGCTCGGGGGTGATGCCGATACCCCGGTCCTCGACGTAGAGCACCGCCCGGTCACCGACCCGCCGGGCCTCCACCATGACGTGGGAGTCCGGCGGCGAGAAGGCGGTGGCGTTGTCGAACAGCTCGGCGACGAGGTGGACCAGGTCGTTGACGGCGTGCGCGGAGACCTCGATGTCACGGTCGACGACGCCGAACTCGATCCGGGTGTAGTGCTCGACCTCAGACTGGGCGGCACGCAGCACGTCGATCAGGGCAGCTGGCTCGCGCTGCACCCGGGTGGAGTCGGCACCGGCGAGTACCAAGAGGTTCTCGTCGTTACGCCGCATTCGGGTCGCGAGGTGGTCGAGCTGGAACAGCTCGCCGAGGCGGTCCGGATCCTCCTCGCCGCGTTCCAACCGGTCCAGGTGTCCGATGAGGCGGTCGACCAGGATCTGTGACCGGCGGGCCAGGTTGACGAACATCGTCGAGACCGACGAACGCAACGCGGCCTGTTCCGCCGCGGTCCGGACGGCCTCCAGGTGAACGGCGTTGAACGCCTCGGTGACCTGGCCGAATTCGTCCTTGCTGCGCACCGGCAGCGGCTCGGCGATCTGATTGGCCAGTTGCACCGGGGATGCCTGGGCGGTGACCTGTGGATCGCGCAGCCGGGCGACGGCCTGCGGCAGGCCGTGCTGAGCCACCGCGAGCGCGCCCTGGCGGAGTTCGCGCAGCGAACGGGCCATCGACCGGGCGACCAGCGCGGCGAAGAGGATGGCGAGCAGCAGTACGAACAGCAGCAGGATCGTTTCGACGAGCAGCCGCTGCTGGACGTCGTTACTGAGCACGGTGGCCTCGTTGACCACGTCGCTGTCGATCTTCTGCTCGACGGTACGGATCAGATCGGCGTGACCGACCAGCGCGGCGTCCCAGGCCTCGGCGTCGAACGGCGTGTTGCGCATCGACTCTTCGCTCTGGCCACGGATGAAGCCACCGTAGGTGTCCGCCTCACGCAGCGCCGGACCCGCCACGGTCTGGTTGTAGAACTCCAGGTCGTCCGCTGTCGCGGCGGCTTCGAACGCCTGCCGGGACTGAGCCTGACCGGCCCGGGTGCTGATGTAGTCGGTACGCAGCGCCGGAGTCAGGGCGTCCTGGCTGAACGCCCGCAGGACCACCACCCGTTCGCGGGACAGGAACTCTTTGTTGCGGGCGAGCGCGGCGGTGGCCCGCATGTGGTCACTCAGCGCGGTGTCGTTGGCCAGCTGGGCGGCCGAGTCCCGGATGTCCAGCAGGTCGCTGAGGAGCACCTCGTACGCGCGGGCGGCCTCGGTGAGCCGGAAGGCACCGTCTTCGGTGGCGCTGTTGACGACCTGGCTGCGCAGGCCGGGAAGATCGGCGAGGTTCTGATCGACTCGGGCGAGCAGATTGCGGAAGTTGACTGGCAGGTCGGTCAGCTCGGCCCGCCGCTGCGAGTACGGCGTCCGTGATTCGTCGACGGTGCCGTGCAGGGCGTTGTAGGCGTCCAGGTAACGACGCTCGAGTTCCTCGTCCTGCGTACCGAGGAGAAGCACGGCGGCGGCGCGCTCGTTCTGCAGGTCGTGGACCAGGTCGCCGGAGGCCCGGGTGAGGGTGGCGAGGGTGTGGGCCTGGCTTGCGTTGTTGGCGGTCTCGAGGTGGCCGATCAGACCGTTGGTGCCGACGACGATCGTCGCCAGGGTGGGCACGATCATAATCAGACCGAGCTTGGACCAGATCGGCAGATCGTTAAGCCGGCCAACCGGCCGGCGGAGACGCGACAGGAAGGAGTCTGCCGTCTTCGGCCGCTTGCTCACGTCACCGCCCTCCTCATCGGTGCCGGTCGGATGCACCGGGCACCGCCCATCGGCCGACCCGGGCGGATCGGACCTCCGAGATTCCATCACGACACCACCCAAAGAGAAAGCCCAGGTGGTCAGTCACTCGGAGTGTGATGCGATGGTTATCCGGACTTCTAACGATTTGCACTCTCGTGGCTACCGTAAGTAATCGTCCCTGTCCAGAATGTCTCGTTCGCACGCCGCTACGCTCGCGATGCGCGACGTGCCATCGTACGCCCGGCGGCGACCCGGCGTGCGCGGCGGACATGCCGGATTACGCGGTACCTGACGACCGCGCGTCCGTCCGGCCGATCCGGCGTCGACCGGACGGCCGGTCGGCAGGCCCCTACCAGGCCTTTGTCAGGGACTGGTCGGCCAGGACCACGGCCGGCGGCCAAGGTCAGGCCAGCAGCTTCGCGTAGCCCGGCTTGATGACGTCGTCGATGATCGCCAACCGCTCATCGAACGGAATGAACGCACTCTTCATCGCATTAACCGTCAACCACCGCAACTCCGACCACCCCCACCCAAACGCCTCCACCAACAACCACATCTCCCGCGACATCGACGTCCCACTCATCAACCGATTATCCGTATTCACCGTCACCCGAAACCGCAAATCACGCAACAACCCGATCGGATGCTCACCAATCGAACCCACCGCACCCGTCTGCACATTCGACGACGGACACAACTCCAACGGAATCCGCTTATCCCGCACATACGCCGCCAACCGCCCCAACCGCACCCCACCATCCGCACCCACCTCCACATCATCCACAATCCGCACCCCATGCCCCAACCGATCCGCCCCACACCACTGAATCGCCTGCCAAATCGACGGCAACCCAAAAGCCTCACCCGCATGAATCGTAAAATGAAAATTCTCCCGCTGCAAAAACTCAAAAGCATCCAAATGCCGAGTCGGCGGAAAACCCGCCTCCGCCCCCGCGATATCAAACCCCACCACCCCCGCATCCCGATACCGCACCGCCAACTCCGCGATCTCCTGCGACCGCGCCGCATGCCGCATCGCCGTCAACAACGTCCCCACCCGCACCACCCGACCCGCCCCCGCCGCCCGCGCACACCCATCCGCGAACCCCGCCAACACCGCCTCCACCACCGCACCCAACCCCAACCCCCGCTCAAGATGCTGCTCCGGCGCGAACCGCACCTCCGCGTACACCACCCCGTCCGCCGCCAGATCCACCGCACACTCCGACGCCACCCGAAACAACGCCGACTCCGTCTGCATCACCGCCACCGTGTGCGCGAACGTCTCCAGATACCGCTCCAACGACCCCGAATCCGCCGCCGACACGAACCACCGACCCAACCCCACCGGATCCGCCACCGGCAACACATGACCCACCTCATCGGCCAACTCCACCACCGACTCCGGACGCAACCCCCCATCCAGATGGTCATGCAACAACGCCTTCGGCGCCCGGACGATCTCCTCAAACGAAACAGCCACCATGGATGGCAGGGTAGTGGGTGACCGTACGCACTCGTGTCGGCCACACCGAGCCCGGCACCCGGGCCCGGCACCCGAGCCCGACACCCCGACCAGGACGCACGGCGAGAAACCCCGGCCGGCAAGATGACAGGCGATGCTCGCCGACCTGGTGCCGTACCTGCGCTGCCCGTTGTGCCGTCAGCCGTTCGCCGCCGGCAGCACCACCGCCGGCAACGCCGCAGCCGGCAGCACTGCGGCCGAAGCCGGCACGGTGCGGACGCTGCGCTGCCCGACCGGACACCACTTCGACGTCGCCCGCCAGGGCCACGTCGACCTGCTGCCCGGCGCGGTGACCCACGGCGGCGACACCACCGAGATGGTCTCGGCCCGGGACCGGTTCCTGGCCGCCGGTAATTTCGCGGCGGTCCGGGACAGCGTCGTACGAGCGGCCAGCGCACACCTCCACGTCATCGCGAGGCCCGCCGGTCAGCCGCCCGCCGGTCAGCCGCCCGCCGGTCAGCCGCTCGTCGTCGACGCCGGGGCCGGAACCGGTGCCTACCTGTCCGCCGTACTCGACGCCCGGACCGACGGTCACGGCCTCGCCCTGGACATCTCCAAGGCGGCGGTACGCCGTGCCGCACGGGCCCACCCCCGAAGCGGCGCGGTCCGGTGCGACACGTGGCGCTCGCTGCCGATCGTCAACGGCTGCGCGGACCTGGTACTCAACGTGTTCGCCCCGCGTAACGGCGCCGAGTTCGCCCGGATCCTGCGCCCGGGTGGAGCGCTGATCGTGGTCACCCCGGAACCAGATCATCTCGGTGAACTGGTCGACGCGCTGCGACTGCTGCGGGTCGATCCGGAGAAGGAGGCACGGGTGGCGGCGGCGCTCGGCCGCTACTTCCGCCCGAGCCAGAGCGCGACGATCCACGATCGGCTGGAGCTGGACCGGGCCGGGGCCGAGGCCGTCGTGGCGATGGGCCCCAGCGCGCGGCACGCGGATCCGGGCGGGCTCGCCGAGCGAATCGCCGGGCTGCCGGAACCGATCGGCGTGACCACGGCGGTCCGACTGACCGTCTACCAGGCCGACTGACCGTTCACCAGGACGACCTATCAACTACCGAACGACGGAGAGTCCGGGTCGCTCAGGTGGAAAGGTCGATCTCCTCCCAGCCGGCGGGTGGATCGTGGTACGGGCCGCGAAATATCACCGCCCATTCCAGTGCCCATCGGCGCTGTCCGATCGCGTTGGCGTCGACCACTCCGGGCAGCGGTTCGCCCCGTCGTTCCGCCTCCAGATATCCCCAGTCGAGACAGTAGTAGAAGTCGAGCAGCACTGCGGCTTCCGCCGCGTCACGCGGCGCGACGAGCGTCCGGGACCGCCACTGGGCGAAGGTCTCCCCCGCTGGCAGGTTCGGCAGCAGCGACATCAGCCGGTCGTCCGAGGCGGCGACCGGGTCGAGATGTCGGGTCAGCCCGAGCACCCAGGCGAGCGCGAAGATGGCGTCGTGGTGCAGGACGAACGACCGATGGTCGCCTCGGCCGCCGATGACGAACTGCCATTCCGGCGGCGTGACCAACTCGACCAGATGCGAGCCGAGCAACCAGCTCATCGCCGCCTGCGGCGGCATCCCGAAACAGCGGGCCAGGACCAGGTGCAGGATCGCGGTCCGGGCTTCGATTTCGGCGGTCGGCCGCAACTCGACCGCGTCACCTGGTTCCCAGACCAGCGGGAACTGCGCAGGCGGCAGCGGTAGGCGGAGCCGACGCAGCTCGTCGAGACTCTCCGCGCGAATGGCCCGGGGGTCAGGAGCGAGTACGGTCACAGGCCTCGTTCCCTGCTAGTCGGCGTCGGTCTTCTCCTGGACTACCCCCCTGGCGAGGCAGGATATCCGCTCGCCGACAGCGGTGCCACGACCGGTCACGGTCGACGGCGCCACTGCCGGTCACGGTCGACGGCGCCACTACCGGTCACGTCCGGCGGACGACCGGCGGCTCAACCGATCCGCTCGATCACGAGATCGCCGTCGGGTGGCGGCTGGTCGGTCAGCCGTACCGCGTCGGCGATGCCCGGCAGCACGTCGGCGATCCGGTCGGGCGTGTCGGCGCGCAGTTCCAGCAGCGGGTCGCCGGCCCGGACCGCGTCGCCCGGCCGCCGGTGCAGGATCACCCCGGCGGCGGCGCTCACCGGGTCCTCCTTACGGGCGCGGCCGGCGCCGAGACGCCAGGCGGCGACCCCGACGGTACGGGCGTCCACCGCCGCCACGTAGCCGTCCCGGTCGGCGCGGATCAGCTCGGCCTCGGCGGCGACGGGCAGCGGCGCGGACGGGTCGCCACCCTGTGCCCTGATCATCGCCCGCCAGCTGTCCATCGCCCGGCCGTCGCGCAGCGCGGCCGCCGGGTCGGCGTCGGTCAGCCCGGCGGCGTCGAGCATCTCGCGGGCCAGGGTGAGGGTGAGTTCGACCACGTCGGCGGGTCCGCCGCCGGCGAGGACCTCGACCGCTTCGGCCACCTCGATGGCGTTGCCGACGGTCCGGCCCAGCGGGGTGGACATGTCGGTGAGCAGGGCGACGGTCCGCACGTCGTGTGCGGCACCGAGGTCGACCATCGTACGGGCGAGTTCCCGCGCGTCGGCGACGGAGGACATGAACGCGCCGGTGCCGACCTTGACGTCCAGGACCAGCGCCTCGGTGCCTTCGGCGATCTTCTTGCTCATGATCGAGCTGGCGATCAGTGGTATCGCCTCGACCGTGGCGGTGACGTCGCGCAGGGCGTACAGCTTGCGGTCGGCCGGCGCCAGGTGGTCGCCGGCGGCGCAGACGACGGCCCCGATGTCACGGAGCTGCCGGACGAACTGGGCGTTGGTCAGCTGTGCCCGCCAGCCGGGGATGGCTTCGAGCTTGTCCAACGTACCGCCGGTGTGGCCGAGCCCTCGGCCGGACAGCTGCGGTACGGCCGCCCCGCAGGCGGCGACCAGCGGGGTCAACGGCAGGGTGATCTTGTCGCCGACACCGCCGGTGGAGTGTTTGTCGACCGTCGGCCGTGCGACTCCCGACAGGTCCAGCCGCTCGCCGCTGGCGATCATGGCGGCCGTCCAGCGGGCGATCTCCCCGGCGGTCATCCCGCGCAGCAGGATGGCCATGGCGAGCGCCGACATCTGCTCGTCGGCGACGTCGCCCCGGGTGTAGGCGGCGACGATCCAGTCGATCTGCGCGTCGCTGAGCCGACCGCCGTCGCGCTTGGTCCGGATCACGTCCACGGCGGTCGGGCCGACCTGCGCGCTACCGGCGGCCACGCCGACCTGCGCCCTATCGTCGGACAACGTCGTCACCATCTCTCGTCGGCACCGCACGCGGACACGCGCGGATCGGTGTGGTAGATCGGTGTGGCAGGTCGGGCAACGGCCAGCCTGCTCGGCCGGCCAGCGGGTGCTCAGCCGGCCCAGCGGGTGCTCACCTCGGCCGGCGGGTCCCCCTCGCCGGCCCAGGAGACCGTGCCGTCGGCGTCGACCACGACCACCCGGTGCGTCCGGGCCCGCCCCCAGGCCACCGCCGACTCGGCCGACGGCCAGCTCGGCGCCTCCTCCAGGATGCCCGAGTCGGCGGTCCCGCCGGTGGACTCCGAACGCTCCCAGTAGCCGGTCCAGACCACCTCGCCGCCGGCCGAGTCCGGGTGCACGAAGACGGTGCCCCGCCCCCGCCAGCGGGCCAGCCGGGCGGGCACCGCCGTGTCCGGAGCGACCACCGCCCGGCCGGCGGCGTCGGAGCGGCCGATGTGCTCGGCTCCGACCCGGCTACGGTCCGCCGGCGCGGTCAGCGCGGCCGCCGCCAGGTCCGCCGGGCCGAACGCGTGGGGCAGCAACTCCGCCACTGTCAGCGGTGCGGGCAAGGCCTCCACCAGGCATTCCGGGCCGCCGTGCTCCCAGAGCAGTTGGCGGCACCGGCCGCAGGGCATCAGCGGGCGGCCGTCGCCGCCCACGCAGGACAGCGCCACCAGCCGACCGCCGCCGGTGCTGTGCAGCGACGACACCACCCCGCACTCGGCGCAGAGCGCGACACCGTACCCGGCGTTCTCCACGTTGCAGCCGACCACCACCCGGCCGTCGTCCACGAGCCCGGCCGCGCCGACCGGGAAGCTCGAATACGGCGCGTACGCGTGGCGCATCGCTTCCGTCGCCGCCCGCCGCAGCTCCACCCAGTCGATCTCCACGGCTGTCCTCCTTCACCCTGCGCCCGGCCGGACACCGGGCACCGCGGTCACCGACCGGCGGGTGCCCGCCTCCCGGCGGGGACCGGGCACCCGACCGGTCAGTGGTAAACGGTAGACGGCGGTGATCAGGCTTTGATGTAGGGCTTGCCGTCGGCGGCCGGTGCCCGTACCCGCCCGACCAGCCCGGCCACCGCGAGGATCGTCGCCAGGTAGGGCAGCATCGCCAGGAACTGGCTCGGGATCGCGCTGCTGATCGCCCCCAGGTAGGCACCGAGCTGGTCGGCGAAGCCGAAGAACAGCGACGCCAGCAGTGCCCCGGTCGGGCTCCACCGGCCGAAGATCAGCGCGGCGAGCGCGATGAAGCCCTTGCCGCCGATCATGTTCTTGGTAAACGAGTAAAGCAGCAGGGTGTACGACCCGCCGCCGACCCCGGCGACCATGCCGGCGAGCAGCACGTTGCGGTAGCGCAACCCCAGCACCCGTACGCCCAGGGTGTCGGCGGCGATCGGGTGCTCGCCGACCGACCGGGTCCGCAGCCCCCACCGGGTCCGGAACAACGCCACGTTGATCACCACGACCAGGATCAGCGCCAGGTAGAGGAAGATGTTGCCGCGAAACAGCGCCGGCCCGATCACCGGGATCTGCGACAACAGCGGAATCTCCCAGGTGCCGAAGTGCGGCGGCTGGTTGTAGGCCGGCTGGTCGGTCTGCATCAGCCGCTCGTAGAGGAACCCGGTCAGACCGACCGCGAACAGGTTGAGCACGATCCCGATGACGACCTGGTCGACCAGGTAGCGGATGGCGAACAGGGCGAGCAGCAGCGAGATGAACGCCCCGCCGAGGGCGGCGGCGATCAGCCCGACCCAGACGCTGCCGGACATGGTGCCGATCAACGCGCCGGCGAAGGCACCCATCAGCAGCTGGCCTTCGATGGCCACGTTGACCACGCCGGAGCGTTCGCAGAGCACCCCGGCGAGCGAGCCGAAGATCAGCGGCAGGGCCAGCAGGAACGTGCCGCGCACCATGTTGACCATCGGCATGAAGTTCTGCCCGGTCGGGGCGGTGGAGATCTGCCAGCAGAGGAAGCTGACCACGAAGCCGACGACGCCGACGGCGAGCAGCGGCGTGAACCAGCGGGCACCGTACGGGCTGAGCAGGGCGACCCCGGCGACTACGGCGATCAGGCCGAACAGGACCGCGCCGAGGGTGCCGGGAATCCGCAGCGCCGCCCCGCCGGCGGTCTCGCTGAGGGTGAACCGGGCCTCCTGGGAGTCGGCCAACGTGCCGAAGACGGCCGTGGCGACGCCGCCGGCGGCGACCAGACCGACCCCGGTCATCCGGGTACGGTTCCAGAAACGCTCCGCGACGGTCACCGGAGTATCAGTGACGACCATGGTGGACAACTCCGGTCACCAGCCCTTCGCCATGCTGGTCTGCAACCGGGCGGACCGGGCCGCCCGGAGCTGGAAGATCGCCTTCACCAGAGCGGGGGCGGCGATGAAGATGACGATCAGTGCCTGCAGTACGGTGACCAGCTCCAGGGAGATGCCGGAGCCGGACTGCATGGCGTTTCCGCCGGCCCGCAGCGCCCCGAACAGCAGCGCCGCCAGCGCGACCCCCCAGGGTTTGACCCGGCCGAGCAGGGCGACCAGGATGCCGTCGAAGCCGATCTGGGCGGCGACCAGCGGGGTCAACGCGTTCGCCGTACTGCCGAGCACCATGGTGGCACCGCCGAGTCCGGCCAGGCCGCCGGCGACGACCATCAGCAGCACGTACGTGCCGGTGACGCTGATCCCGGCGGTCCGGGCGGCGTCGGGGTTGGCGCCGACGGCGCGCAGTTCGAAGCCGAACGTGGACCGGTTGAGCAGCCACGCGATGGCGGCGGTGGCGGCGATGGCCACCAGGATGCCGGCGTGGACCCGCAGGCCGTCGCCGAGCAGCCGGGGCAGCTGGGCGGTGGTCTCCACCGGCCGGCTGATCGCGTCCGGCCGGTCCGGGTTCTGCACGCCGGGCTGCACGATGATCCAGGTGAGGAAGTACAGCGCGATGTAGTTGAGCATGATCGTGGTGATCACCTCGTGGGCGCCGGTACGGGCTTTGAGGAAGCCGGGGAAGAAGCCCCACAGCGCGCCGCCGAGCGCTCCGGCCGCCACCGCGACGATCACGTGCAGCACCAGCGGCAGCGGCAGCAGGAAACCGGCGAGGGCGGCCACGATGACGCCGATGATCGCCTGTCCCTGGGCGCCGATGTTGAACAGGCCGCCCCGGAACGCCAGCGCCACCGACAGTCCGGTGAAGACCAGCGGGGTGGTGTAGGTCAGCGTCTCGGAGATCGGCCGGAGCACCGCGGTCCACTCGGCCTCGCCGGCGGTCCACGCCCGTACCGTCTCGGGGTTGATCACCGAGCCCTTGAACAGGTTGGCGTACGCCTCGCTGACCAGCGTCCAGCTGGCGCTGAACGCGTCACCGGGCCGGGCGAACAGGTAGGTGTAGGTGGCCAGCACGTCGGCGTCGGAGACGATCATCAGTACGCCGCCGATGACGACCGCGAGGGCCAGGGCGAGCACGGTGACGGTGACCGTGTTGGCGGCCCAGAGGTGGTGCAGGAAACGCTGCCCGAGGGATTCGTCGGCGTCGGACGCCGGTCCGCCGGTCGGCACCGTGGCCGGCTGGCCGGCTTCCGGTGTCGGGGTGTCCGGACTGGCGGCGTCGCTGGCGGCCGCGTCGTGCGCGGCGGCGGCCGGTTCGACGCCGGCGGGCGGCTTGTCCGGCGAGCCCGCCGGCGAGCCGTTCTCGCTGGTCATTGCGTCCCTTCTTGGTCTACCGCCGAGCCGGGCTCCGACTCGGTCGGGCCGGGTTTCGACTCGGGCGCTGCGGGGTCCGATCCCGGCGCTGCGGTGACGCCGGCCATCAGCAGGCCGATCTGTTCCCGGGGGGTGTCCGGCGACACGACGGCGATGATCCGACCGCGATACATCACCGCGACCCGGTCGGCCAGCCCGATCACCTCGTCGAGTTCGCTGGAGACGACCAGGACGGCGGTGCCGGAGTCACGTTCGTGGACGATCCGGCTGTGGATGAACTCGATGGAGCCGACGTCGACGCCCCGGGTCGGCTGGGCGGCGATGAACAGCTTCAGTGGCCGGGACAGTTCCCGGGCCACGATCACCTTCTGCTGGTTGCCGCCGGACAGGGTGGCCACCGGGGCCTGCGCCGACGACGTGCGTACGTCGAACTGGGCGATCCGTTCCTGCGCGGAGGCGGCGATGGCCGCCGGGCGCAGCACCAGCCCGGAGCCGTACGGCGGCTGGTCGTAGAGGTCGAGCACCAGGTTCTCGGCGACGCTGAACTCCTTGACCACCCCGTCGACGCTGCGGTCCTCCGGCACGTAGCCGACCCCGGCCCGCAGCACCCGTTTGGTGCTCCAGCCGTCGATCCGCTCGCCGTTGAGGCTGACGTCGCCGGACAGCACCGGCCGCAGACCCATGATCGCCTCGACGAGTTCGGTCTGGCCGTTGCCCTGCACACCGGCGATGCCGAGCACCTCACCGGCCCGTACGGTCAGGTCGACGCCGTCGACGACGCGCACGCCCCGGTCGTCGTCGACGACCAGCCCGGCGATGTCGAGCACCGGTTCCCCGGGCTGCGCCGGGGTCTTGTCCACGGTCAGGCTGACGTTGCGGCCGACCATCAGCGCGGCCAGTTCGTCGCGGCTGGCGGTCGGTTCGGCGGTGGCGACGGTACGGCCGCGCCGGATCACGGTGATCCGGTCGGCGATCGCCTTGACCTCGCCGAGTTTGTGGGTGATGAAGACGATCGACTTGCCGGCCGCCTTGAGCGAGCGCATGACGGCGAGTAGTTCCTCGGTCTCCTGCGGGGTGAGCACCGCGGTCGGCTCGTCGAGGATCAGCAGGTCGACGTCGCGGGTGAGGGCCTTGACGATCTCGACCCGCTGCTGGATGCCGACTGGCAGGTCCTCGATGACCGCGTCCGGGTCGACGGCCAGGCCGTACCGGTTGGAGACGTCGACCACCTCCGCGCGGGCCTTGCGCTGGTCGAGGAAGCCGAGCAGTCCGCCCCGGGTACGTTCGGCGCCGAGCATGACGTTCTCGGCGACGGTGAGCACCGGGACCAGCATGAAGTGCTGGTGCACCATGCCGATGCCGGCGGTGATGGCGTCCCGGGGGTTGCGGATCTTGATCGGGGTGCCGTCGACGAGGATCTCGCCCTCGTCCGGCTGCAGTAGGCCGTACAGGACGTTCATCAGGGTGGATTTTCCGGCACCGTTCTCGCCCAGCAGGGCGTGGATCTCGCCGGGTTCGACGGTCAGGTCGATATGGTCGTTGGCGACCAGGTCGCCGAAGCGTTTCGTGATGCCGCGCAGTTCGAGTCTCAGCGGAGCCTCCTGGGAGACCTCCGGGCCACCGGCGTGCGCCCGGACGGGTCGATGGCTGACGCCGCCCCTGTCACCCGGCGAGAAATCCCAGGTGACAGGGGCGGGTTTCGCGTGCCGCGCCGGTGACCGGCGCGCCGGCGGTCGTTACTCCGGCTGCGCCGCGGAGGTGACCTCGATGGTGCCGGCGATGATGTCGGCCTTGAGCTGCTCGATCTCCGCCTTGAGGTCGCCGTTGACCCGGTCGTCGAACTCGTTGTACGGGGCCAGCGAGACGCCCTCGTTCTCCAGGTTGCCCAGGTAGCCCGGGTCGGAGCTGAGCTCCTCGCCGTTGGAGCCGGCCAACACGGCCTGCTTGACGGCGTCCGGGATGTTCTTGACCACGGTGGTCAGGAACACGTCGCAGTACTGCTCGGCGCTCTCGCAGCCGTCGACGTCGACCCAGATCACGCTGTACGCGCCACCGGCGGCCTGCGCGGCGGCGGCGGTGCCGAGGCCGGCGCCACCGGCGACCGGCATGATCACGTCGGCGCCCTGGGCGACCAGGCTGTCGCTGACCTTCTTGCCCTCGTCCTGCTTGACGAAGTCGTTGGTGAAGGAGCCGTTCTGGGCTGCCTTGTCCCAGCCGAGGACCTGCACGTCGGTGCCCTTGACCTCGTTGTAGTGGGCGACGCCGTCGACGTAGCCGTCCATGAAGATGGTCACCGGCGGGATCGGCAGACCGCCGTAGGTGCCGACGATGCCGCTCTCGGAGAAGCCGGCCGCCAGGTAGCCGGCGAGGAACGCGGCCTGGGCGGTGTCGAACTGCATCGGGTACGCGTTCGTCGCCTCGATCTTGGCGTCGACGATGCCGAACTGCTGGTCCGGGTTGGCGGCGGCGACCGCCTGGGTCGCGTCGCCCATCAGACCGCCGACGGCCAGGATGAAGTTGCAGTCCTGGTTGACGTAGCCGGTCAGGTTCGGCTCGTAGTCGGCTTCGGCGCTGGAGGCGACGTAGTCGCCCTCGATCGCGTCGTTCTCGCTCTCCGCCGCCTCGATGCCCGCCCAGGCCGAGGCGTTGAAGGACCGGTCGTCGATGCCGCCGACGTCGGTCACCATGCACGCCTTGTACGCCTCGGTGGCCTCTCCACCAGTGCCTTCGTTATCGGGCGCCTCACCGCACGCGGCGAGCACGAGCCCGCCAGCCGCGACCACCGAGACGATCCGCATCCCACGCGTAGAGCGCAAGACGGTCTCCTTCCATTTGCACACCGCCACTGTCGCGGCTTAGCGTTCCCCACCCGGCCGATCGGACCGGACGTACTTTGGACGGGAGCGTACGCGTCCTCCCGTCCCCCGGCAGACAATCGTGCACGACTGTTGAGCCGCCGTTACCCTCGTGTGACTGTCCCGTACGAAGGTCACCTCTGCTACGCCTGCCGGCCTCCAGCGCCGACCCTAACCGGGGCCGCGCCGGGCCGTGTCGGGTCGCGTCCGGTTCACCCGGCAGTCACCCTGACCAGCGGCGACACCGCCGGTGAACCGTTCCAGACGGTGCGTCAACGCCAGAAGACGGCCACGGCGGCGTTGACGAGGGTCAGCACGATGATTGCCAGGAAATGGCCCTTGTTGACCGATTCGCGCTTGCGGGAAAAGAACACCATCGCCAGGATGGCGAGCGCGAGCACCAGTTTGGTAACGAGTTTCGCGGGAGCCGGTTCGTCGCCGTCGCGCAGCGGCGCGGACAGGCCGATGCCGGTGACGACCTGGATGACCGCACCCCACAACATGGCCGAGTTGATCCGGATCCGGCCACTCTGCCATTGGACGACAGCGCCGCCGAGCAGCAACGCGAAACCGATCAGGTGCGCATAGAGCAGTACGAGTCTGAGAGCTTCCACCCGGTCATCCTCGCCTACCCGACCGGTCCGGCCGGCGCAGGGGTTGCGCGGGCACGGCCGGCCGGTCGCCGCCCTCGACCTCAGCTCGCCGGCGTCGGTCGCCGGCTGACGTCGGTACCGCACCGGTGGTCATCGGCGACTCGTCGGTCGGGCGGATCGCCCACCAGCACGCCGCGACCCAGCACAGTCCGAGCAGCAGACTGCCGACCAGGTCCAACGGATGGTGCACACCCCAGTAGAGGCGGGACAGCGCCACCCCGGTCGGCGCGAGCACCGCGACCGCGACCGCCGTCCAGCGCGGCCAGCCCCGAGACCAGTGCCAGACCAGCAGGGCCAGCGCGAGGTAGAGCGACAATGGCGCGGCCACGTGCCCGGACGGGAAACCCGCCGTCGGCGGAACCTCCTCCCCCAGGTGCGGCACCTCGGGCCGGTCACGGCCGACGACGCCGGAGGAGACGAGGAACAAGGTGATCTCGCCGGCCATCACGGCGACGAGGAACACCACCGGCCGCAGTCGGCGGCGTACCGCGACGACGACCACACCGACACCGAGCGCGCCGGCCATCGACCAGTTCGTGTCGCCGAACCGGTTGCCGGCCGCCACGATCGGATCGAGCGCGCTGTCGCGTCGTGCGACGAACCACTCCACCGCCGCCTGGTCGGCGGCGAGCAGCGCCGAGCCGGTCAGCGGGCCGGTGACGAGCAGACCGACGCCGATCAGCAGGCCGAGGATCAGCGCCCAGGCCGCCAGCAGGTAGGCGGCGGTCCGCCACGGCCGGGGCAGGACGGTCCGCTCGTCCGGCGCGGCCCGCAGCCCATGATCGACCTGGGATCGATCCGGTCCGCCGACCGCTGCGCGCCACAGGTCGTCGCCGGTCAGCCAGCGGTAGCCGGCGACCGTCGTCGCCAACCAGACCAGGCCGAGCAGCCAACCGGCGCCGATCGCGCCGAGCAGCGGGCCACCGAGCAGGACACGGAGCACGTCGAGCACGACGACCAGCAATGCCGCCGCACCGGCCGTCGGGATGCGCCACCGAGGTGCCACCGCCGGGAGAAACACCAGCAGCAGTACGCCGTACGCGACGACCGAGGCGACCGCCTGACCGCTGGGCAAGCCCAGGTCGAGCCAGCGGTAGGCCACCGCCCCGCCGGCGGTGACCACGACGTAGCCGGCGAGCCGGGGCCGGCGGCGGATCAGCAGGTACACCGTTGCCAGCAGCAGTACCCGTACCAGCATGGTGTGGCCGCCGAAGTCGGTGACCCCTCGGGCGACCTCGACCCCGACGGATCCTTCGGCAGCAAGCGGCATGACCGGCTGTGCTACCCGCCCGGACGGTCACCTCAAACGGGTCACGTCAGCGACGACCGACGATCACCAGGTCGCGGCGGCCGACGATCACCAGGTCGCGGCGGCCGACGATCACCAGGTCGCGGTGCGGCGCATCCGGCGCGGTCGGCCGTCCGGGTCGTAGAACAGATGGTACGGCGGGGTCGCCCAGGCGCGGGTGAACGTGGACAGTTTCGCCGGATCGTGCCGGCGCAGCCGGCCGGGTGGACGCGGGCCGCGCCGACCGTGGGCGTACCAGGCGTCGAGGGCGTCGGCGCTGGCACCGGCCGCCCGGACGGCGTCGGTCGGGTCGAGCAGATCGTGATCCTGGCTGCCGTCCGCTGCCCGGTCCAGGTGCTCGCGCATCAGGGTGAGCCGCAGGTCGCGGGCGAAGACCCGGGCCTGGTCACCCAGTCCGGCCGGGTCACGTGGTGCTCGCGGATCGGGCGTGTCGTCGAGCACGGCGCAGGACAGCTCGCTGTCGTTGGTCCAGGACCGACGGTTGAAGTTGTCGCTGCCGACACAGGCCCACACGTCGTCGACCACGCACGCCTTGGCGTGCACGTAGACCGGGGTGCCGGCGTGGTTCTCCACGTCGAAGACGTGCACCCGGTCGGGGTCGGCCCGGCGACAGACGTCGATGGCGTACTCGCGACCCACCACGTTCGGTGGCAGGGCCAGCCGGCCGTCCACGTCCGGGTGGCGGGGCACGACCACCATCAGATGCAGGTCGGGACTGTCCCGCAGGGCGTCGGCGAACAGCTGGGCCACCTGCGCGGACCACATGTACTGGTCCTCCAGGTAGATCAACCGTCTGCCGCGCCGGATCGCCTTGGCGTAGCCCCGGGCGATCGTCCGTTCGCCATCCGGCGCGAACGGGTACGGGTGTGGGGTGGCCGGGTAGGTGCGCAGCACCTGCACGCGATGCGGACCGCACGGCGGTGGCGGCGCGGTCGCCGACGGCGGTGGCAGCGGTCGGCCGGTGCTCGGGCGGCCGGCGAGCCGGTCACGGAGCATCGCGACCGGGTTCCCCCGCCGCAGTACGGTCGGGTCGTCCCAGCGTTCCCGGAAGGTCAGGTCGAGCGCGGCGACGACCGGGCCACGCAGTTCGAGCTGGATGTCGTGCCAGGGCGGTCGGTCGCCGTACCGGGGTGACATGCTCACCGGCTGCGGATCGCCGTGGTGGTCGGCGTCGTCCCGGCGGCTGTGGCACAGGTCGATCCCGCCGGCGAACGCGACGTCCCGTTCGGGTCGGCCGGGGTGGCGGGCCACCACCAGCTTCTGGTGATGCGATCCGAACCGGCGTACCCGCTGGTCGAGCAGCACCTGCCCGCCGTCGTCGTTGATCTCGTCGGCGAGGTTGCGGTTCTGCTCGGCGCTGTAGATCAGCCGGTCGAGGTGCGAGCGCCAGACCAGGCCGCAGACCAGCACACCGCGTTCGGCGGCGGTGGACAGCAGTTCGGCCACGGTCGGCCCGGCCGGGCGCAGCCGCTGGTCGGGGTCGCCCCGCCAGTCGGTGAAGAAGAGCTGGTCGCCGTCGCGCATCGCGTCGACCACCTCGACCAGCCGGTCGAAGTACGCCGCCCCGTGCACGTGTACGCGCACCTGGTTGCCGTCGCACCAGGCCGGCAGCGCGGAGGCGGGATTGTCGCGTTGCTCCCCGGTCAGAAACCAGTCGTCGATCGACACCCGCACCTCCTCGCCGGTTCCTCCGGCGCTCCCGGCCGGTCGGGTTTGGGGCTACCCCGCGACGTGGCCGGCGACACCTACCCCGACGATCCGGGTCCGTTCGCGGACCGGACGTCCGTCCTCAGCGTGCTCACAGCGCACCTGCAGCATCATCGCCCGCATGCGAGCGGTGATCTTCGACGCGTACGGCCCGCCCGAGGTGCTCACCCAGGTCGACCTGCCGACGCCGGTGCCCTGCGGTGACCAGGTGCTGGTCCGGGTGCACGCCACCACGGTGACGTCGGCCGAGTGCGGGATGCGCCGGGGCGAACCCCGGTGGGGTCGGGCGATCATCGGTCTGCGGCGCCCCCGCAAGGGAATCCGGGTGCTCGGGCTGGAATTCGCCGGCGAGATCACCGCGACCGGTCCGGCGGCCAGCCGGTTCCAGGTCGGCGACCGGGTCTTCGGCTTCACCGGCTTCGGCGTCGGGGCGAACGCCGAATTCAAGTGCCTGTCGGAGCGGGCGTCCATGACGACCGTGCCGAAGAACGTGACGTACGCGCAGGCCGCCGCGTCCGTCGACGGCTTCACCACCGCCTGGCATTTCCTGCACGACCTGGCCGACCTCCAGGCAGGTCAGAAGGTGCTGGTCGTCGGTGCCTCCGGCAGCATCGGCACGTACGCCGTCCAACTCGCCCGGCAACTCGGCGCCGAGGTGCACGGCGTGTGCAGCGGCCGCAACGCCGAGCTGGTCGGCTCCCTCGGCGCGCACCGGGTGTTCGACTACACCGCCGAGGACTTCACCACCAGCGGCGAGCACTACGACGTCGTCTTCGACACGGTCGGGCGCAGCTCGTTCGCCCGGTGCCGGCCGGTGCTGACCCGGCGGGGCTGCTACCTGCCGACGACCGGGTTGGTGGTGAACAACCTGCTGGCGGCCGGCACGGCAGTCACCGGCGGCCGGCGGGTCCGGACCGGGATGTCGGTACGCAAGCACAGCGCCCTGGCCGCGCTGCGGGATCTGCTCGGCGACGGCCGGCTCCGGGTCGTCATCGACCGCAGCTACCCGTTGGCCGAGATCGTCGAGGCCCACCGGTACGTCGACAGCGGGCACAAGGTCGGCAACGTCGTGATCACCGTCGTGAACGGCGACGGCCCGGCGGCCGTTCCCAGGCATTCGCCGCCCGCAGCAGGGTGAGCGCCGACTCGTCCGATCCGCAGGTGTATCAGCTGGTCGCAGCCCTGGTCACCAGCACTGACCATTCGGCGTCCGACTCCCCACGACATGATCGCGTCAGCAGCCCGAGCAGGTCCACAGTAGCGTCGGCTTCGGCGGAGTGCCCGCACCCTCGTCGGTGCGGCGACCTCGCTCGCCGCAGAAGACACTCCACCGGTCACCGCCGTCGACTCGGTAGAAGGCGAAGGTGCCGAGGCGGCCGAGTCGACCCCTGCTGCGGCCGTTCTCCGTGACGCCGGTCAGGCCGGCCTCGGCCAGCGCGGCCAGGACCCGCTCGGGCCGGCTGGTCACCAGTCGGGGGGTCGTCGTGCAGCCGAGCAGAGGGTGACCACCTCGCGATCCGGCCGGCGCAGCGACGCGAGCGCGGTCAGCACCTGAGCGAGCCGGCGGACGCGAACGCGGCGACCGCCGACCGGTAGCGCCGGTTGCCCCGCCGTGGTTGTAACCGTCTTGGCGTACCGGTCGAACAGCTCGCCGAAGGCGGCGGCGTCACCGGCCCGCGCCCGGGTGCGTAGGTCCGTCGTCATGCTTCTTGTCTGTCTGCCACCGCCACCCGGGTTCCCACCTGATCGGTCACCGCAGCCGCAGTTCATGCCTTCGTGGCTGGCGACGAAGCCAAGCCGCCGGTAGAAGCGGTGCGCGTCGGCCCGCGTCTTGTCGGTGGTGAGTTGGACCAGTGCGCAGCCCCGCTCGCGCGCCCGGTCGATCACCCACGTCATCAGAGTCCCGCCGAGGCCCTCGCCACGGCGGTCGGAGATGTAGGTGACCTGCAGGCACGCGACGACGGCTCCGTCGTCGGCGTCGGCCGGCCAGCAGGGTGTCGAGCTGTACGCCAGCCACCTCGGGCTCGCCGGCAGACGTGGCTGGCGTACAGCTCGCGGTCGCTCAGCTCGCGGTCCGCTCAGCTCGTGGTCCGCTCAGCTCGTGGTCCGTGGCAGGATCGGATCGTGGCAGTCATCGAAGTCGTCGTCGGCGACATCACGCGCGAGGACGTGGACGCCGTCGTCACCGCTGCGAACGAGTCGCTGCTCGGCGGCGGCGGTGTCGACGGAGCCGTCCACCGTGCGGCCGGTCCCCGCCTGGCGCGGGCCGGCGGCGCGATCGCGCCCTGCGCGCCGGGCGACGCCAAGGCGACCCCGGCGTTCGACCTCGACCCGCCGGTGCGGCACGTCATCCACACGGTCGGGCCGATCTGGGAAGGCGGCGACCGAGGCGAGGCCGACGTCCTGGCCTCCTGCTATCGACGCTGCCTGCGGGTCGCCGACGAACTCGGCGCCCGGACGATCGCCTTCCCCGCGATCGCCACCGGCGTGTACGGCTTTCCCGCCGACCGGGCCGCCCGGATCGCCGTCGCGACCGTCATCGCCACCCCGACCTCCGTCGAACGGATCCGACTCGTCGCGTTCGACGAGGCCACCGCGACGCATCTGCGGTCCGCGCTGGCCGCCCTGCGGTGATGACGCCCTGACCGAAACATGAGAATCGATCATGTCCGAATTTCCGGTTCTGATGCATACCGTTCTGGACGCTACCGATGTCCGATCCTTGGCTGAGTTCTACCGGGTCTTCCTCGGTCTGCGCTACCGTCCCGGCGACGAGCCCCGGGCCACGGAGTCCCGGCGGATGAGCACTGGCTCGTGCTGGTCGACGGCGACGGCAACCGCAGGCTCGCGTTCCAACAGGTTGGAGCGGCATCGTCGACGAGCGGAACAGCTCGGAGCCAGCCTGCTCTACGACCGCACCGATGACGCCGAGGAACCGCTCTACGTACTCGCCGACCCCGCCGGGCACCCGTTCTGCATCCTCGTCGGTCGACAGTGAGCGAGCACCGCGCGGACCCGGCGAGAAGCCCGACCGGGCTTCGCCCCTCCTTACCGGACTGACGAAGCCCGGGTGCGGGTGTCGCAGCCACATCCGCTACCTATGCTCGTGGATCGTGACGTCGGACAGGTGATCAGTGGACGGACCGGTCGGAGCAGGAGGAGGAGACAGATGGCTGCTGGCGGCTTCTCGGCGAAAAGGCTGGTCCGGGTACGGGAGCTACTCGAGCGGCACGTCAACTCCGGTTTCGTACCGGGGGCGGTGGCCGTCCTCGCCCGTCGCGGCGAGGCACACGTCGAAGCGACCGGCCATCTCGCGTTCGAGGGCGCGGGTTCGACGACGCCGATGGCCGCCGACACGATCTGCCGCCTGGGCTCGATGGGCAAACCGATTGTCGCCGCGTGCGCGATGACGCTGGTCGAGGACTGCACCCTGCGCCTCGACGACCCCGTCGACGACCTGCTGCCGGAGCTGGCGAACATGACAGTGCTCGCCGATCCCGCCGGGCCGCTGGACGACACCGTGCCGGCACACCGCCCGATCACGCTGCGGGACCTGCTGGTCTACACCATCGGCACCGGCATGGTCCCCGCCGAGCCGGGAACGGTGCCGATCTCCGACGCGCTGAGCACGCTCGGCAAGCCGCCGCCGGACGAGTGGATCCGCCGGCTCGGCGCGCTGCCGCTCGTCCACCAGCCAGGTGACCGATGGATGTACGACACCGCCGCCGACCTGACGGGCGTGCTGGTCGCCCGGGCCACCGGCAGGTCGTTCGCCGATGCCCTGCGCGAGCGGATCTGCGAACCGCTCGGGATGACCGACACCGGCTTCACCGTGGGCGGCGACAGTGTCGGCCGGCTGGCGACGGCGTACGAGCGTGACGACGCCGCCACCGGCGGGGCGATCGTCGAGGACGGCGCCGACGGGCGGTGGACCCGGCCGCCGGTGTTCGCCTCCGGCGGCGGCGGGCTCGTCTCCACCGCCGACGACTACCTGGCCTTCGCTTCGGCGTTGCTGGCCGGCGGCACGCATCGTGGTGAGCGGGTGCTGTCGCGAGCGTCGGTGGCGCTGATGACGAGCGATCAGTTGACCCCGGCGCAGAAGACGGTATCCGGGTTCTGGCCCGGGTACTTCGACGACATGGGCTGGGGTTTCGGGATGTCGGTGCGCACCCGCCGTACGCATCTCGGCCCGTCGGTCGGCAGCTACGGATGGCCCGGCTTCTATGGCACCGCCTGGTACAACGATCCCGCCGAGGAGTTGACCGCGATCCTGATGATCCAGCGGGCGCATGCGGGCGACCAGACGCTCCCGAGGTCGCGCGATTTCTGGACCGCCGTCTACCAGGCGATCGACGACTGACAGCGCCCCGATCCGGTGACCCGCGACGGACGCGGTAGGGATGGTCAGGGACGCGGGACCGACCGTACGTCGACCAGGTCGGTCAGGCCTACGAAGTCGTCCGGGTTGGTGATGTAGAGCGGCAGCCCGTCGACCATAGCCACCGAGGCAATCATCAGGTCGGCGAGCCGACGACGAGGCTTTCGGCCGGCACCGAGCACGGCCGCGCAGATCATTGCGTACGCACGGTCGGCCTCCGCGTCGAACGGCAACGGGTCGAAGGTGGCCTCGGCGTGCTGCAGGACGTTGAGTCGGCGCGCCCGCTCGGTCGGGTCGTCGGTGTGATGCGGGCCAGCCGACAACTCCGCGAGGGTGACCGTGCTGATCACGAGTTCGTCCGGCAGGTGATCGGGGTCGAGCGCGGCCAGATGCACGACGACGTTCGTGTCGATCAGGCCACGGCGGACGGGTCTCACCAGTCACGGTCTCACCAGTCACGGTCGAACGGATCCTGGTCGACGGCGTCGTCGAGGTCGGCCCGGAACCGCTCGGCGTCGAGGACCGGGGCAGTGGCGAAAGCGGCCATCGCCTCAGCCCGTGGGGCGAAGGTCCGTCTCCGGAGTGGGATGAGCCGGGCGATCGGGGTGCCGTTGCGGGTGATGACGTACGACTCGCCGCGCTCGACGCCGCGCATGATCGCACCGGACTCGGTTCCGATCGTGGTCGCCGGCAACCTTGACCGAGGTCGCCGCCATCCTCAGCGAGGTCACCGGTCGGACCATCACCGCTCCGGTCCTCACCCCGCAGGAAGCGGTGGAACGCGGCCTGCCGCCGTTCGCGGTCAACGCCGCCGAGCAGATCAACGAGAACGGCTCCCCCGCGCGTCCGGAGATCGCCCAGGCGCTCGGCCTGCCCACCACCGACCTGCGTACCTTGGCACGACGGCCTTCTCCTGATCCGCAGCGGTGGGCGGGCCGGTCGACCTACCCGCAGATCCACTCAGGACAACCAGTGCACGGCAAGCGGTCACCGCCGGGTACGGCGGCGGGGCTGCGGCACCGGCGGGAGCGGGACCCCGGCGGCCTCCAACGCGTCCCGCTGACCGCGCGCGGCGAGCCGGTCGGCGCGTTCGTTCTCCACATGACCGGCGTGGCCCTTCACCCAATGCCAGACGACCTCGTGATGCCGGGCGACGGCGGCGTCGAGCTCTCGCCACAGGTCCTCGTTCTTGACCGGCTCGCCCGCCTTTGTCCGCCAGCCGTTGCGTTTCCAGTTCGCCATCCACGACATGACACCGTTACGGACGTACGTGCTGTCGGTGTAGAGGTCGACGGTGGACGGGCGGGTCAGCGCGGCCAGCGCCCGGATCGGGGCGGTGAGTTCCATCCGGTTGTTCGTCGTCGCGCCGGCCTCACCGCCGCACAGTTCCTTCTCTGCCGCGCCGTAGCGCAGCAGGGCACCCCAACCGCCCGGCCCCGGATTGCCGCTGCACGCGCCGTCGGTCCAGATCCCCACCCGCGTCGTCGCCACCCCCGTCACCCGGACAACCTACCGTGACCGGGGCAGAGCCCGGCCCGGCGCTGTCGGCAGGCGTGCCGCGTACCGGCCGGCCGGCCGTCCCGCTGCCTGTCGGCTAGCGCAGCAGGCCGCGCCGGTACCCTTCGGCGACAGCGGCAGCCCGGTCCCGGACCCCGAGCTTGTCGTAGATGTGCTGCAGGTGGGTCTTGATGCTCGCCTCGCTGATGAACAGCAGTCTCGCCGCTTCCCGGTTGGCGGCACCGTCGGCGACCAATTGGAGCACCTCACGCTCCCGGCTGCTCAGCGCCAGTCCGGTCGGCCGGCGGACCCGGCCCATGAGCTGGCCCGCGGCCGAGGGCGCGAGGACCGACTCGCCGCGGTGGGCGGCCCGGACGGCACGGATCAGTTCCTCGGGTGGGGTGTCCTTGAGCAGGTAGCCGGTGGCGCCCGCCTCGACCGCCGGCAGCACGTCGGTCTCGCTGTCGAAGGTGGTGAGCACCAGTACGCGTACCGAGGGTGCGGCCCCGGCGAGGGCGGCGATCGCCTGTACGCCCGACATCTGCGGCATCCGCAGGTCCATCAGCACCACGTCGACCCGCAGCCGTACGGCCTCGGTCACCGCGTCCCGACCGTTGGCGGCCTCGCCGGCCACCTCGATGTCGGGCAGGTCCGCGAAGGCGCCCCGAAGTCCGTTGCGGACGATCGGGTGGTCGTCGACGATCAGGATGCGGATCATGCCGCCACCGTCGGGATCGCCGGCACCCGTACGCTGATCGCGGTGCCCTCGCCCGGGCCGCTCTCGATCTCCATCGCACCTCCCACGCTGCGGACCCGCTGCACCATGCTCCGCAGGCCGAAGCCCTGGTCCGAGCCGCCGCTCATGCCCTGCCCGTCGTCGCGGATGTCGAGCAGCACCACGTCGGTCAGGTAGGACAGGGTCAGCCCCACCCGGGACGCGTCCGCGTGGCGGGCCACGTTGTGCAGCGCCTCCTGCGCGACCCGCAACAGGGTGACATCGATGGCCGGGCTCAGCGCGACCTGTTCGCCGGTGACCTCGAACCGCAAGGCTATGCCGGTGTCGTCGGCCCAGCGCCGGGCCAGCTCGCCCAGGGCCGCCGGCAGGTGGGCCGCCTCCAGTTGGCGCGGCTGCAGTGCCTGCACCGACCGGCGGGCCTCGTCCAGGCTCTCCCGGGCCAGGGCCAGCGCCCGGTCCACGTGCTCACGCGCCCGGTCCACGTGCTCACGCGCCGGAGTCGGCGAATGCCAGACCCGCTGGGCAGCCTGCACCTGGGTGATGATGCCGGTCAGGCCCTGCGCCAACGAGTCGTGGATCTCCCCGGCCATCCGCTGCCGCTCGTCGCGCACGCCGGCCTCGCGGGCCTGGGCCAGCAGTTGGGCATGCAGCCCGGCGTTCTCCTCCAACGCCGCCTCCAGCCGGGCGACCAACTGCTGGCGCCGCTCGTGCTGCTCGGCGCTCCGCTCGGCCAGCACGATGCCGGCGCTGATCGCCACGGTCTGGATCACGATCACCCCCAGGTAGGTGCCGAGCGACTGCACCGTCGCGGCCGGTGTCTCGGTCGCCATCGTGTTGATGACGACCGAGGTGCCGAGCACGCCGGCCGCCCCCAGCGGCCACGGTCGCAAGTGGTACGCGTGGAGGAACCCGGTGATGGCGAAGAGCAGGAAGATCACGTCACGGGCCATCAGGGCGACGCTGAACGTGAGCAGCCCGGCGAAGTAGATCAGCGTCGGCAGGGTCCGGCGGCGGTCCGGCGGCACCCGGGTGTGTCCCAGATACACCCACCCGGCGGTCGCCCCGACCAGGCCCAGGGTGATCGCATGGTCGCGCGAGGTCCGGCCGGGCTGGGTCAGGGCGATCGCCGTCGAGGCGGGCAGCAGCAGCCAGGGCACCAGGACGAGCAACCTGTCGTACCAGCGGTCCCAGCCGGGGCCGGTGTCACCGCTCGTCGAAGCTCGCACCTTCGCCTCGCTCCCGGTGGAACAGCTGTGGCTCACTCCCAACGGAACAGCTTCGCCGCCGCACCGCCGGCGGCGACCGCGATCAGCGCCATTATCCCGAGTCGCAGCAGCTGCGACGAGCCTGCCGCCCCGGCCTGCGCCACCGCGTCACCCGACCAGCCGTACAGCAGCGACTGCACCCCGGGCGGCGTGTAGTCGCCGAGGCGCATCAAGAAACCCGGCAGGAGAAACCGCGGCAGGAAGACACCACCGGCGAACATGGTCACCATGTACACGACCATCGCCAGCCCGTTGGCGACCCGGGCCGTGGGCGCGACAGCGGCGATCAGCATGGCGATCGCCAGCACCGCGCCGAACCCGAGCAGGAACGCGGCCGCGAACCCGAACGGCCGTCGCGGCGGTGGCACGTCGAGGACCAGCCAGGCCGAAACGATCAGGAGTACGGCGGCAACGACTGCGGCGGCCAGGGCGACGATGAGCTGCGCGGCCAGCACCGTACCGGGGTGGACCGGAGTGGTGGACATCCGGCGGAGGATGCCCCGCTCCCGGTAACCGGCCACCGTCGCCGGGATGTGGTGCAGCCCGACGATGCCGAGGCCGAGCACGAGCGCGCTCGGTGCCCAGAGTTCCACGAACCGGACTCCGCCGAACTCCGGCGACGGTTCCCGCAGCGCGGGGACGGCACCGAGCCCGAGCAGGATCGCGGTCGGGAACAGCACCCCGAAGACGACCGCCATCGGCTCCCGCAGGAACAGCTTCGCCTCGGCGACGGTGAGTCTGTACAGCGCGGACATCAGGCAGACTCTTTTCGGGTGAGGGTGACGAATGCGTCGTCCAGGCTGGTCTGCTCGACCCGCAGGTCCCCGGCGATGATGTGCTGGCGGGCTAGGACCGAGGTGACCGCCTGCAGCAGGTTTCCGGTGCCGGTCACCACCATCTGCTGCCCGTGGTGCCGGACGCCGGTCACCTCGGGCAGGTCGGTCAGCAGCCGCTCGTCCAGTGCCGCTGACGGCCGGAACCGTACCCGCTGCTCGGCCGCAACTGACGCGACCAGGCCGGCGGGGGTGTCGAGCGCGACCACCCGGCCGGCGTCGATCAGCGCGAGTCGGTCACCGAGCCGCTCCGCCTCGTCCATGAAGTGGGTGACCAGCACGATTGTCACGCCGGTGTCGCGTACCTGCTCGACCAGGTCCCAGGTGTCCCGCCGGGCCTGCGGGTCGAGCCCGGTGGTCAACTCGTCGAGCACCGCGACGGTGGGTCGGCCGGCCAGAGCGAGCGCGACCGACAGTCGCTGCTGCTGCCCGCCGGAGAGCTTCCGGTACGGGGTGTCACGCTTGCCGGCGAGCCCGAGCATGTCCAGCAGCCGCCGCCCGTCGGCCGGCTCGCGGTAGAACGACCGGTACAGATCCATCGCCTCAGCCACGGTCTGCCGGTCCGGCAGCCGGTGCTCCTGCAGCTGCACCCCGACCTTTTCCCGTAGCTCACGCCGGTCGCGTCGCGGATCGAGACCGAGCACCGTGACCCGGCCACGATCGGGGGTACGCAGGCCGCTGACGCATTCGACGGTGGTCGTCTTGCCGGCGCCGTTCGGACCGAGGATTCCGAAGATCTCACCCGCCTCGACGGTGAACGACACGTCGTCGACGGCGACCGTGTCCCCGTACCGCTTGTGGAGGTTCGTCACCTCGATGACCGCCATGGCGGTAAGCGTCACCCGCCGCCGGGGGTGCCGGATCGTCCAGCCGGCACCGAGGTCGGTCGATCCGGGCGTCAACCGATCGGTTGACTCATCATGCGCACGATCGGTTGACTCATCGTGCGCACGATCGGCGGGGCACTGGGCGCCCAAGCGGTGCCGGCGTTCGTGACGTCGGCCCTGGCGGCCGGCACGTCCAGTCCGGCCGAGTCCGGCTACGCCACCGCCTTCGTCGTCTCGGCGGCGGTCATGGCCGCTGCGGCGCTCGCCGCGCTGGCCGTATCAGGTTCTCGCCTTGCCGCCTGACGCGACGCGGTCCATGTTCGCCTCCGCCCAGCTCTTGATGGCGATCATGACCGGGAACAACTCGTGGCCGAGCGGGGTGAGCGCATAGTCGACCCGGACCGGCACCGACGCGGTGACCGTACGGGTGACCAGGCCGTCGCGTTCCAGCGTCCGCAGGGTCTGGGTGAGCATCGGCGACGAGGTCATCGGCTTCTCGCCGTGGCTGCAGACCACGACCGGTGCCCACGCGGAGTACGTACTGCTCGATGCCGCCTGGCTGACCTCCGCACCCGCCGGTGTCCCCGCCACCGAGGCCGCGACTCTGCCGGTCAATGGTCTCGCCGCCGCACAGGACTCGACCTGCTCGCGCTCCCGGCGGGTGCGACCGTGCTCGTCACCGGCGCCGGCGGGCAGGTCGGCGGGTTCTTCCTGGCGCTGGCCCGCGCGGCCGGCCTGCACGCCGCCGGGCTCGCCGAAAACGACGACCGCGAGTTCGTCGAGTCGCTCGGCGCGACCTTCCTCCCGCGCTCCGACGAACCGACGGGGACGTTCGACGCGGTCGTCGACCTGGCGGTGATCGGCTCGACGCTGCTGGAACGGGTCCGCGACGGCGGCGGTTACGTGGCCGCGACGGTGCCCTGGTCGAGGTCACCGTGTTGGACGCCGTACCCGACATCCTTGACCTGACCGACCGGATCAACGGCCTCGCGGAGCCGATGCCAACCGACCTGTACGACGGCTGAACCCGCCAGCCTTCCTCCGCGGCCGTCCGCACGCGCGCGGGCTGTACGACGGTCTCGGGTTCCGGGAGCTGTCGCGGGACGCGCCGCTGATCAAAGCCGCTACCGCGAGCTGAGGACTGACTCGTTCGGGCAACACGGCCGTCAACTGTGGTTTCGACGGGTGTCGAGGTCACGCAGGGCGAAGCGGAGATGTTCCCACTCCTCGTCCAGGATCACGTGCAGGCAGTGCAGTACGGACACGGTGTGCTCGGGTGACCAGGCGCTCGGACGTGGCTCGGCGAGCACATCCGCCGTGACGGTCGCGAGAAAGTCCCGGACCATGGCCTGCCGCTCGGCTCCCGTCCGGGGAATCGCCGGTCGAGTTCCGCCTCGACGAACGGCACGACGTCGACCCCGTTGACCAGCAGGGCCCCGTCGGCAAGCCACGGCGCGTCGATGTCCAACCCGCGTACGTCGACGCCGCGCATCACCGCGCCGGCCAGCGTCGACCTGTCGAACCGGGCACCTCGCAGGTCCCGGTCGACGAAGCGGATGACGTCCTCCCCAGCCATGGTGCCCTTTCCTCCGGCGATCCGGCTCCGGCGATCGGGCGATGCTAGCGCCGCGGTGCGACGACGTGGGTGCTCCGGCGTCGGTCGTCGGTTCATCGCCGGTCAATCGCCGGTCGCGCTCCCGGACGCTGATGGCGGAAGCGGCGCGTTGACAGGCGGAAGCGACCCGCTGGCCGGCGGGAGTGCCGCGCTGAAGCGGGCCGCGACCGTGGCGACGGCCGCCCGCAGTTCGGGGCCTTTTTCCACGGTGAAGCCGAACGGGACGACAGCCAGCCACTCCTGGGCGTACATCGCGGGGTTGCGGGTGCTGCCGACCAGGACGCACCGGTCGCCGGCCGGAGTGAGGCGGCCCATCGGCGGCCGGATCCACGGGGCCACCCGTTCCTGCGGCGCGTGGAACACGACCCGGGTGGGGTACTGCCAGCCCACGCCGAGATGCGCTTCGAGGGCGGCGACCGGTTCCAGGTCGTCGGGCGGGATGAAGCCGTGCGGCAGCTGCCGTACGGCCCGGACCCGGTCGATCCGGTAGGTGCGTACCGCGTCGGCGCGGTGCGAGTGGCACAGCAGGTACCAGCGTCGGTGCCGCACCACGACCGCCCACGGGTCGACCTCGGCGTCGTACTGCCCGCCGCTCTCGCCGCGATAGGTGATCGCGACGCGGCGCCGGTCGGCGACGGCGGTGACCAGGGCGTTCGTGATGGCCGGGTCCGTATGGGCCGCATGCCGGTCAGGGGTGGCCGAGGCGTACCCCCGAAGGGCTGCCGCCTGCCGGCCGACGCTGTCGGGCAGAGCCCGGATGACCTTGCTGAGCGCCACGCCGATCGGGTCGTCGGGGTCGATCGCGGCGGGCTGCCCGTCGAGTACGGCCATTACCAGGCCGAGGGCCTGTTCCTGGGTGAAGACGACCGGCGGCAGCCGGGTGCCCCGGCCGAGCCGGTAGCCGCCGTACGGCCCTCGGACCGATTCGACCTCGATCCCGGCCTCCCGAAGGATCCCGACGTAGCGTCGCGCGGCCCGTTCCGTCACGCCCAGCGCGGCGGCGAGCTGGTCGGCTGTGACGCCCGGGCGTTCCCGCAGGATCTCCAGCGTTCGGATGGCGCGGGCGGTCGGGCTCGGTCCGGTGCGCACAGCCCAGACCATACCGGAAGTAGAACGTCCGGAATCGCCGTTAGGTTGAGGCCATGACTGATGCCTTGACCGCAGAACAGATCGTGCTCATCGGTGGTTTGTGGCTCGACGGGTCGGCGTGGACCGACGTCGCCGCCGAGCTGGAGAAGATGGACCGGCGTCCGGTGCCGGTGACCCTGCCGGGGCAGGGCGACGGGAACACCGCCGCGACGCTCGACGACCAGCTGGCCACGGTGCTCGCCGCCGTGGACGCAGCCCCCGGCAGGTCGGTGGTGGTGGGGCACTCGGCTGCCTGCAGCCTGGCCTGGATGGCGGCCGACGCCCGGCCAGAGCGGGTGGCGAAGGTCGTGCTGATTGGTGGCGTCCCGGCGGTCGACGGAGACACGTACGCCGACTTCTTCGAGGTCGACGGCGGTGTGGTGCCGTTCCCGGGCTGGGAGCCGTTCGAGGGCGCGGACGCGGCCGACCTGGACGAGCAGGCCCGGCGGGACTTCGCGGCGGCGGCGGTCCCGGTCCCCGAGGGCGTGGCCAAAGGCGCCGTACGGCTGACCGACGAGCGGCGGTTCGACGTACCGGTCGTGCTGGTGTGCCCGGAGTTCACGCCGGCCCAGGCGCAGGAGATGATCGCCGCCGGGCAGGTGCCCGAGCTGGCCCGGGCCAAGGATCTCGACCTGGTCGACATCGACTCCGGGCACTGGCCGATGCTCACCCGACCCGCGGATCTCGCCCGGATCCTCGCCGAGGTCTAGCTACGGACAGCGGCGTTGGCGGGTGTGGGCACTATCGTGCTGGGGTGCGTATCCGTTTCGATGTCCCCGCCGATCCCGACTACCCCGGCAAGGCGGCCGCCGCGCTCAGCCGGGTGCGGCTGCGGAAGTACGCCTACATCGGCGCGGCGCTGGCGGCGGCCGGGGCGGCCGGTTACGTCGCCGCGCGGGAGTACGGCTGGGGTGAGCAGTTCTCGCTGCTCTGGATGTCGCTGGTCACCGCCGGGGTGCTGTCGATGCTGTACGGGCCGTGGGTGCGTTCGCGGGCCCGGCGCCGGTCCGGCGAGTACGCGGTCGACGGCGGCTACGACATCACCGACGACACCATCACGATGCGCAGCGGTACGGAGTTCGGCGACATCGCCTGGGACAGGGTCAGCAAGGTGGTCGACACTCCCGGATTCTGGATCGTGTACGTGGGCCGGATGCCGGCGACCGTGATCCCCCGTGAGTTGATGTCCGCCGACGACGTCGAGACGTTGCGGGACTTCATGGTCAACCGTGGCCTGCTCCAGACTGGGTGACGGCGGGTCTCAGCCGGTGCGGGCGCTCTCAGCCACACCGCTCACGAGCTCTCAGCCGTACCGCTCGACGAGATCTCAGCCGTACCGCTCGACGAGATCTCAGCCGTACCGCTTGACGAGCGCGGTGCCGATCGCGGCCAGGTGGCCCCGCACACCCGGTGGGCCGGTCACTTCGAGCCATTCGACCTGCCAGGCGAGCTCGCCGGCGAGCGAATACTCGCTGTAGCCGCGGATCACGACCTCGATGCGGCCGTCGGCCGTGGGGCCGCCCACCTCGAGCCGATCACCGAGCGCCATCCGGAGCGTGCCGATCCCGTCGGGTGCGCAGACCGCCTGGATCTCGACGGGCATCCGGCTGCGGTCGACCTCGTCGGTGATCTCCCGCCAGCTGCCGGCGAGGTCGAAGTCCGCAGGTCGGTGCACTGGATCGTCGGTCGGGTCGACGGACGACACCCGGTCGATCCGGAAGGTCCGCCGGCCGGCCTCGGTGGTGGCGACGAGGTACCACCACGGAGCTTTGGCGACGATGCCCAGCGGGTGGACGGTCCGCTCGGTGTCGGCGCCGGTGCTGTCGACGTAGCCGAGCCGTACCTGGACGCCCCGGATCACCGCGTCCTGGAGTTCGTCGAGGAAGCGGGGCGGTGGGCGGTCGACCCGGCTCGCCCCCCACCGTTGCGGGTCGACGGCGATCGACGACGCGGCCGCCTCGGCCTGCGCCCGGAAAGGCTCCGGCAGGGCGCGGACGAGTTTGCGCAGCGCTGATCGCACGGCCGGCGTCGTGGTCGAGGCCGGGCCGGCGACCAGGAACAGGGCGCGGGCCTCGCTCGCGGTCAACCCGGAGAGATCGGTACGGGCACCGCCGACGAGGCGCCAGCCGCCGCCTCGGCCCTGTGTGGCGTACACGGGCACCCCGGCCATGGCCAGGGCGTCGAGGTCGCGGCGGGCGGTGCGCTCGGAGACCTCTAGCTCCCGGGCGACCTCCGCCGCCGTCACCTGCTCGCGCTGCTGCAACAGCAGGAGTACGGCCACCAGCCGGTCGGTGCGCATGCCGCCAGGATTGTCAGATAAACCGGTCATGAGGTGACCGGTTTAGGTCGGCACGATGGCGGCATGAATTTTCCCGAACCCAGTCTTGTCCCCGTCAACGGCGTCAAGCTCGAAGTCTTCGAGGCTGGCCGACAGAATGCCGGAAAGCCGATCGTGCTCTGTCACGGCTGGCCGGAGCATGCCTTCTCCTGGCGTCACCAGGTGCCGGCCCTGGCTGCGGCGGGCTACCACGTCATCGTCCCGAACCAGCGCGGCTACGGCAATTCGTCCCGACCGACCGAGGTGACCGACTACGACATCGCACACCTGTCGGGTGACCTCGTCGCGCTGCTCGATCACTACGGGTACGACGATGCCACCTTCGTCGGCCACGACTGGGGCGCGATGGTCGTCTGGGGGCTGACCCTGCTGCATCCGGACCGGGTCAACAGGGTGATCAACCTGAGCCTGCCGTACCAGGAGCGCGGCGAGACACCCTGGATCGAGCTGATGGAAGCCGTACTCGGCGGCGACTTCTACTTCGTCCACTTCAACCGACAGCCGGGTGTCGCGGACGCCGTGTTCGACGAAAACACCTTCCAGTTCCTGCGCAACCTGTACCGGAAGAACCTGCCCCCCATGGAGCCTCGGCCCGGCATGGCGTTCATCGAGCTGGCCCGAGCGGAAGCACCGCTCGGTGATCCGGTGATGAGCGACAGCGAACTGGCCGTCTTCGTCTCCGCCTTCGAGTCGACCGGGTTCACCGGCAGCATCGACTGGTACCGCAACCTCGACCGCAACTGGCACCTGTTGGCGGACGTCGACCCGATCATCCGGCAGCCGACGCTGATGATCTACGGCGATCGGGACACGATCGCGAAGTCCGACCGACTGGCCGACTTCGTGCCCAACGTGGACGTGGTCACCCTGGACTGCGGCCACTGGATCCAGCAGGAGAAGCCGGAAGAGACGACCCATGCGATCCTGCAGTGGCTGCAACAGCAGGAAACCTCCGTCCGCGTCGGTTGATCCGACAATTGACGTACTCGTCTAGGCTCCGGCGTCATGGACGAGTCGCGCGGGTCGGGTGTGCTGCGTCATCAGCCACTCCACGACGGATTCGTGGCGGCGCACGGGTCACAGCAGGTCTTCGCTGACGCGATCGGACGCCACATCTCCGACCACTTCGGCCCGGTCGAGTTCGTCTCCCACGAGTTCGTCTCCCACCTGGTCGGGGTGCACATCTACGTCGTGGCACCGACCGAGAAACGCCCGTGCTGGACGCTGGTCACCTCGGGGATGAGCGAGCTGTCGATGACCGTCCCGCCGGGTCACGACATCAGCCCGTACGCCGAACTGACGCTCAGCCTACCGGCCGACTGGCCGCTGACCGCGACGGCCGGACCCGATGACGCGACCGGGTGGCCGCTGCACGTCCTCAGGCAGGTGGCCCGGGTGGCAGGAGTCCGGCAACACATCGTAGTGCGCGATCGTCCGCCCGATTGCCGCCTGTAGCGGTGCCGGTCGGCCATCTTGAGTCCGAGAGCGCGGTTCCTCGAACTGACCGTTGGCGCAAGTAGCTGCCAACCCGGAGAGCTGGGTCTCGGCGTGGCCGAGCGCACCGGCCCGGGCCTCGCACTCCGGGTTCCTCCATCCACCCCGGTCGGCTCTCCGAGGTTGCCCGGTGGTGAGGAACGCCATGGCCGCTACGCAGCTTGACATTCGACCTGCTGGGCGTCTGCATCGACCCTGGTTGGACGAAATCCGCTCAGTTCCGTCCGATGCGGGACGGGCTCCCGGGCCAGGGCTCGCTCAGGGAACGCCTGAATCAGGCCGCGACGCTCACCTTGCGCGCCTCGGCCCTGGACAGGATCACCGCGAGCAGCAGCACGCCGCCGTTGAAGATCGGCTGCACCCAGAACGGCACACCGAGCAGGCTCAGGCCGTTGAAGCCCACGGCGAGCAGGAGGATGCCGACGACCGAGCCCACCACGTTGTACCGTCCGGGCCGATATGTCGTCACGCCCAGAAACGCGGCGGCGTACGCGGGCAGCAGCAGGTCCGGGCCGTAGCCGGGGCTGGCGCCGCCGCTCTGCCCGAGCGCGATCACCGAGCCGACGCCCACCAACAGTCCGCTGAGCATGAAGGCCGCGATCTTGAGCCGTCGGGTGCGCAGACCGGCCAGGAACGCCACCCGTTCCGATCCGCCGACCGCGTACCAGGAGCGGCCGACCGGCGTCCGCTCCAGCATGTAGAAGAGGACGGCCGCAACCGCCAACGCGAGCCATACGGCGACCGCCAGCGGGCCGGCGTAGGAGTTGCCGATGCCGGTGACGAACTCGGGAATGCCGGTGAAGAGCACCTTGCCGCCGCTGACTCCCTGGTTGAGCCCTTGCAGCACGATCCCGATGCCCAGTGTGGCGATGAACGAGCTGATGCCGACGCTCACCGTCAGGAGTCCGTTGACCAGGCCGACCAAGGCCCCCCCGAGGATCATCACCGGGACCACCACCTCGGCACCGAACCCGTGCCCGGCCAGGAACGCCCCGAGAATCGCCAGGAACCCGATCATGTACCCCACCGACAGATCGAATTCGCCCACGATCAGCGGGAACATCACGCCGAAGGTCATCAACGCGATGATCGCCTGTTGGATCAGCACGTTCTGCACGTTGCGCAGCGACAGGAACGAGTCGGTGGTCGCCGAGAAGATCACGATGAGCGCGAGCAGGAGCAGCACCGATCCGAAGCTGCGGCTGTGCGACACCAGGCTGCGTAGGCCACCTCCCGGCCTGGAAGGGCTCCCGGCGGACCGGTCCGCCGCGACCTCGGCCCGCTTGCTTTCCGAAACCGTCATTGCTCGCTCCGCTCGACGAGATTCTCCAGAGTCAGGTCGGCACCGCTGAGTTCGGTGCCGATCTTTCCGTTGCGTAGCACGATCACCCTGTTGCAGATCCGGACCAGCTGTTCTGGCTCCGTCGAGAAGAACAGCACGCAGACACCGCGACTGGCGGCGTCCTGGGTGGCCTCGAAGATCGTTTCCCGGGCCGCCGGGTCGACGCCGTATGTGGGATCGCCGAGGACGAGCACCGTCGGCCGCATCAGCAGCCATTTTCCGAGCAGCACCTTCTGCTGGTTGCCGCCGGACAGGCCGCCGAAATGGCTCTCGGGCGTCGGCGGGCGTACGTCGAACGCCCTGATCACGGCCCGTACGACCCGGTCCTGCAGCTGCGGCCGGTGCCAGTAGCGCCCGAGCGCGGGAAGCACCACGTTCTCCTCGACGGTCAGTGCGGGCACCCCTCCGGCACGCAGCCGGTCGGCGGCGATCGCGGTCAGGCCGGCCGCGATCATCCGACGGGGATCGCCGCCTTCGGTGAACGTGACACCGGGCAGTTCGACGCGCGCGTCCCGCCACGCCAGGTCGCCGGAGAGCAGCCGGGGCAGATCTTCCACGCCGCTGCCGCGCAGCCCGGCGAAGCCGACGATCTCCCCGGCGGTAGCCGTGAACGAGCAGTCCCGCAGGTGGCCGCCGTGCAACCCGGAGACCTCGATGGCGGGCGTGGGCCGCTCGCCCGGCTGCGGCTCATGGCGCGTCGGCGCCGAGTTCCACAGCTGCGACAGACGGTCGCTGGTCCGCTCGCTGACCGACACCGAGTGCCCGGCGGCGGTGTCCTTCTCGCCGACCATCTCGGCGACCAGTTCGTTGTTGGGGCGACGCGGACCGCCGGCCTCGCGGTAGACCACGTGACCTGCCCGCAGGACGGTGATGTCGTCGGCGACGCGTAGCTCGGCCATCCGGTGCGTCACCATCACCACCCCGACGCCCATGTCCGCCACGGCACGGAGCCGCTCCAGATGCCGGCCTGTCTCGGACTCCGGAATCGCGGCGGTGACTTCGTCGACGATCAGAAGGCGCACCGTCGGCGACGAGTTCCGTGACTCGTCGAACAGATCGCCGACGACGATGGCCAGCGCCAGGCCGGCCCGGTCGGCTGGGCCGAGCGATCCGCACAGGTCGGTGGCGCGCACCGGCACGTCCATCCGGTCCAGCAATGCCTGCACGTGGCGGCGCAGCCGGCCCCAGGCGATCGGCGCCAGGTTCCGCGTCCCGTAGCCGCGGAACATGGCGACCGCCTCCGCCACGGTCAGCGAGTCGATCAGCGGCGCCTCCTGGTGCACCACCCGCACGCCGCGCTCGGCGGCTCCGGCCGGCGAGCCGAAGCTCGCCAGCCGGGCGCCGTCCATCACCATGGCCCCGCCGTCCGGCTGGTAGACGCCGCTCATCACCTTGACCAGCGTCGACTTGCCGCTGCCGTTCGCGCCCAGCAGGGCGTGGATCTGGTGCGGGGCCACGTCGAGGTCGACATGGTCGAGGGCGACCAGTTCACCGAATACCTTCGTAACGCCATCCAGCGATAGCACGGACGTGGTGTCCACATCGGTCGAAGCCATGGTTGCTGTCACTTCCAGAGAGCGATGAACTTGCTCTCGTACTCGTAGGGGGCGGTCCAGCTGGTGTCGCCGTCCGGCAGGTTGGTCTCGTCCAGCACCCGGAACGGGAGTCCTTCACCGAGCGGCTCGATCAGCGGCTGGTTGTTGAGCAGGCGAATCGACTGGTCGACGATGGCGAAGCCCATGTACGTGTTGTCGTACGCGGCGTCGGCGGCCTGCACCTGTCCGTCGCGGATGAACTGCAGGTTCTGCGCGTTGCCCAGAACACTGACGATCTTCACCTGGTTGCCCAGGCCGGCCGTCTGCAGGGCGGTCACCTGAGCCGCCGCGGGCGGGTCGAAGGCCGAGTAGATGTAGTCGACGTCGGGATTCGTCCGCACGTAGTTGACCGTCTGCGGGCCGAGGGAACTGGCGATCTGGGTCGCGGTGAAGTACATGACCTCGGACACCGTGCAGCCGCCGCAGGCCTGCAGCGCGGGCACGATGCCGCTTTCCTGGGCGTTGATCGAGTCGAACTCCTTGTCGCCGTAGACGGCGATGTTGGCCTCGCCCTTGGAGTCGGCGATCACCCACTGGGCCAGGTGCTCGCCCAGCTTCTTGTAGTCCGGCGAGACATCGAACTCCGGCCACACCTCGCCGGGCTGTGGCTCGATCGTGGCGTTCGGCGAGCTCAGTCCGGATGAGCCGGAGACGATGAGGGCACCTGCGTTCTTGGCTGCCTGCAGGCCGGACTGCACGGCGCTGGGAGTGATGGCGATCAGCGCGATCACGTCGGCGCCCCACGAGACCGCGTTCAGGATCTGGGCGTTCTGGGTGTTCGGGGTGCCGCCGCCGTCGAAGGTGCGGGCTTCCCAGCCGATCGCGCTCGCGGCCTTCTCGATGCCCTCCGCGGGGATGACACAGCCTTCCAGGATGCTGTAGCAGGTGATCGCCGCGATCTTGATGCCGGACGGTGCCTGGGCCGGGGTGGTCGGTCCCTCGTAGGTCGCGGGGACCATCTCACGGGCCGCGTCCATCATCGCGGAATAGTCGACGCCGGAATCGTCCGAACCATCGCTGTCGTCAGCGGCACCGTTACCGTCGCCGGTGCCGCATGCCGCGAGGGCGAGTGCAACGACCGCCGCCAGTGCGGCGAATCGGCCGCCATGCCGTACCTTCACCGGAATCTCCTTTGCTTCGATGCGTGTCGGGGGGTGGGGTGTGCCGTGGCTGCGGCCACGGCATGGATCGGTTGAAGCGAAACCGTTCGCGTCATGCCGTCTCGGCGGCGCCCGTTCCGCGCCCGGGGAGAGTCTCGATGGAGCCGGGTAGCGGCCCGCTGCCGATCGCCGGAATCATCGGGAAATTTGAATCCTGGTATTTGCTGATATTTGGGTCATGGTTCATCAGCACTCGTTGCGCACTTTCGCGGATGCGCTCCAGCGAGGCGAAACCCTCCTCGATCGAGGTCGCTCCGCCCGGCGGCGCCGGTCGCCAGAAGCTCTCCGGCAGGCAGGCCGCGTCACCGGCGACGCAGAGCGTGCCCTCTTCCGTCTGGATCACCACCGACTGGTGGCCCTTGCTGTGCCCGGGCGTCTGGATCAGCCGTACTCCCGGCAACACGTCGTAGTCGTCGACGGAGATGAGCTGGTAGTCGAGGTAGTCGACCGACTCGTCGGTCCACTCGAAGTCGTACAGCTTGGTCTGCGACGGGATCGGGTTCTTCGCGTACTCCCACTCGACTCGCGACACCACGAACCGGGCGTTCCGGAAGCTGGTGTTGTTCTCCGCGTGGTCGTAGTGCAGGTGTGAGTTGATGACCACGTCGACGTCGGACAGCGACCAGCCGATCTCGGCGAGCGCGGTCTCGATCGTCTCGTCGCGCTCCGCCCAGCACGGATTGAGCTCGCGGTCCCATTTGTCGTGGTCCCGTATCCCGGTGTCGACGAGCATCTTGACGCCGTTGCCCTCGACAGCGGCCGCCCACACCGGAAGATTGATCTTGCTTCCGAAGCCCGACATGTACGTCATAGCGGCTTTGTCCACGCCCAACGTACCGAGCTTCAACGCGGTCACCTTGTAGGTCTGCAACCTGGTCACTGCTCCGCCTCCTCAGAGTTCTCCCGCTCCGGTACGCGCACCGGGGCGGCACGCTCGATCGCCTGCAGAAACCGCAGGTAGGCAGTGGCACCGCCATCGGGATGACCGATGGTCCGTTCACCCACCCACGCGGCCCGGCCCCGCTGCGACTGCAGCCCGGCGGTTTCGGTCACCGCCTGCCGCGCGGCGTCGATCATCTCGGCCAGCACGCCACGTGCCTCGTCGTTCGGGTTCTGCGCCCGGCGCAGCACCTCGGTGGTAGGAACCAACGCGTCGACGATCGTCTTGTCGCCGATCTGTGCCCCGCCGCGCGCCTGGATGGCCGCGGTCGCGGCCTCCAGCAGAGTCAGCGCTCCGGCGCGGTCCAGGCCGGGCGCGTCGCCGAGCGCGCGAGCGCCGGCCAGCAGGCCGGCGGCCACCAGCGCCGACATCGTGGACGGGTTGGCCGAGGCGAACCGCTGGGCAATGATCCGCAGTGTCTGTGCCGGGGTGGCGTCGTCCGGCAGACTCCGCACGCCTTCACGAGCGGCGCGGGCGCCGTCACTGACGGTGATCCCGAGATCGCCGTCGCCGATGGCCGCGTCGAGGTCGCGCAGTTCGTCCCGGGCGGCCTCCAGGGTTCGCAGCGCGTCGTCGAGCAGCAGGCGCAGGTCGGTGGCGTTCACTGGACGAAGAAGGGTGAGGAGGCCGGGGCCTCGACCAGTTCGGACAGTTCGTCGTCCAGTGCCATCACCGAGATCGACGCACCAGCCATCTCCAGGCTGGTGGCGTACTCGCCGATGTACTTCCGGGCCACTCGCAGCCCGAGCTTGTCCAGCCGCTGCTCGGTACGCGCGTAGAGCAGGTACAGTTCCTCCAGCGGCGTGGCGCCGAGCCCGTTCACCAGCACCGCGACGTTGCCTCCGGCGCCCGGTTGGACCTCGGCCAGGATTGCGTCGAGCAGCCGGTCCACGACCCGGTCGGCGGTCTCCAGCGGGCCTCGGTGAGTGCCCGGTTCGCCGTGGATGCCGACGCCGATCTCCATCTCACCGTCCGCCAGTTCGAAGGTCGGCTTCCCGGCGGCCGGAAGGATCGTCGGCGACAGGCCGACACCGGCGGTACGGGTCGCGGCCACCGCCTTCGCCGCGATCCGAGCGACCTCGGCGAGGTCGTCGCCACGCTCCGCCGCGGCGCCCGCGCACTTGTAGCCGAGCACCATGCCGGCCACGCCTCGACGGGATTCGGCGCGCTCAGCCGGCGCGCTCAACACGTCGTCGGTGACCAGGACGGTCCTGACCGCTGTGCCGTCCAACTCGGCCAGGTCGGCGGCGAGACCGAAGTTGAGCACGTCGCCGCCGTAGTTGCCGATCAGGTGCAGCACGCCGCGGCCGGAGTCGGAAGCCTTGGTCGCGGCGAGAACCGCCTCCGACGACGGTGATGAGAACACGTTGCCGACGGCGACGCCGGAACACAGCCCGACCCCGACGTACCCGAGGAAGACCGGAAGGTGTCCAGACCCGCCACCGGTGACGATGCCGACGCGATCTCCCGGCGCGTCGGCGCGCACCAGTGCGCGGCGCTGATCAGGCACCCGCCGCAGTCGATCCGGATGCGCCAGCAGGATGGCGTCAAGGACCTCGTCGACGAAGTCGTCGGGGTCGTTGATGAGCTTCTTCATCAGCGGGTCTCCTCTCCGATGGCGCGATGCCAAAGGTCGTCGAAGTGGTGCACGGGGCTGCCGAGGATGAGGGCCCGACCACAGTCGATGGCGTGGGTGGACGCTTCGACGCGAGCGTCGATCGGCAGGATGTCGATGTCTTTCGCGTGAGCCAGGCCGACGACGCGGCGGATCATCTCCATACCGGCGAAGCGGGCCGCGTCGGTGAGCAGGTGGGCCAGGAACCGGTGGTACCAGGGTTCGGACGGGTCCCAGCGGCGGCGCATCTCGTCAACGAGCGCGTTCCAGTAGGCCAGCGCGCAGGTGTCGAGGAAGCGGCAGAAGGCGGCGTTGCCCGAGGACCGGTGCGCCAGGCGCGACAGCGCCAGGTTGGCCAACAGCACTCCCGGATCGAATCCGGACGGTCCGAAGAACGCGAACTCGAAGTCGATGATGCGCGTATCGCCGGGCTTGATCATCACCGAGCCGGTGTGCAGATCGCCGTGGATCAGCGCTTCGTCCCTGGTCTTGAAGGAGAAGCGCAGCTCGGCGGCGGCAGCCCGCAGCGGGCGATCCCGGCGCAGCTCTGTCACCCGGTCGGCGATCCCCTCGACGTAGCGGTTCGACTCCGCGTCGATGTACGGCGCGGTGAAGACGAGGTCCTCGGTGACCAGGCACAACTCGGAGTAGACGAAGCTGCGCTTGAGCGTCCGTCGTTGTCGGCTCGGCAGTATCACATCGCTGGTGCCGAGGATGATCGCCGCCGAGTAACGGCCCACGGACTCGGCGACGTCCGCGATCTCCTGTCCGGCGATGAGGGCCTCGCGCCAGGTGAGGTGCTCGGTCAGGTCTTCCAGGACCAGTGCCGACAGTGCGTCGTCGAAGTGGAGCAGTTGTGCGGGGCGACCGGGGGCGAGCTTGTTGTGAATCTCGATGGCCTCGGCCTCGATACGGGCCCGGTGGCGGGTCAGCGGCCAGGACTCGCCGGCCACCCGCAGATACGGCAGCGCCTGCTTGACGATCACCGATCCGGACTCACCGTGGACGCGGAAGACGACGTTGAGGTTGCCGTCGCCGATCTCCACCGCGCTGACCGGCACGCCTTGGAGGTACGGCGCGGCGAAGCCGAGCACCGACTCAGCGTCAAACGGAATATAGTGCTCATTCTTCGCCATAGCTATCTCCTTCACATTTCACCTCCTACCACTACCCGACTTCCCCGGCACCATCGGCGAACGTTGCCCGCAAGTACCGCCCCTGTTACGGAGACCCGCCTTGGCCAAGACTTGTCTGACATCAGACGTCTGTCAAGAGGCACCTTTCGGTGTGTAGACTGCCCACGACGGGTGTTTGGACGTTTGGAGGAACCCGGTGACCGTTCCGGCAGGCCGCGCCAAGCTCGGGGACCGCAAGTCCCTGCCCGTGCGGCTGGCCGAGGATCTGCGTGATCGGCTCGCCAGGCGCGAGTGGCGGCAGGGCGATCAGCTGCCCACGGAGGCCGAGTTGGTGACGGCGTACGGGGTCTCGCGCGCGACCGTACGGCAGGCGCTGAAAACTCTGGAAAGTCAGGGTTTGATCATCACTCACCGGGGCCGGGGCAGCTTCGTCGCCGACGATTCGATGATCCGGGCCGGAATGCAGGAGCTGACCTCGATCACGTCGACCATCCGGGAGATGGGCCACGTACCAAAGATGATCTATCATCATCGGGTCGTCCGCCCCGCGAAACCGGACGAGTGCGACACGTTCGACCTGCCTGAGAACGCCGAGGTGCTGGACATCCAGCGCAAGATCCTCGCCGACGACATCACCGTCTGCTACTCGTACGACGTACTCCCCCGCTGGGCGTTCCCCGCTGACTTCCAGGCCGCCGATCTGACCGGCTCGGTCTTCGCGTACCTGGCTGAACACGGTGGACCGACGCCCCTACGGGCGCTCGCGCGGGTGCACGCCGTGACACGCCCCGAGGTCGTCTGGGACAAGGAAGGTCTCGCCGACGACCAGTTGTTCGTGCTACTCGATCAGCTGCACTACGACCAACGTAGTCGGCCGTTCATGCACACCACCAGCTACTTCATCGAGGGCCGGTTCAACTTCACAGTGGTCCGGACCAGCCCAGGTCGGTGATTCGATGGGCATCTGGTGCGGGGGTGGGCAGGTCGTCGAGGGTCACGGTGCCGTGCAGCAGCTCGACGACCCGGTCGGCGCTGATCACGCCGCGCCGGTAGGCACGCACCACCGCCTGCGCGTACGCCGGGGCGAGCGCTGGCGGCTGAAGCTCCTGGACGAACCGCACGCCACGGACCTCGAGGTAGTCGCCGACGGTCGGCCGCTGCACGTGCAGCAGGTCGCGCTCGGCCCGGGAGATCAGCTCCAGGGTGTACGCGTGGGAAACGGCCGCCGACCAGCTCACCCGGTATTCGGCCGCCAGGACGAACAGCCGTTGACGGGGATACTCCCACTCGCCCGACAGCTCAGCACAGCGGGACCTGACCGACAGCCCTGGCACCAGGCTGCAGGGCTGCGGCCGTCAGCGTCAGTGTTCCGACGTCGGCGAGCAGCTCGACGTCGCGGCTGACCTGGTCCAGCACGTCTTCCAGCCCCTGCGCGTCTTCGTCGGGCGAGATCCCGGCCCGCCGGCTGGCAAGGGTCTCCGCCGGGGCGGTGAGAAACCACTCGACGGTACGGCCGAGCAGCTCGGCGATCCGCGGCGGCGCGTCGAGCCGGAGCAGAAGGTCGGCGACCTGAGCTGGTAGCGGCCGCAGCGCCGGGTCGTCCAGGGCGTGGCGCAGCGTCAATGGCATGCATGCTCCGTGCTTGGTCGGCGTGTAGGGTCCCAGCGACACATCGTAGTGACGAATCGTGGTCGCGCCGCGTCGCGGCGAGGGCGATGATCGGGTCCGTGACCAGCTTCCCGGCGCAGGCGCGCCGCGTACGCGACAGCACGCTTGCGCCACAACGCAGGCTGTCCGCGTTGCGGGAGTGCACCCAGCACTGCGCGCCGTACGGATTCCGCGCCACCTGGCACCACCTGGTCGTCTCCGCGCGCATCCCACGCAAGCCGGACGACGACCCCGACGCGCTCGTCCGCGCCGTCGACGAACTGCAGCGGGTACGCGACGTGGTCCTGCCACTCGCACACGAGTACGCCCGCCTACGACGGCGGCTCACCGGGAGTTGCTGGAGGAGACCGGCCTCACGGTGCAGGAGCTGCGCCCGTTTGGCGGGGCCTCGCCCCGTCGGCGAAGTTCCCCGGCGCGGTCGGCGAGTTCTCGATCTTCTACGCGCCGACGAACGCCACGGACGAGGATGTGGTGTGCGGGGAGGGTGCCGCGATGCGGTTCGTTGCCGGCACCGTCGTGCGCACTCTGGAGTTCGGCCGGGCGTACGGCGAGATCGTCCCGCGTTTCCTGGACTCTCCGCTCTACCGCGAGCTGATCGTCGTCGGTTGACCCACGGCTCGCGGCCGACCGCCCCGCCGCTACCCGCTGCGACCGCCGCCGACGTCTTGTTCTGCTGCTGATCGCGGCAGGTCAGTTCGGTTCTTCGCGGACGTCCTTCCCCTGTTCGGCGAACGCCTTGAAATCCTGCATGTGCTGCTGCGACTGTTTGCGGAATGCGCCGGGCATGAGAAGCCCCACCAGCCGCATCGGCAGGCTGCTGAACCGGAATTCGCTCTCGCTCTCCCAGAGGGTCGTCTCCGGGTTGACTTCGGTCAGCCGATCGCGTACGACACTCCACATCCCCGCGCCGACGGTCTCGCGGTCGAAGTGAACGACGGCCTCTTTCGGGATGTCGTGCAGGTCTGCCGGATCCCGGCGGGTGATCGTTTCGGTCAACTCCATAGTTTGCTTCCCCGCTTGCATCGCGACCTGCGACGTGGTGCCGAGCTGCCCGTGCATCCCGTTCACCGGCTCGTGCCGCACCAGGCCCCGCAGCCACTTCGGTATGTGTGCCGGGTCGGCGAGCAGCTGGGCGACCTCCTCCCGTGGCAGTGCGATCTCGATCGAGTTGGTGTACTTCATGGCGTACGTCCCTTCCACGCGTCAGACAACCTGCGGTGGTAGCTGGCCGCAGCGCGCGGCGATGTCAGGTCGGGTCGGGATCATGTTGTGGTCCGTGGTCTCGCCACCGGTTACATGTCCTTCATGTCACGTCCCCGTCGTCGGTGGGTCGGTCTTGCCCGGACCGGGCCGGTCGGGTGGGCTCCCCACCGGCCGGAGTCCGAGCTGCACGCCTGCCTAGGGCCAGCTCGGTTCCCAGCGTGTCGAGGCGTTGATCCCAGAACCGGCGGAACCGGTCCAGCCACGCGTCGATCTCGCTCAGCGGCGCGGGCTCGACGGCGTAGATCCGTCGAGCGCCCTCAGCCCGCACCGACGCGAACCCGCTGTCCCGCAGCACGCGAAGATGCTGTGAGACAGCCGGCTGGGAGAGCCCGAACTCGGCCCGGATCACGTCCGTGATCACGCCGGACGACTGCTCACCGTCGGCGAGCAGCTCCAAGATCCGCCGACGGACCGGGATGCCGAGGACGTCGAACGCGTGCATGAGCAAGACCATACCGGGTTGAGCTTATATAAGAAAAGACCGGCATCTTGGGCATCGGCGCTGGAGATCAGCTCCAGGTTGAGCACCTGGAGCAGTAGATCATTGTTGTAGACGAAACGTAGCCTGATCCGTAGACTTGCAGCATGGCGACTACGACGATCAGAGTCAGCACGGTCACTCGTGACCGACTGATGCGGACCCGCGCAGAGGATTTCGGTGACGCACCGATCGACGACGTGATCTCGCGCCTCCTTGACGAGCATGCCGACCAGGCACTGCGGGCAAAGATGCGAGCCGACGCAGAGCATGCTCGCAGCAACGCCGATGATCTCGCGGAGGTTCGCCGGGTTCAGGCGGAGATGGACGAAATCAGTGCGTGGTGACGTCTACCGGCTGCGCGCGCCACGCGATGCGGTCGGTCACGAACAGCAGGGCCGCCGGTACGCCGTGGTAGTGCAGTCAGACGATCTCAACCTGTCGACGACGGTCGTTGCTCCTACTTCCACTTCAGCACACCCGTATGTGTTCCGACCTGAAGTCACGGTACGCGGCGAGCCGACCCGACTCATGCTGGATCAACTGCGCGCTGTCGACGTCGAAAAGGCAATCGGCGACCGGGTCGGACGGCTGAGCCCAGCTGAGATGGCCGAGGTCAACCGGCTGCTCCGGGCTGTTCTCGACATCCTCTGACCGGAACGTTGCTGACGGTGGCGACATTCGAATCATGGATGCGGTAGGCGTACGGCCGGGTGGCAGCCTGGTGGGGACTCTGGCCAGCGCCTACCGGCGGACGGTGCGCGACGGGCAGCTGGTGGTGAGCTCGGCCCAGGTGCTGCGCCGGGGCGTGATGCAGGTTTCTTCTGAGCTGGACGGCTTCCCGCTGCCGTGGTCACGGGCCTGGCGGCAGGGGCCGGAGCCGGCCGACGATGAGCCGCCACCGCATCGGTCGCGTCTGTTCCCCGAGTTCGATCAGCAGGTGGAGCTGTTCGCCGAGGGTGCGCTGCGGGAGGCGACCCACAACGGCGGTCCCGGCGAGGCCGTGTTCTCCGGGCTGGTCCGGCACGCCGTCTACGAAGCTGTTCACGAGGCGAGCCGCCTCCACGGGGCGCCCGCTGGAGTCCGCCACCTACTGGCGGCGATGTACGCCGTGCCAGGTAATGCTGCCGCCCGGCTCGCCGAGCAGATGTGGGTGCCCGGCCACGGGGATGATCGTCTGTTGAGCCGCCAGTTACCCCGGTACCGCGCTGGCGACTCTCCACCGAACTGGGCTCCGGGGATGCTCAAGGCTATGGGCGTCCTCCCGACGACGATTCCTGTCGTGCCGCGGGTCCTCTGGAATGCTGTCGTGACTACCGGCGGATACTTCCTGCTGCGTCGCCCGTTCCGTCGGCACGGCACCCGCTACGGACATGTCATTCCGATCATCGTGGAGCGGGATGCCGCCCTACAGGCAATCCGGCTCGGCCGCGCGCGCACCGGCACCGTCGAGGTGTTGTTGAGCATCCTGGAGCTGCACGAGCAGCTACACGCTGCCGGCGTGGACCTGCCGGAGCCGGTCGCCCAGCACAACACCGCCGGTCAGATCCTGCGTACGCAGGGAGTCACCTTGCTCGGCGCGACCGTCGCCGCTGCCTGCTCGCCGGACACGCCGCAGGTCGTTGCCGAGCCGGCTGCGGTGGGGTCGCCGCCACGACCGACGGCCTGTCGAACCGCAGCGCCGCTGGATCCCGATGCCGAATCCGCACTCCGTACGGCGAGCATGGCCGCACGGGAGTCCGGTCACCCGTTCGCCGGCACGACACACCTGCTGGCGGGCATCCTGCGGGACCGCGACGGCCCAGCCGCTCGACTACTGCGCGGCCTCGGTGCCGACCCCGCGGCCATCTTCGAGCAGACATCCGTACGGCCAGATTGACGAACCGCGCAGCACACCGCTCCCGTGGCGGATGCGTGGGCTACCCGTTCTCTTGGCTGAGCTGGAGACAGGAACGGCTTCCGGGGACAGCCAGGGTCACAGAAACCTGGCGCCGGCTCTCGTGATGTGCGCCGCGAGAACCCTGTGTCCTCCATCGTCGCGCCAAGCTTCGGCGCGCCCACTCTCTCGCAGCAGTTCGTCACCTGTCACAAGGGTGCCGTGATCCCATTCGGCTGGCCAGCCGTCGAATCTGCGCACCTCGACGAGGCCTCGGGCCACCAACGAGACCAGGCCCGGCCCGAGGATTTCAGCTAACCAACTCGCTGACTCGGCCTCGTCCCAGCCGAGTTCCCACAGGGGAAGCGGCGAATCCTCCCGGGGGGCAGAGGACCAGCTCTTCTGCGCGGTCCAGACCTATGTCATCGTCCATCGAGTCCCTCCTCGGTGAGATCCGGTGCTCCCCACGCTTGAGCTGGAGCAACCGCGATCCACTCAGACCGGCGGGGCGTACTGGCTCCAGTGCGCAGCAACTCTTCGACGCGCTCGGAGATGTCGTCGTGCCCGCTCCGACCGGCCGCACGGGCAGCAAGCGTCCGCTGGCCAGACGGGCCGAGCTCTGCCGAGGAGCGCAACGCCACACGGACGTCGGCGACGGTCAGGCCCGGTAGTCCTCCACGAGGTCAGCCTCGCTCACTTCCTCAGCGACCATTCCAACGGCATGGCAGCACCGTATCCGGCCGACCGGCAGCTCCACGGGATCGACGCCACCCTTCGGCGTGCAGCAGTAGGCTGCTCGAGTGGCCGTACGAGTGGATGCTCGGATCGCGGGCGTGATCCTGGTCGATCCGGCAGGTCGGTTGTTGCTACAGCTCCGTGACGGCAATACCAGCGTCGACCCGTACCGCTGGTGCTTGCCGGGCGGGAACGTCGATCCGGGCGAGGATCCGCTGACGGCCGCTCACCGGGAGCTGATCGAGGAAACCGGCCTCAAGGTGCAGGAGCTGCGCCTGTTCTGGCGGGGCCTCGCCCCGTCGGCGAAGTTCCCCGACGCGGTCGGCGAGTTCTCGATCTTCTACGCGCCGACCGACGCCACCGACGAGGACGTGGTCTGCGGGGAGGGTGCCGCGATGCGGTTCGTGGCCGGCACCGTCGTGCGCACTTTGGAGTTCGGACGGGCGTACGGCGAGATCGTTCCGCGTTTCCTGGACTCCCCGCTGTACCGCGAGCTGATCACCGCCGGTTGACCCGATGGCTGGAGGCCGGGTGGATTGCTGCCCGATTGGGCCGTTCGTCAGGAGGCGCGCATGGTGCCCGGCACCGCGAGCAGATCGTCGATCGCCGCATAGAACCCCTCGAAGCTATCGATCCGGTCGAACTTCCCCAGGTATCGGCGAAACGCCTGGCTAAACGTGCTCGGGATAGCTTGCCAGTTCAGGCCACCGTGACATAAAGACCGGTCGAGAGCCAGCCAAGAATGGCGACCCCGTACAGCAACCGAAGCGCCTCGGTTTTGGTCCACGCCAGGCCGAAACGACGCGGTGGTGGAATCCGACCATGTGGAAGTACGCCGGGCGTCGATTCACTTCCGTGCTGGCGTAGCCCGTAATAGTCCTGTTCCAGGGTGGCCGCCCACCGGCGGAAGTGCCGACAGTTCTCCATATTCTTGCGTTCCCACCGGTAGATAGCGAAGGTAACAACTGCCGCGAAAAGACTCAGAAGCACAACCGCAACGCGAGGAACCGCCGTCCCGGGTGAGCGCATCAGCAGCACGATCCCGATTCCGGTCACCAACGGAATCGCCGTCATGAGCTTGAGGCTGATCTCGTCAGTCGCTCTCGCGTGAGCGCATAACTCCTGGTAGACGATATTCAGATCGCCTTGGCCGAGTGGGAACGAGTGATCCGGTGTCACCTCGTGATTGTCTTCCATCGTTGCTCCGATCCAGTGACCAGTTGGACCTCCAACACCCGGATCATCGCACCAACCGACAAACACCCTGGTAGCAGGTATCGATACCAAGATCAAAATACGACGATACCTGCTTGCACGTCTATCCTACGATGCACACATGGCTGTTGATCACGAACCCGGACCGGCACCGCAAATCCCAGAGGCCAGTAAGGCCGAGCTGGAGAACGCCCGCGTCGGCTATCAAGCAGCGGTTTCACTGATGGCGTTTGAGGGCAATCTCGTGTGGGCACGTTACGGGCTGATGGTCCTCGTGCACACGATCATCCTGACAGCGATTGGGCTGACATCCGGCGCGCAGCAGCCAACAAGAACCATCACTCTGGTCGGCCTCTCGCTGGTCGGACTCACGCTGTGTGTCGTCTGGTGGCTGGTCAATGACATCGGCTTTCGCTACTTCTTCTACTGGCTATTCGCGGCACGTGAGCTGGAGGAGCGCTATTTAGCTCCCGTGCGGACTCTCAGCAGAGGCATTCCCCTCGAAAGCAACGAAGCTACGACGATCGTTCTTGCCGGGAAGGAATACCCACCGGACGTCAAGATGGAAGATCGGTTTAGGATGGTAAATTCCTCGAAGGCCGTGATTATCATCGTTGGTCTGCTCTACATGGCTCTCGTCGCCGCACTCCTGCTGCCATGATCTCGGAAACGTCGACCTGGTGTGGTTCTCGTGTCAGGTCCGTCCGACGCTGGCGATGGTGACGCAATCGCCGCCGGGGACAGCAGGCTCCAACGTCACCGGCGGCGGTGGGCGGCGCCGTCGAGGCGGTGGCGGGCGATGGTGAACAGTTCGGCGATCTCGGCCGGCGACCGGGCGGCGGTCTCCCGGTGCAGGTGGCGGCGGGCCGCCGCCGGCAGGCCGGTGAGCAGGAAGTCGTCCAACCCGGTCACCAGACACAACCCGCCCAGCCGCGCCTCAGGAGCCGACAACGGTTCGCCGCGCTGTAGGCGTACGGACAGGCGGGCCCGGGCCCAGGCGGCCCGGTTCATGTCCGTCGGCACATGGACCACGGCGGTGGTCAGCAGCCGGCGGCGTACCGTCCGGGGCCGGACCACACCCGCCGCGGTCAGCCGCCGCGCGACCTGGCCGTGCGCCCGCGGCGCCAGCAACGCCAACCACGTCCCCACCCGCCGGTGTCGCGGCTCGGCGTCCAGCCAGCGCAGGATCTGTCCGCTCCCCCTGCACCGGCCGGCTGTTCCCAAATCCAGTAGCACCGCCGAACGCCGTACGCCGCCGGCTGCTGACCACCGGGAGTTCTATGACGGCCAGCAGCCTCTGCTCAATCCTCGCCGAGATGCCTGCGGTCAAGACGGCGGTGTGACCGCAGAGATGACGTGCAGGAACGCGAACTCTCCGCCGCCGCTCAGACACTCTGCCGGCACGTCCGGCAGGTCGGTGTCGCTCGTGCCGGCGTTGGCGTATCCACCGCCGCCGGTGACCCGGCTACCGGTGGCAATCGGATCGTGGTCCGGCACGGTCACACCGGCCACGTCCGCGCCGTCCATCCACACTGTCGTTCCCGGCGGCCACACAGCGACATTACGCACGCCGCCGGCTGCTGGCTCTAGGACGAAGCAGTCAGAGCCGGCGAGGTATCGAAGGTAGCCATCGATTCCGGCGTCGTCGCCTCTCTCCCGGACGTCGTGCACGAAGAGTGTGGGGTCAGTCTGTGCAACCGACACATCAGCGCTCGAGCCGCAACTGACGCACGCCACAGCGGCCAGAGCAATACCAGCCATACCCATCGGACGGCCCACTCGACCCATGCAAGCACCGAGCCGACCCCAGCGGACGCGCTTCTCCCTAGTAAGTCGCAACCGTCACTCCCAATGCCGAAGGAAGGTAGACGACCGGAGTGTACAGGTCGCGATTACCAAACCAGTACTTGTAGCCCTGGTGGATGCCGTAAGCATGGTTGTTCGAGAACCAGGGTCCACCACTGTCTCCCCCTGCAGCCAACCTGTTGTCCACGGCGACTAGCCCCAACGCCGCTCGGTTAGGGCGGGTGGATGGTTAGCAAGTGTTTGTGATTATATCGATGGCTATGGTGGCTTTGTAGCTGCGTCGGTCTACGTTGGGTCCGCGGGCTTGGTACTTGGAGTTCGAGCGTTTGATCATGCGGGTCTTCACCCGGATCCGACGCTCAGGTAGCAGGTGGGCCAGAACCGCACGACCGATGGCGCCGACCAGGTCGATGACGGTGTCGGCGAGGACGCCGGCGGCGTGGGTGACCTGGTCGCGGGCGGCGTTCAGGGCGGTGGTGAAGCTGGCCCGGTCAGGGCCGGTGCCGGGCCGGCTGTCGGTGGCGTCGGTCATGGCGTTACGCAGGATCTGGTAGACGACCAGCAGGGCGTAGACCTCCTGGTCGATGCCGTCGGGAGTACGCGCGCGCAGGACCCGGCCGCCGAGGATGCTGGATTTGATCTCCAGGTAGGCGGTTTCGACCTCCCACCGGCGGTGGTACAGCTTTATCAGTTCGCCGGCCGGGTGGGTGCGTGGGTCGAGCAGGGTGGTGATCAGCCGGTAGCCGCCCGTGCGGACGCCGTCGATGGTCTGGACGCTGATCTCAGCGTCCACGACCCGCACCCGTACCGTGCCGATGGTCGACAGCCAGGATCCGTCGTGGTACCGGCGGATCACCGGCAGGCGGCGGCCGTTCTTGCAGCGGATCAGCAGGTCGGCCCTGGTGGCGGCGAGTGTCTGGATGAGGTCGGCGGCGGCGTAGTTACGGTCGGCCAACAGCAGCATCCCGGCGGCCAGGCTCCGGGCCAGGGAGCGGGCCTGGTCGAGTTCGCTGGTGCCGAGTGGAGCGAACACGGCGTCGATGATCGAGCGGGTGCCGCAGGTCAGCAGGACACTCAGCCGTAGTGCCGGGTAGCCCGCGCCGCCGTGGTTACCCCGTTGTTTGCGGTAACGGACCCGGACCGCCTCGGCGTCGGCGACCGACATCGTGGTCCCGTCGATCGCTGTCACCAGCAGGCCCCGCCACCGCACGGCGTGCGTCGCCGTGGTGACCGCCGGGCCGCGCAGCAGATCGAACAGGGCCCGCAACGGCGTCGACCCGAGCCGCTGACGCGCCTCCCGTAACGTGCCTGAGGCCGGCTCGGTCAGATCCAGCCCGGTCAGACCGGCGGTCAGTTTCCGCCACACCTGCCCGTAGCCGAGTTCGGCGAACAAGCAGCCTGCGAGGACGAGGTAGACCACGACCCGGGCCGGGAGTAGCCGGATCCGCTGCTGGGTACGACGGGTCGCGGCAAGGACCTCATCGACCATCTCGAAGGGCAGGAACTGGGTCAACTCACCCAGATGACCCGGCGCGAACACACCTGCGGCTACCCGCACCGTCCGAGTTATGGCAATCTGATCGACCAAAGCGGAGTTCCTGGTCTCGAGGCGTCTTGGAGTGACTCACCTCGTTACAGGAACTCCGCTTTCCCATGTCCGACCGACACACCCTTGACCGCTGCCGCAACGGCTTAACCGAGCGGCGTTGCGACTAGCCCACACCGGCTGCCGTTGCAATGGTTGAGCTGATAGACCGCATCACAGTGGTATCCAGAAGACTTGCCGTTGAGGCACAGTTGCTGGTTTTCTATAGCTGCACCGACGCCGTTGACCGCCCGATTACTGCCATTAGCGGTGAAGTGATTCGGGAAACTGTGGCCATTAAGCCGGTGAATCAGGTTGTAGACCTGCACCTGTCGCGGTTCGGTAAGCTTGACCAGCTCGTGTGCAAGCAGTTCTCCGTTAACCGGGTCGAAGATCAGCAAGTGTTGGACGTTGTGCTCGGTGTCGTCGGCCGTGACAGCCACACCGGTCCGACCAGCGCGGTCGACAACCTCGCCACGCCAGTGCAGACCGGGCGTGTCGGCGAGGATGCGTCACGCTCCCCCGTGGGCTTCATACGGTCTCCTGACTGACGGGCTGATGCGGTCTCCCTTACTTGTGTACAGACTCGCGTGAGTGTTACCGCCAAGGACACGACGATCAGCAGCCGGGCGGGGGGAAGGCGTGACTGCCCGGTGTCACCGTCAGCGGCGGCGGTGGGCGGCGCCGTCGAGGCGGTGGCGGGCGATGGTGAACAGTTCGGTGATCTCGGCCGGTAACCGGGCTGCGGTCTCCCGGTACAGATGCCGGCGGGCCGCCGCCGGCAGGCCGGTGAGCACAAAGTCGTCCAGCCCGGTCACCAGACACAACCCGCCCAGCCGCGCCTCAAACGCCGGCAACGGTTCACCGCGCTGTAGGCGTACGGTCAGGCGGGCCCAGGCCCAGGCGGCCCGGTTCATGTCGGTCGGCACATGGACCACGGCGGTGGTCAGCAGCCGGCGGCGTACCGTCCGGGGCCGGACCACGCCCGCCGCGGTCAGCCGCCGCGCGACCTGGCCGTGGGCCCGCGACGCCAGCAACGCCAACCACGTCCCGACCCGCCGGTGCCTCGGCTCCGCGTCCAGCCAGCGCAGGATCCAGCCGCCGAGCGCGTCCACCGGCACGTGCCGCGCGGCCAGCCACAACCGGCCGTCGTGCACCCGTAACGCGCCCGCGTCGACCAGGTCGGCCAGCAGAGCGGCGGCCAGACCGTACCCGACCGGCCCGGCCGGCAGACGCGGCCGCCCCGTCACATCATCGGCCGCCAACAGGAAGAACTCGTCCGCCAGCAGCGGCGACCGGCCCCGTACCGCCGCAGCCGGCACCGGCACCCCACCACCGGAAGCGACAGCGGCCGTGGCGGCGGCGGTGGCCTGGGTGCGGTAGACCGTCATGCCGGCCCCCGCCGCCGCGCCCAGGCGATGAACCGCGCGTACGTCTGCTCCGGAGTCAGGCCGGGCAGGTCACGGGCGGCTTCGGCGGCGAGCTCGGCCACGTACATGCAGCGGCCGATCCGGTCGAAGCTCGCCAGCAGCTCCGCGCGGGCCGGCTCGCACGGCCACGGCCGGCGGCAGGCCCGGCACCGCCACGACGGACGCCACGCCACATGCCCGACCCGGCCGACCACGGCCACCACCCGCGCGGTCACCGGCCGGCCCGCCGCCGGGACCGGCCGGGCCACGCCCAGGTCCGCCGCAGGGTCACGGTCCGCGCCGGCTGCGGCGCCCACCGACGCCCGGCCGCCTCGACCTGCGCGGGCAGCAGCCCGCCGGTCGGACACGCCGGGCAGGTCAGGGTACGGCCGCAGCCGGGACACCAGCGGTGCCGATGCCGACACAAACTGAACCCGACGACCGCGCCGACCAGCAGCGCGATCGCGGCGGCGAGCACCACATCCAGCATCAACGTACCCCTCTCCCTACATCGTCCACTGTGTTTACCGGCCGGCGGGTCCGGTCGACCCCGATCAGGCCGGCATCCCGGCCTGGAACTGCCGCGACTGCCAGTCCCGCAACGCCTGCTTGATCCGCACGTTCTCGTCCCGGGCGGCCGCCAACTCGGCCCGCACCGCCGCCAACTCGTCGGCGACCAGGTGCAGGAAGGCGCGTACCTCGATCGGGTCGCAACCGCGCCGGGTGCGGACCGGGAACCGGCGGTCGCGGACCAGCCCTGGGCTGATCGACGGCCGCACCACGCTGGCGCCGTAGTAGAGGTGGGTGGCGGCGTTGCCGCCGTGCCGGGCCGGCGGACGCGACCCGCCGCCGCCAGCAGCAGCGGCGGGAGGCCGGGCGGCTGGCCGGGTCTGGTTGGCGAGGCTGGCGAGCAGCCGGGCCTGCCGCCGGGTACGCCAGGGCTATTGCGTAGTCGGGTAACTCCTGGTCACGGCGTCGATGAGGTCTGTAGAACGGCGGTTCGCTCGTCGGGTGGCGCGGGCGATGTTGGGTTCGCCGTTGCTGCGGTGGTAGCCGACCGCGGTGTTACGGAGTGTGGCGAAGACGGCGGGTCCGTTTCCGGTCCGGGCGTGATGGGCATCCTCACGTAACGTGACATCGCGGACGTAGTGCAGGCGGTTCTCGATATGCCACTCCGCCCGGGCCCAGGTGCCGAGGTCGGCGGGTCGGGCCTGTCCAGCGGGCAGGGACACCGTCAGGTACGCCGTTTCGCGGCTGGTCCTGCCCTTCACCGTGCGGGTACGGGTGATCCGGACGGCCTGCTGGGCGTAGGGGAAGCCGAGCCCGCCGGGGGTCGCCACGGTGACAGCTTTGACGGTGCGGGTCTCCGTGCGGCCGTGTCCGGTGTCCCGGGTCCGGGCTCCAACCGGGACCTGCGCCCAGGGAACAGCTTTGAGCTGGGCGAACGTGGTCGGCCGGTTGGCTTTGACCGTGACCATCAGATGTCCGCCGGCGGCGGCCAGGTACTCGGCGTGTCCGGTCTGGGCGTGCAGGGCGTCCGCGACGACCAGGACGTCGGTCAGCGATCCCAGCTGGGCGGCGACCAGGCGCAGCAGGGGCGTGAACGCCGGGATCTCATTCGACTTCGCGGCGATCTGGACCTGGGCGAGCACGACGCCGGTGCTGGTGTCGTAGGCCGACAGCAGATGGATCTGACGTCCGTCGGCGAGTCGGGCGCCGCGTACGACCTTGCCGTCGACGGCGATGACGAGGCGCCACCGCCGCCCGCTGCGGGTGACGGGTGTCGTGCGTGCCAGTAGCCAGCTGGCCAGCACCGTCGACAGGGCCTGCGCGTCGACGCGGATCAACAGCCGCCACACCGTGGTCGCGGCGGGAACCCGGTCGGTGAAGCCGAGCCTCGCCCACGCGGTGCGGTCCAGGTCCCGTACCCAGTCGGCGATCGCGGCGAAGGTACATGCCCCGGCCAGTACCGCGCACACCGCGACGGCGAGCACGCTGACCAGGGGGTAGCGGCGGCCACGCGGATCACGCGGATCGGGTACCGCCCTCAACGCGGCGAACAGGCCGTGATGCTCGCTGTCGGTGACCGCCGCCGGTGGTGGCGTATCGGTGGGTCGGTGCGGAAGCAGAATCTCGGTGGGTGATGATGGCATCGGCGGGTGCGGTCCTTCTCGTGATCATGTGGCTTCGCAACTTCATGATCACCAACGGGCCGCGCCCGTCCTGCATAGACCCCCGAATTCCTCCCGAACTCCCAGCTCAGCCAGCCCTCAACCGACTACGCAACAGCCCTGCCGGGTACGCCGAGGGAACAGGACACGGTCGAGGAGTCTGCGCACGGGTGGGACCGCCCTTTCGAAGGTCACGGGATCGCCGCTACATCGCGGTTCGGTGGGGAAGGTGGGATGGGCGGCCCGACCCCGAACGGGGGCGCGGAGGTCGGGCCGCCCGCCCTGCGCACGCAGCCACAAACGGCAGTACGCCCACAGGGCCGCTGGTACGGGCGTCCGGCGGCTCACGTTCCGCCGTACGCCCACAATCGGGAGCACTCCTGGGTTGCGTGCAGTGGCCGACGGTGCCGCGTGCACCGGCTCGGCCGGGGGCGTCGATGGGGGTCGCCGAGGCAGCGCCGACCGTCGAAGGAGCAGCTGAGCGCCGCTCCACGGGATCGACGCCACCCCGGCGGGTCTCCCGCAAAGGCCGAGCTGGGGCACGATTTCGGCATGCCCGCACGTCAGTTCGAGCCGCACTACCGGCGGATCATGGCCGACATCCGGGAGCGCATCCTCCGGCACGACCGGGACCTCGTCGTCGGGCAACCGGGGCGGCACGCACCGCTTCCAGCATCACAACCCCTTTCCGGGTACGTCCACTGTGTTGGCCGATCGGCCTGGGCTTCTTCGCGGGGCCTGCCGCCGCCGGTCACGGGGGCTTCCGGCGGCGGCAGGCCGCGTCGGGGTCCGGCAACTTCAGCGGTACGGCGTCCGTGCCGAACCCCGCACACACCGTGGCCGATGGCTGACCGGCTGCGGTAGGCGTCCCGCCCGGGACGGGGCGACGCTCCCCCACTACTGGAAGGGATGCTTCCCGTTGCGGGAACCATCCCCTGCCTCCCCTCTTGACAATTCTCCGTTGACGTATTCCCTGGCAGGGGCAGCGAATTGCTCGACGCAGATGGTTGATGGCGGCATTCACCGGGTGGGATACTGTCCAAAATCGATTACTGCCACAGGCAGTTCGCGCCACCGCGCATCAATCGTGCGCCACACTTCGGGGGTGTCATGCAGAACCATCCACTCACCGCAGCACGCGAACGCCTGGGCCTGACCCGCCGGCAACTCGCCGACGCCGTCAACAAGATCCTCTACCCCGACCCCGGACAAGCAGCCCACAGCGCCTTCACCGCCAACTACCTGGGCAAACTCGAAAACGGCAAGATCCGCTACCCCGCCGAGGACTACCGCACCGCCCTACGCATCGCCCTCAACGCCGACACCGACGACGAACTCGGATTCCGCCGTCGGGATATCAGCATGCGAACGAAAGGCATGCTCGCCGTTCGATCAAATCGATACGAGTCCCCGGCAACAGGGCTGAGTCCCGCCGCCGCTGCTCCGTTGACGTCCGACGCCATCCCGTTGATGTCGTTGCTCGGCCCGCAGGTCGTCGACGAGTTGCCGCGTCAAGTCAGCCAGGAACACATCACCCAGGTTCTGGAAGCAGCGGAGATCTTCGAGCAGTGGGACAACGCGCACGGTGGCGCGCTGGTCCGGGAGATCGCCGACGACAAGCTGCACCGCATGTCCCGGCTGCTGGAGGTGAGCTGCCCGGCGCACCTGCGACCCGCGCTACACAAGGCGCTGGCTCAGTTGGCGGGGGTCGTGGCGTTCATGCTCTTCGACGCGTACCACCACGAGGCGGCCCGGCATCGGTTCACGTTCGCCCTGCGCTGCGCCAGCATCGGCGGCGACTGGCACCAGCGCGCGATGTTGCTGTCCAGCCTGGCCCGGCAGGCGGTGTGGTGCGGTCAGCCCGACGACGGGCTCACCCACATCGAAATGGCCCTGGTCCGCGCCGACTGGCTCACCGCCTCCGAGCGCGCCATGCTCCACACCGTACGAGCACGGGCACTCGCCAAGCTTGGGCCGGGCAGAGCACAGGAGGCGCTGGCCGCCGTCGGGGCCGCCGACGAAGCGTTCGCGCACGCCGCGCCAGCGGAGGACCCGCCGTGGATGTGCTTCTACGACGATGCCCAGCACCACGGCGACACCGCCCACGCACTGTTCGACGTGGCCCTGCACACCAGACTCGATACGGAGTCGGCCGACCGGTTCGCCTACTCGGTGGAGCATCACCTCCCGGCGTACCTGCGGTCCAGGGCGATCTCCCGGATCAAGCTCGCGTCCCTCACGATGGTGCAAGGTGACCCGCTGGAGGCCGTGACGATCGGCAACCTGGCCCTCGACGACGCCGGGCCGGTCCGGTCGCTGCGCGCCGCCGACGACCTACGGGAGCTGCACCGGATGGCCGGGCAGCACGGCAAGCTCACGGAAGTAGAGGAGCTGCGCGCCCGGATCCGGGAGACGGTCGGAGCCGTCGCATGACGGATCCGCAGGAAGCGCTGCTGCTCGCCTGCCAACAGGTCGGGGTCGACGCGACCGGCGCTGAGCTGATCCGATCTGCGGAGAACGTCATCTACCGCCTGCCCGGCGGCGTTGTCGCCCGCGTCAGCCGCGACGGGCAGCTTGCCACCGCAGGCAAGGAAGTACGGGTGTCCCGTTGGCTCAACGAATCCGGGATACCGGCTGTCCGCGCGATCGACGATTTGCCGCAACCTGTCGCGGTCGACGAGCGAGCCGTCACCTTCTGGCATGAGCTGCCGCCGCATCGGGAAGGCAGCATCGGCCAGCTCGCCCAGGTGCTCCAACAGCTGCACCGCCTGCAGCCCCCGGCAAGTCTCGACCTGCCACCGCTGGCACCGTTCGTACGCCTGGAGCAGCGCATCGCCGAGGCGACCGTGTTCTCAGCCGATGACCGCGCCTGGCTGCTCGATCACCTGCACGGCTTGCAGGACCGTTACCGCGAGCTTCCTCCCGGCCTCCCCCACGGTGCCGTGCACGGCGACGCATGGGCCGGCAACATCGTCGACACCGACGCCGGGCCGGTCGTGCTCGACCTCGAACGATTCGCCTTCGGCCCGCCCGAGTGGGACCTGGTCTCCGTCGCCGTCGACCACCTGACCTTCAGCGCCGAGTACGCACCCGGCTGGACCGAGTTCTGCCAGCACTACGGCTACGACGTCACCGACTGGCCCGGGTGCTCGGTGCTCCGCGACGCCCGAGAGCTGCGCAAGGTCACCTTCGCCGCCCAACTCGCGCGAGGCAACCCAGCCCTACGCGACCAGGCCCACTACCGCCTCGCCTGCATCCGTGGCGAGCACGGCGACCGCCCCTGGGGCTGGACCCCGGTCCCGTGAACGAACCGTCGGCCGCCGAGCGATCACTACACCAACTCGAATCCAGCCTGACGAAGAACTTAACTCTGGCGACCAAGCCCTTGTTGCTGCATGCTGGTAGCGGAGGAGGTAACACATCGTGGCGGCCGATAGCAAAGCGTAGTGGAAGGAGGTAGCATGGCCCAGCCTCGGCTCGTACCTGCCTTCGAACAGCGACCTCAAAGTCTGCCGACCGGCCTCGCAGACGTCCTGTGCGCCCTTCTCGCGAGCGGCCCCGTCACCCGCGCACCCGTCGATCCGGCATGGCCGCTGCATCGTGCCCTGCTGGAGCTCCGGGAAAAGGCCGCTGCCGCCGGCCTTGCCGATCCACTGGGTGGGGCAGTCACCCGGCCGGATCCGCACGTCGGTGTCAGGGTACTAGGTACCGAGCAGGCCCTACGCTCGCTCAAGTCCCAAGGCGTGCTCGTAACGGTCGGTTTCGGCGCGTCAGCGGGCTGGGAGTTGGCCGCAAGTTTCGCGACCTCTAAACGGCGCGATTTCTTACGTCGGTGTCCAGCTGATGCAGACCTGCTGTTCTGGGCTGCTCAGCGCTGGAACGCATCCCTGTCCGCCGCCGAGAAGGCTCGGTCAAGGGCTTCTTGGTCGTCGAGGTCCGCAACAGAGTCGGGTGCGAGCCGGCGCCAACCACCGCCAACTCGGTTACGGTAGGAGACCTTCACACGGACGCGACCTCGGTTCGGACCGGCCGATAAGGGGATCGTCTCTACCCGGTAGGAGCGAGCTTTCCCGTCGCGGCCTGGCAGTCCAGTACCCTCCCATTTGCTAGGCACGTCGCTGCGCGGGCCGCATGGCCTCCAGTCGATGGTCTTGCACTGCTGTAGCCGTTGGAGCGCGTCCATTGCGGAGGCTGGCCGGGACGCCGGAGTCTGTGACGTCAGTGCGCGCACCACCCGACGCACCTGCGCGTTGATGTACGGCGGCAACTCCGCGAAGCGGTCTAGAAAAGCGCGCCGGCCGCGGCCGAGGCGGTCCTCCATCTGCAACGGGTCCAGCTCAGCATATGGGAACGGCCCCGTAAGCATCTCCAGGAGAGTCACGCCGAGGCTGTATACATCCGACCGCACGTCAAGGAGACCTGACGTGTACTCCGGTGGCCGATAGAGTAAGGTCCCGCCGTGCGCCTCGCAGGTTCGATCGTCCTCTGACAATGGTGCGGCAGACCCTAGATCACCGAGGTATGCAGTCTCACGGTTCTGATCGAGCAGGACGTTGCCGGGCTTAACGTCGCGATGCAGGAACCTATGCCTGACGTGAAGGTGGTCGAGTGCATCAAGAACCTGCCCCGCGAGCAGCAGCGCCTGCCGAACCCCGAAGCGATAGCCGTCTTGCAGGGCACCGTGAACGCTCCCGCCGGGCAGATAATCCATGACGATCGTCAGGCCGTAGTTGACGTCCGGGTCCGGCTGGGCGTCACGGATCCTGACAACGTGATCATGCTCAACCCGGTCGAGTAGTCTCGGCTCCCGGTATGCGACGGCGTCCTCCAAGCCGAGCAAGTCAACGGTCTTCTGTACAAGCATCCGCTGCAGCGGCTCATGCCAGACGAGCCGGACCTCGCCGACCGCACCGCCAGGCAGGGTTCGGAGGAACGAGTAGGACGGCTGGTCGAGCCGATCACCATGGAGCACGTCAGGCCCCCACTTCCACAGCGACGGCCGCGAGCGCGGCCAGACCCCGACCCTCGCCCCAGTACCTGCCGCTACGGGCGACTCGGCCCGCGCCGAGCGTCGCCAATCCACCGCGTCCAGCCAGTCCAAGCGCACCCTTCACCGCCTGGTGCGACAAGTACCGGCATGGCACGCCCGCCTTCGCACATTCCAGCCGAAGCAGAGTCTCCATCGCCAGGCGGTCCGTCCATCCGTTGTGTGTGTCCGTATAGTTCGACGCAGCCCGCAGGGCTACAACCTCAGACGCCCCTGTGTCACGTAGCGCGCGTGCAACATCCTTGCCGAACTCGACCAGCTGATCGGCCTCCGGTAGACCGTCGCGGAACGCTAGCCGCTCCGGCTTGCCGTCGACCACGGCTTCTCCGTCCGCAACCACGAGGTAGGCAAACGACGATGTACAGGCGACCCCGAGCGTAGCCATGGTTCTCCTCCTACCTATGCCAGTCGCAGCCGGTCAGGGCATGTGGCACCTGACCGGACGTGACCCTAGTCCAACCCCCGTAGAGCTCCTAACACGATCTTGATAGTCGTCGCTGGTTAGGACAGCGGTAGATGTGGTTCGTTCTATACGGGCGAGCAAGCCGTGGATCATCGATGACGACCTGTGAGACCCAACCGATCCGCTGCTTCCGCCCTCGCCACAATGATCCCTCGGACCGCAACCGGAGCGCGACCGGCTCTGCCCGCAAGGCATCCTGTACGTGCTCCACATCAGATTGGCTGGAGAAACTGCCCCAGGAGTCAAGCTTCGGCTCCGGGATGACCTGCTGGCGCAGGCTACGCCGCTGGGCCGACGCTGACGTGATCGACCCGCTCGCCTCCTGGCGCCCCGCATCGCCGCCAACACCGCCGGCCCTGACCGGGCCGGCACCCTCTGTTGACCGACGGGCCTGGCTCTCTGGCGTCTACCGGCGGCGGTAGCGGCGGCTTCCGGCGGCGGGTGACCAGCGCTCATCCACTACCGGAAGGGATACTTCCCGTATCGGCAACCATCCCCTGCCTCCCCTCTTGACAATCCGTCGTCGACGTATTCCCTGGTGAGGTCAGGAATTGCTCGACGCAGATGGTTGAAGGCGAAATCCACCAGGTGGGATACTATCCAAAATCGATTACCACCACAGGCAGCTCGCGCCACCACGCATCGATCGTGCGCCACACATCGGGGGTGTCATGCAGAACCACCCACTCACCGCAGCACGCGAACGCCTGGGCCTGACCCGCCGGCAACTCGCCGACGCCGTCAACAAGATCCTCTACCCCGACCCCGGACAAGCAGCCCACAGCGCCTTCACCGCCAACTACCTGGGCAAACTCGAAAACGGCAAGATCCGCTACCCCGCCGAGGACTACCGCACCGCCCTGCGCATCGCCCTCAACGCCGACACCGACGACGAACTCGGATTCCGCAACCGGCGCACGGTAGTACAGCAGGATGCTGCTGTTGTCGACTCGGAGATCAGTGCCGTCTCCGGCAACAGGAGGATTGTGCCCGCTGCCCGAAGCGTAGGTTCCGAAGGGCTGGTCGAGCAGCCCTCGGTCATCCTGGCCCGGATTCGCGAGAACAACGACGCGAGCGTCAACCACGCTCTGCTGGACACTCTGGATCTCTACGTTTCGGATATCGTCGCACGCTACGAGGAGGAAGGGCCGCTCACGCTGGCCGCCGACGTGGTGCGGCAACGACGCTGGGTGCAGAGCCTCATCCCGCTGCGGATGCAGCCCCGGTACAGCGCTCGGCTGCTTGCCATCGCCGGGCAGCTCTCCGGGCTGCTCAGCTACATGTCGGTCAATCTCGGCCGGTTCAGCTCCGCGCGGGCCTACGGGATCGAGGCGTTTCAGCTCGCCGACTTCGCGGAGGACCGGGAACTGAAGGCGTGGGTCCGGGGCACGCAGAGCTTCGCCGAGTTCTACGACGGGCAGTACCGCAAGGCGCTCGGCTACGCCGTGGACGGCCGCCGGTTCGCCGGCCGTGGAGCGCAGGCGGTACGTCTCGCCGTCAACGGCGAGGCACGAGCGCACGCGAAGCTCGGCCAGACGCAGGAGGCAGAACAGGCGATCGGCACCGCCTACGAGGTGCTCTCAGGCCTGTCGCCCGAGCCCGGCATGAGTTCATGCGTCTCGTTTGGCCTCTACAGCGAGGCACGGGTGGCATCGAACGCGGCGACGGCGTACCTGGCGCTGGGACGCACCGAGCAGGTTCTCGACCTGGCCGGCCGCGCGGTCACGATCGTCGACACGTCACCGTCCGTGTGGAGCCAGGCCCTGGTCCGGCTGGACCTGGCAACCGCGCTGGCAGGCGGGAATCGACCCGACGTCGAACAGGCCACCGACGTCGCCCGCCAGGCCATGCGAGCCTGCCAGGACAACCAGATCGAGTCGATACGTCAGCGAACCCGCGCCCTCGCCACGATGGTCAGGGAGAACTTCGACGATCCCTGCGCCGAGTCGTTCGTCGACGAGGTACACACGTGGCTCGACGAAGGCCGAGGGAACCGATGACGATGCAGCCCGGAGCGTTGGACCACGACCACGAACGCCCCTGGGCGGACCAAGAGTGGACGCAGTTCCAGCGGGTCCAACGGATGGTCAACCACTGGGACCGGCCGGGGTGGACCCCGGGCCGGCGCTCCTACCACTGGATGGTGATGCTCGGCCACGTCCCAGCCCTCACCGCCATGGCGACCCACTGTCAAGAGCAACTGCGCGACCTACCCCACCTCGACCTGGTCCCGATAGCCAGCCTGCACATCACGATGCAGCGACTAGCTTTCACCGACGAAGTCTCACCTGACGTGGCCGCAGCTGTGGTCAACGAAGTACGCAGGCGCTGCGCCGATCTTCCGGCCGTCCCCATCGAGATCGGCCCGCTTGCCGGGTCGCCAGGCGCAGTCCGCTTCAGTGTCGGTCCCCCAGAACCCGTCAGCAGGCTCCGTAACCTCATCTGCGGATCCATCGCCGAGGTCTGCGGCAACGCAGCCCTACCCGAACGGGCAAGCAGGTTCGTCCCCCACGTCAGCATCGCCTACCACAACACCACCGCCAACGCGCAACCCCTCATCCAGCGAGTAGCCAGCCTTCGGCACCTCCGGCCGGTCACCACGGTCGTCCAATCCGTTGACCTGGTCGAGCTACGCCGCGAGGGCCACCAGTACATCGCGTCAAAGCACGCCGGCGTCTCCTTGACTAACGGTCCGTTGCAGCACCGCTAGACGCCGTTTCGACAGGTGACAGGCACATCACTCGCCTGCAGACGTCGTGACGGTCGCCGACGTTGCCGGCTCGTGATCGACGCCTTCGATACCGTCCGTCCAGATCATCGCTGGCCACGCCGTACGTGTGCCGTCGGCCGCCGACAGCGCGTCGAGCGGCAAGGCTGTCATCCCGGGACACTTTCGTACCAGCACCTGCCCCAACCTAAGCAAGCCGATCTCGATCTTGGAGTCGATCCACGGACCGAACAGGCCACGACGTAGCTCCGAGATCTCAACTGCTTCGACCGCCTCGCCAGCGGTCCTGGTCAGCCTGCGGACCGTTGCTGCGGCTTGAAGACTTCCACTCCAGCCAGGTCTGCTCGTCGGCGGGCTCGGCGTGGGGTAGACGGCGTCCAGTACGGCCGCCCACTTGGAGGGGCGGACGGATCGTTTGGACGTGTCCATGTTCAGGACATACCGAACCTACTGCGTGCTCCGACAGGCCCGTGTAGCCGGGCGGCGGGGTGCCCGATGGTCAGCTCACCTGACGTTCGGCCGGCTCGCTGTCGTCGGTCGCATACGGACAAAAGCCTCCGATGTGCTGGTAGTGAGGGGCGGTCAGGCAGGTCCGGCGGGCACCGACGCGCAGCTGGCCGTGCCTACCGAGCATTAGACGTCTGTTTGCCGGATGGGCGGCAGGGTCCATGCGCCGCGCTCGAACGGCTGGATCATCTTTGGGCGACGATCCAGCCTCAGATATCCGATGGGCTATTGCGTGATCACTGTGTGATCGTGTTCGCTGGACGTGAGGCCACGCTTACCGATCGCAAAGAAGGTGAGGCATGTCGTGACAGGTGACGCTTCATCGAGAGTCGAGCAGGACCGCGACTTGATCATGAGCGTCGACCCGAGCGGCCAGCTTGCACTCGACCTATATCGACAACCGATCGAGGACGCGGGTGCCCCGACTCAGGGCAACTATCACTACCAGACGGAGATTATCGCGTCCTTCTGCCTGAGCATGCCGTCCGACCCTTCGATCAGCAAGATCATCTGCGAGTGGCACGAAGACTTCCTCATCGTGCGGGACCAGCCCCCATTCCTGGAGTTGGTGTCGGTGAAGCACCACGACCACACGGTGTACACCACGATGAACAAGCTGTGCGACGAAGGCGGCCTGACTCACCTCTTTGACAAGTGGCTCGGATACACCAGCGGCCCAGCAGCACGTCTAGCCAGCAACACGAGACTGGGCGGGAAACGCAGCGACCCGTCACCACTGGCCCTGTACGACGTGTGCCGGACAGCTGCGCTCGCTACCCCGGCCGGAACAAGGCTACTCGCGCACCTGGCGTGGGCCATGATGGACGTCGCGAGACGGACCGCCGAGCTGGAGAACCTACCGAGACCGACATCACCGTCGCCGCCCAAGGCGAGGAGGCACGACCCGAGTGGCCTACCGCCGGGCCTGTTCGACATGCTCCTTCGGTTCATGCTGGTCTTCAGATTCGACTGCGACCGGGCGGCGAAGGGCCACATCCAGGACATCAACATCCGGCAGCTAGCGGAGCCGGCGATGGTCGGGCTGGGGTACTCGCAGGCGGCGGCTCCAGATGCCTACGGTGCGGTGGCCCAGCTCATTGGGGAGGCGAGTCGAGATCGCAGCGGCCGACCAAGCGACTTGGCCCGGTTCCTGACCAACCCCGGTGCGTATGACCCGTTGTCGGAACTGGCGCAGACGGTGGAGCGACGGACCGTGTCGCGGGATGCAGTGCTCGCCGCTATGCGCCTCGGTGCACGACGATCAGCCGGCGAAACCGTCCCGTTGCTCCGGTCGGGTCAGGCACCGCCGCGCGCCGCCGGAGGCCATCGCCTCATCGACAAGATGCGGCTCGGTCTGCTCGACGAGGCCGAACAGGACAACGCCCTGCGGCTTCGGGACCTGTGGCTTCACACATGGCCGCAAGCAAAGACCGGGTTTCCCGAAGACATCGAGACCGAGTTCCGGTTGGAGATGGAGATCCTCGACGTCGTCCGGCGGGTTCGTCATCAACTGATCGACAAGGCCGGCCCCTACGGCGTCCAATTCCAGGCGCTTCTCCACCAGGAGCTACGCGAGGCGAAACTCAGCTCAAAGGTCAGCGTACCGCTGGACGACTTCCACATCGTGGGGTTCGCCTACGAGTTGAGTGATCTGTGCAAGTTCGGGTTCGCGCGACCGGGGGCCGCGTGATGATGGCCTCGCCACTGTCACGGGGCGCCTTGCTGGCCATCCGACAAGAGAGCTTGTATCACGAGGCCCGCGTGCTCATTCTCATCTGCCAGTTCGCTGATCCGGGCCACGCCTTCCGCGGCCTGACCAAGCTCGCCAAGGTTGACTTTCTGCTCAGGTATCCCGTCATGGCGGAACGCCTGCTGCCGGCGGGAACGCCATGGTCAGGAACCGCACCGACCTCCGACGAGCGTCTAGCGGTGGAGACTCGGATGATCCGGTACAAGTATGGGCCTTGGGACGACCGGTACTACCCCATACTCGGTGCTCTGGTCGGCAAGCGCTTGGCGACGTTCGCGAGCGTCGACGGGGCTACCGAGATCAGACCGACGGACGCCGGCCGAGAACTCAGTGGGCAACTCGAAGCCACGCATCCGTGGACGGTTGTGGCCCAGCGAGCCCGGTTCCTCCGGCAGTACTTCGATCTGCCCGGCCGTGAGCTGAAGGACATGATCTACGAGCGACTGCCGGACGTTGTCGCGCTCCCGCTCAGAAGCGAGATCTAGATGGCCACGAACCTTCGCATAAGGTCGCTCTCGGTTGCTACCAACACTGCGGCACGCTCGTTCGACTTCGCCTCCCCGCTCACCCTCGTCACGGGCACGACCGGCATGGGGAAGTCGACGCTCCTGATGCTCATCAAGCATGCGCTCGGGGGAAACGCCGCCTTGACACCGGCGGTGGTCCAGCACGTCACGCACGTCGACCTAGCCATCCAGGCCGGCGACAACCCCCTGATCCTGCGCCGGCGGGTCGGCACCGACGCAGGGATCGTGGAGATCATCGAGCCTGGGTCGGGCGTCGTGGAGCAAACCTGGCCGGTGAGCCCGACCCCAGCGGACGGGCCGTCGATCTCCCGCTTCCTGCTGGAAGCACTCGGGATACCCGTCGAACGCGTACCGACGAGCCGCATGGGTGTCAACGCGCGTACCACAGCGCTGACCTTCAGGGACGTCTTCCGCTACTGCTACCTCCAGGCGAAGGAGATTGACCGCTCAGTGGTCGGTCACCTCGACCAAAATGTCAATCCCAAGCGCATCGCCACGTTCGAGCTGATGTTCGGTCTCACCGACCCCGAGCTACTCGACCTCAAACGCCGGCGAGGTCTTGAGCGCGACCAAGCCAAACAACTGGAGAAGGACGCCGTCGCGGTCGACCGCTTCATCCGAGAGGCTGGCATCGCTGACCCCGACGAGCTGCGTGCACGGCGTCTACAACTCCTGCAACAGCTCGGAGCGGCCGAGGACGGGCTCCGGGCGATACGAGAAGAGGTCGAGGCCCTGACAGCGGCTGAAGAGGAACGTCGGGGGCGGCTGTCCGCAGCGCTGTCCAATTCGAAAAAGCTTCACGAGGAAGCCGACCTGCTGGCGATGGCGGTACGCGGCAGGGAAGCGGTACTGGCACAGCTGAACCTGGACCTCGCCAAGGCGGAACGGCTCAGCACAGCGGTCGGGCTCCTCTCGCCATTCGAGTTCTCCACCTGTCCTCGATGTATGCAGGAACTCGGGTCGCGCGAGCTCGCCGAGACGGACTGCCTTCTCTGCTGCCAGCCGGTCCAGCCGGTGGACCTGGGCGACATCCAGTCGTCGGCTCAGAACGTCGAGCGGATCCACGACCAGATGGCCGAAACCGAGCAACTGCTACGCAGCGATATCGCAGCCCATGCACAGGCACAACAGGTGGCGGGCCGGGCGGATGCCGAGCTGGAGGTGCTCCACCGTGAGTACGACCAGGCGACCGCAGGGGCCGTATCTCCCCGGATCGAATTAGTTGCGCGGCTAAGCCGCGAGACAGAAGCGCTGCGGCAGCGAGTCGAGGAGACCAACCGGCACGCCGCGATGTGGCGTCGGCTCGACCAGCTTCGCGCACAAGTTGCCCTGCACCGCAAGAACGATCGTCAAATCGCAGTCGACATCACCGAGCGGGAGAAGGCCCTACGGCGTCGAGGCGCTCAACTCGAAGACATCGACGAGGCATTCAAGGAGGAAATCGAACGCATCGGTATACCTGTTGACGGCGTGGCTCGAATCGACCCCACATCTTTCCTGCCGCTGGTCGGCGACACGGCGTTCGAGGATCTCCAGGCGAGTGGCGGCGGAGCCAGCACTGCCCTCAACGTCGCCTACCACCTGACCCTCCTCACGACAGCCATCGACTACCCCGGCGTCCTCCTACCCGACCTTCTGATCATCGACTCGCCACGTAAGGCAATCGGGAACCGGGAACCAGACGTGGCACTTGGCCGGCGCCTATACGCCCGACTGGTGACACTCGCGGAGACCTACGGCAAGAAGATCCAGATAATCGTCGCCGACAACGATATCCCTACCGGCATCGTCAGCACGCATGCGACGATCGATCTCACTTCACAGCACTCGGTCGTTCCTGGAGTTACGAACACCGGGGTCGGCCAGGGGCAACGGGTCGAAGACGTCCAAGGGGAACAGTGACAGCCTGGGCCGGACCCCTCCGCAAGCTGCCGCCTCAACCAAGCCTCCTGCCGGGCACCGGCAACATGCGACCGGCTTCCGCAGAGTCTGCCGCCGCCGGTCATGAGAGGCCTCCGACGACGGCCGGCGGCGCTCCCGCGCTACTGGAAGGGATGCTTCCCGTTGCGGGAACCATCCCCTGCCTCCCCTCTTGACAATCCGTCGTCGACGTATTCCCTGGTGAGGTCAGGAATTGCTCGACGCAGATGGTTGAAGGCGAAATCCACCAGGTGGGATACTATCCAAAATCGATTACCACCACAGGCAGCTCGCGCCACCACGCATCGATCGTGCGCCACACATCGGGGGTGTCATGCAGAACCACCCACTCACCGCAGCACGCGAACGCCTGGGCCTGACCCGCCGGCAACTCGCCGACGCCGTCAACAAGATCCTCTACCCCGACCCCGGACAAGCAGCCCACAGCGCCTTCACCGCCAACTACCTGGGCAAACTCGAAAACGGCAAGATCCGCTACCCCGCCGAGGACTACCGCACCGCCCTCCGCATCGCCCTCAACGCCGACACCGACGACGAACTCGGATTCCGGCCAGCACGCGAGCTGAGGACCACAGTCGCCCTGGTCCGAAGGGTCTACTCCCGATCGTCGAGACATGAGAGTGACCCAGCCGGCGTACTCCCAGGGAACGACATGCGATCCGGGCAGATGCCAGAGCGCGGCGTGGCTGGAGAACCGGACACGAACCGTCGCTCCCTGCTCCAGGGAATCGCGGCGGTCGCTGCCTCGGCCGGTCTGCTCGGCGGCTCCGCCGACGACGGCTCGCGTCGGGTTGGCCACAGCGACATCGACCGGCTCGACGCCGTGATCTCCCTCTACCGATCTATCGACTACGAACGCGGCGGTGGCGCGCTCTACCGCGACGTCGCACACCTGGCCGACTCCGCGTCAGCCATGCTGGACCAGCCCTACCCCTCATCGGTGGGCTCTAGGTTGCTGCGGTCGGTCGCGTCAGTCCGACAACTGGCGGGTTGGACCGCGTTCGACGCCTGCCGACATCTCGATGCACAGAGGCACTTCCTCCTGGCCGAGCGGATGGCGGTCGCCGCGAACGATGTACTGCTCACAGCGCGGGTGCGCTACTGCCAGGCCCGCCAGTTCCAGCACCTGCGCCACAACAAGGACGCGCTGGAGACGCTTCGCCTGGCCCGCGACGAGGTGGGCCGGCAGGTCACCCCGGCTGTCAGCGCGATGCTCCACGGAGCCGAGGCCGCCTCCCTGGCCGCTCTCGGCGACGGGCCGTCGGCAACACGCGCCCTCGGGTCGGCCACAGACGAGTTCGACCGCATCAACCCGGACAACGAACCAGACTGGATGCGCTTCTACGACCGCGGTGAACTCCTCGCCCAGTACGGACGGGTCTACCGCGACCTCGCCCGGAAGGAAGGAAGCGACCGCTACGGTGAGGCCGCAACCCGCACCGTTACTGAAGCGATCGACACGCTAGTACTCCAGCCGGGGATGTTGACCTTGGCTGAGCTGCGGTCTGGTGCGGTGCGGGAACGGGTGCAGCCACCGTCGATCATGGGCGGTTGTGTGGACTGACCATGACGCGGCGGTGGCTGCGGGATACAGGGTAGACGCCCGCCTGTGGCAGGTGTTGTTCGACGACCTGATGGTGACGATCGGGCGTCGTTTCCGCAGACCGGAGCCTCGCCGTCGGGTGCGTGACTTCGTCCGGGGCCTACTGGCGCCGTTACCGTCGAAGAACTGTTGGACGATCGCTGAGCATGCCGGGGACACCAGCCCGGACGGGATGCAGGATCTGCTGACCCGGGTGCGCTGGGACGACGCCGCCGTTCGAGCGGATGTCCGCGAGTTCGTCGGTGAGCACCTCGGTGACACCGAGGCGGTGCTGGTCATCGACGAGACGGGGGACCTGAAGAAGGGCCGGCACACCGTCGGTGTCCAGCGGCAGTACTCAGGCACGGCCGGGAAGATCGAGAACTGCCAGCTCGCCGTGCACCTCGTCTACGCCACCGACACCGCTCACGCGTTACTCGACACCGCGCTCTACCTGCCGAAGTCCTGGTGCGACGACCCCGAACGCCGGACGCGGGCTGGCGTCCCCGAGCAGGTCCGGTTCGCCACGAAGCCGCAACTGGCGTCCCGGATGATCACCACCGCGGTCACCGCCGGACTGCCGTGTCGATGGGTGGCCGGCGACGAGGCCTACGGCGGCGATCCGCGCCTGGCAGCCCAACTCCGTGGGCTGCGACTGGGCTACGTCCTGGCCGTGGCCTGCTCCCACCAGGTGACCACCGGTCTCGGCGTCCACCGCGTCGACGCCCTCGCCGCCGCTCTTCCCACCACCGCCTGGCACCGGATCTCCGCCGGCAGGGGCGCGAAAGGCCACCGCTGGTACGACTGGGCATTCATCGCACTGCCACACGCCGCCGACGCCCACGGCGGACATCACTGGCTGCTGATCCGCCGCAACCGCAGAACCGGCGAGCTGGCCTTCTACCGCTGCTGGGCACCCGACACCGTTCCGCTCCGCAGCCTCGTCACCGTCGCCGGCCGCCGATGGAAGATCGAAGAGTCGTTCCAGGCCGCGAAGACCGGACTAGGCCTGGACCAGCACCAACACCGCCGCTGGACATCCTGGCACCGCTGGACGACCCTGGCGATCCTCGCCCACGCCTTCCTCGCCGCCGCGACCACGCACCGCAGCCGCCCCGACCCGGCCGGGTTGATCGCACTGACCGTCAACGAACTACGTCACCTGTTCAACGTCCTGATCATCGAACCCACCCGCCGCCACCGCGACCCGCTGCTCTGGTCCATACGCCGACGCCGTCACCAGGCACGAGCCAAAACCAGCCACTACACCCGACAAGCCCTCACTGAGCCATGATCACGATCCCCGGCTGGAGTACTAGGGTCACAGAACATACGGAGCAGTGTGCTCAGCGGCGTCAGCTTGTGCAGCTCACTGTTCCTGGCAGACGAACCCGACGAGGCAGTAACCGTCGGCGCCCGCGTCATCGAACAAGCCCGGCAGCTCAGCTCACCACGCATCCTGGACCGCATCCACAACCTCCGACGGGATCTCAAGCGCCACGAGCACCTGTCCACCGTCGGCGACTTCTCCCGCACCGTAGCTGCGATAGGCGTAGGCAGCTGATGACCGGATCGGCCGGACGGTTCACCGAGCAGACGATGAGAGCAGCGATGCACCAGATCGCCGCCCAACTCGGCGTCGCCGCCAGCGACGCCCAACTCCTACGGCTGACCAACAACGCCGTGTACGCGTTCCCCTCGGCCGGCCTCGTCATCCGCATCACCCGATCCCACGCCCTACACGACCGGACGCTGAAGGTCGCTCGCCTGGCAACCTGGTTCGCAGCAGTCGACGCCCCGACCATCCGCCTCGCCCCCGACGTCAGCCAGCCGGTACGGGTCGGCAACCTCTCTGCAACGGTGTGGCGGCTCGTCGCTCCCACGCCACGACCGCCGACCGTCGAGGAACTCGGTCAGGTACTCCGCGAGTTCCACGCCCTGGGCCTGCCGCTGTTCCCGCTACCCGAATGGGACCCGGTCGGCGACGTCCTTACCCGTCTCACCGACGCGGAAGCCCTGAACCCCGACGACCGAGACTTCCTGCTGGATTGGTGCGATCGGCTCGCACCACGCATCGCGGACCTGAACGCCCAGGCTCGCGGCCTGGTCCACGCCGACGCCCACGTCGGCAACCTGCTCCGCGAAGCCGACGGCCGCGTAGTCCTCTGCGACTTTGACCCGACCTGCATCGGCCCATGGCAGGTTGACCTGGCCGCCGTCCCCGTCGGGGAAATCCACTTCGGCCGGGCCGGCGCACACCAAGCCCTCACTTCGGCGTACGGCTACGACGTCACCACCGACCCCGCCTGGCCGACCCTCCGCGAAGCCCGTGAACTCAAAATGATCGCCGCCGCCGTACCCCTACTGGCCAGCACCCCCGGCGTCGGCGACGAGTTCGCCGTCCGCCTGGCCTCCGTCCGCGACAAAGACGACACCGTACGCTGGACCCCCTTCGCCGACCTCGTTGGTCGAGCCGGGTAGAACTCCATCGTTGCAGACCATCTCATCGCCGCATCCATCTCAGACTACTGGCTTCGCGTGCTGGGATAGCCGCCGCAACCTGCCTTTGCTCGGCCATCGCACGTCGTGCGCCCAGCCAAGGCGTTCGAAGAGCCAGATGAGCCGCGCCGAGACGTCGACTTGGCCGCGCAGGACGCCATGCCGCGCAGAGGACGGGTCAGCGTGGTGCATGTTGTGCCACGATTCACCCATCGACAGCAGCGCCAACGGCCAAAAATTGGCCGATCTGTCCCTGCTACGGAATGGCCGGGACCCAACCATGTGGCAAATCGAGTTCACCGACCAGGTAACATGATGTTGAAATGCGATCCGCCCCAGCCCTGCCCAGATAAATCCAGTAAGCGCACCGCGCCAGGAATGCGAGATAAGGCCACCGACGGCTGCGGGGAGCAGCACGCTGAGGGAAACCCAGAGGAAGAACAACCGGTCCACCACGAGCAAGTCGCGGTCGGCAGCCAGATCAGGTGCGTAACGGTCGATGTTCGTCCGCTCCCGGCCGAACATCCAGCCCATGTGCGCATGCCAGAATCCCTTCATCAGCGCAACCGGCGACGTCCCGAAAATCCAGGGTGAATGTGGGTCGCCAGCCTGATCCGAAAACGCGTGGTGGCGACGATGATCGGCAGCCCACGGGATCACCGAGCCCTGGGCGGCGAACCCGCCTGCCACGGCAAGGGCAATGCGCAGCCCTCGGCTCGCCCGAAAGGACCGGTGCGTGAAGAGGCGGTGATAGCCGACAGTCACGCCGATCATGGAAACCACGTAGAGGACGGTGGACATCGCCAGGTCGGTCCACCCGAATCCCCAGCCCCAAATCCAGGGTATTGCGACCGCAGGTACCACAAGCGGTACAATGAGAAAGATCCGGATGGTCCATAGCTCCGACCGGCCTGCCTGATGGGAAATGATCGGCTTAACGGTTGGCATCGAAGAATCCGGCGAACACGGATCAACGTTAGATATGGTCATCGATACACCCATCTCAGCCCATGCACCGACACGGCGGCCAGGCGGTACGATGTTTTCCGGGACAACAGCTTAGCACACCGCCCGGCGCGGCAATTATCTCGCAAAGCGGCGGAGATCAGTTCAAAATGTACCCAAGGATCAGATTGAGCGATCATCGGACCGATGCGATCTGGGCAACTAGAATTGCCCCGCTCACGGCCACAATACTCGACAGGCCGTATAACATAGGATAACCGCTTCCGGCAGTCACAATGGGTGCTGCTATCGCGGGGGCGAGCACCTGCGGCAACGAGCTAGCGATGTTAAGTGTACCCATGCTTTGACCGCGCGAATCGGATGCTGGAAGCACCTGAGTAATAAGCGCAAAATCCACCGAAGTATAAATTCCGAAACCAATGCCGAGCGCGAATGCGCAAGCCACCACCACAGGCCAGGTTGGACGGATGGCAATCATTGCCGACGCGGCCGCCATTACAAGGCTTGACGCGACAACAAAGACCTTACGCCGGCCCAGCTTGTCCGAGGCGTAGCCGGCGAGCACCACGGACAGAACGACTGCTGCGAGATTCACGCTGCCGAGCAACAAAACCCCTTTTTCGGCGTTAACGACGTGTAGCTCATCGCGCAAGAAATAGAGAGTGTAAGTTAATGCCAAAGCATTACTCAGATTAATCAGTAACCGTGCCAACCAAGCCCAGGAGAAGTCCGGGAAACGCCGAGGATCGATCCAGAATCCGGCCACGAAGCTACGGAGATCTGAGCCTCGGCGCGCTGGGCCGTACCCCAGTTTCAGGCGCCGGTCAGCCAGGAGAAGAGGTGTTACCAATATAGCCAGGAAGGCTGCGCATGCGAAATAGCCGAACACGCCTGGGAATATGGTGGCGAGCAGCGCGGCGAACGCGATGCCGACAACCTGCGACAAACCGATGTAGCCGGCCACCGCACCGCGCTTTCGGTCCGGAACACGGTCCGGGACGAGTGCACTCAGCGCCGACCAAGAAGCGTTAAGCGCCGCCTGCACGGCACACCAGAGGACGGCAACCTGCACCACATCACGCGCGAGACCCAGCGCCACCAACCCGGCGAGACCCAGCAGCGTACCGCCCGTGATCCACGGCAGACGTGGACCTGACCGCGACACGGTCCGGTCAGAGAACGCACCGGCGATCGGATTGACAAACATCGAGATCAAGGCACCGACGGACAGGACCCAGGCCAGCGCTCCCTCCTTATTGCCTGGTGCCAGGTGTTCGAGCTGGTTGGGAAGCAGAATCTGTATAGGCCCGAATAGCGCGGTCGCGGTGCCGGACCAAGCGAGACAGAAGGTAAGCAGCCAGCACCGGTCTTGCCGACCGAAGAAGCCCTGCTCTGAGGTGGGGACCTTCATGCCACGTCCGACGCCACAATCGGACATCGACACATCATCACGGATGTAGTGAACCATATAGCCAGCACCGACGCAACAGTTGAACCTCGCGGCATGGCAACAGTTTTAAGGCAGAAGACGAGACTCGAAAAGACGGGAATCTTTGTCTATACTCACACTCATGACTCGACTTGAGCCCGCGAAACGCATTGTGATCGCCACCGCTCCTTTCGGAAATGGTCATACCGCCGCCGCTAGAGCAATCGCCGATGCCCTGCGGAGCACCTGGCCGAAAGCCGCAGTTGACATCATCGATGTCGCAGCCGGGCTGTATCGGAAAATTCCTTTGGGTTCCGGAATGCGCCGGTTCTACCGATGCGCCTCGACCAAGTGGAACGGCGTTCTTCATCGCGCCATATATTGGGCCTTTGATCGGCTGCCCGCCCCGCTCGCCCGGTGTACCGACCTGCTGTGGGGCCGCCGGATCTTCCGCGCAATCCGGCGACCAGGGGAACCGGATCTCGTAGTGGCGACCTATTCGACGATAGGGTTCATCCTGCGCCGCAGGATGCCGCCAACGGTGCCGGTCGTAAACTACGTCACCGATGCGGGCCGCGCGAACCGAATCTGGTTCGAGGGATCCGTCGACGCATACCTGGTTATCGACGAGGCTGTCGCCCATCGCGCAGCGTCCTGCGGTGTTGACCGCAGCCGGATACACGTAGTCGGCCTGCCTACCCCACTACCTCGGCTCCCGATGCCGACCAAGAAGCAAGCACGCGACCTGCTCGGGATAGCGGAGCACGAATTTGTCGTACTCTTCACGGCCGGAGGTGCTGGGCTCGGTTCTGGCGTGCTGCGGACCGCCCAGTTGATCATAGGGCATGGATTGGATGTGTTTGCAATACTCAATGCTGGCGATAACGCACGTCTGTACCGGTGCTTCCGCGAACTGGCTGCCAAGGGCCGCGGGCTGGCGACCGAGCTCATCGAAGACCTGTCCGTCCCTCTGATCGCGTGCGATCTCGTCGTCGGCAAGGCCGGAATGATGACTCTCGCTGAGGCAACTGCCGCCGGACGGCCGACCCTGATTGTTGACGTCATTCCTGGACAGGAGAGTGGGAATGCGCGGCTGGCCGTCGACATTGGCTCGGCATTGATCACGTCGCCGGAGGACGCGGTGCGCCGCGTCGCTGGGTACCTCGGGAGCCGAACGCTCATCGACGAGCACTTCGCCGTCGAGCGCGCCCGGTGCCAGCTCGACGGATGGGCGTCACGATGCACCGATTCGCTAGCTGAGGTGGCGGCTTGGCAGCAAACGCGGGCTACGACTCCTATGTCCTAAGATCTCGAGGGTACCTTCTGCGCCCAGGCTCGGCATGGGCGCCAAATGCGTAATCGATCTCGCCTAACGCATACGTCCTACGACTCAGCCGACGCGCCAGATCGATCACCAGGTAGCGCCAGAACAGCCTGGCCGAGGCGGCGATCGGGAGGTCGAACCGACGTGTCGAGTAGATCAGCCATGGTCGCGCGTACAGGCTTACGCTATACCCGGCTGCGAACAGGTCGTCCGAGAGGACGAAGTCCTCGGATATCGCCAGGTCGTTGCGATATCCTCCGATTTCCGTGAATGCCCTTCTGCTTACCAGGGTGGCGAATCCCGGCAGGGCGGCGCGGCCAAACAGATTCATAAAACGGAGGTACCACCAGGACACCCGAGTCCCCGCACGCAGGTACCATTTGAACGAGTCGGCGTAGAAATTGAACGCCGCCGCGTTCGGATTGTCACGCATTATGATCTGGCGAACGTGGGCAAGAAACCCGTCCGGCAAGATTCCGTCGGCGTCGAGGAACAGAATCCAGTCACCCGCCCCCGCAGAGGCCCCGGCGTTTCGGGCCGCACCGATGCCCCGCGGTGCATGGACGACGGTCAGCTCTGGCATCATCCCACTGGCCGCCCGCCCCTCCGGCACCTCCTCCCGGTCGTAAACTACGAAGATTCGCGTCCGAGTGAGATTCTGCTCTACGACCGAGTCGAGCAGATGCTCGAGCCAAGCACCGTCGCGGTAGGTCGGAATAACGACGTCGAGCAGCACGCCAAGCGACTCATCGCGGCTGGTACGGTCTCCATCCGTCATGCCCGCCGCCCGCGCGTCGAGTGCGGGAACAGCTTGTGGACAGCTTGATCGAGGAAGAACTCCCAATGAAAGACAGCATAACTGCTGAGCACATTCATCTGTTGCCTCCTTGGATTTATCCGGGGGTCGAGGGTAGCCAATTGAAGCGCCATCGGCGACATGCACTTTCGTATAGTGCCCTGGTCGTAATGCGTCATTCGGGCAGTCACCTCGTGCGCCGTCGACCCAGCCGCCAGCGCTCGCCAGATCGCCCGCCATTTGATGTCACCGAACAGCACATTTCGTATCGGCAGGAGGTTGGGCCGGGGCAGAAAGGCCTTGATCGCGCTGTCAACATGGGATCGTCGCGCTGCGGCGGCCTCGACAGCCCTGGCGATTTCCTCGACGCTCGACTCCTTAGAGCAGTAGGACCGCACACCGAACTCCTGATGCGCCAGCACCAGGTGCAATGCCCGGTTGGGATCACCACTGGTCCATATCACGGCGGCAGGTACCCGGTCCAGCGTGGATGCGTAGAGTAAGGTTGCAAGGCCGCTCTGATTGTATGGTTCGAGCTCAGACAGCGAGTTCCTCGCTGCCTCTCGGACCGCGTTATAAGTCTCAGACAAAGCCCGGTAGAGCACGTCGACCACGACCACGTCGTAGCTCCGCTCCCTTAGACGGCTGTTTGCCTCATCCGGGGTCAGCGCCAGCTCCACGTCGTGATGGAAGCCCTCCGCCAGCTTCTCGCAGATGAGGCCCGCGTACTGCCGATGATCCTCGACTACCAGTACCCTCACCTGCGGACCTGCCATCCATGCGAGGTGCTGGAGATGGTCACCCGGGCCGCCTTCCGCTTCGAATCTGACGTCGTAGCTTCCAGGATGAGGTCTCCTCCCGCCCGACGCAACGCCTCCCTCAGCTTGAACAGGCTGCCGGTCGGGTCGTCGGCCGCTCGCAGCGGAAATGGTGGAGCGTTGTCTGCAACCTCCAGATACACAAGGCCAGCATCGGCCCGAAAGTCGATCCAGACGCATGTAGCCCCGTGGGTGATAGAATTCTTTAGAAGATCACCGAGCGCCCTACTAAGGAGGGCTCCGGTAGGTTGTGCAACCGTCATTACGTCTACCTGCGGGACCGTCTGGACAGAAACCACCTGTCGGATTCGTCGAATGTGCAAACCGATCACTTCCGCTACCGAAACATACTGCTGAGCCACCGACAGTCTCATACGTTCCTCTAGAACCGAATGAGACAATTCCTTGAGCGCTTTGACTACCTCGTCAGGCCGCTGATCACGGTAACCCATCTCCGCCAGTCGCAGTCCTGTCTCAATGTCGCTGTGCAGGTAGCCGAACTGCCGGTCGTACTCCTTGCGCAGCAACTCGGCCTGCGACGCAGCCGCCCGCCGGCAGATCCGGCCGATCGCCTCTCCCGCCGCCCACATTCCGCCCACCATTATGGCTTGCGCCAAGGTGCCTCGGATATTGTTCGATGTGATCACACCATTCACGACCCGCATGACAACCAATGGCTCCAGCGCGATAGTCACAGCAATGGCGCCCTTAATCCAGAAGCTGATCGGCTTATACTGATTTCCGATCCAAGGATAAAAGGCAGCGATTGCCACTGGAGAGACGGGATAGCCGCAGAGCTGCGGACATACAGGACTAATGCCGTAGTCGCCGGGTGGCACGAAGCTGGCCATCAAGATAGGCATCGAGAACACCGGGGCGAACCAGAGCAGCGGCCAGAATGAGCCCCGATAGAAAGGGCCGCCGAAACGGGCCGTTACAGCTGCGACGACCAAGTGCAGGATTGCGAAGAGAATCATGAACGCTTGTTCGTTTCGAGACAATTTGTCGGCATTGACAGTGCTAAAAATGGCGAAAGCTTGAATGACGAACGCAACCGACTCAACCCTGCCGACCAGCGACCGGATAGTCGTTCGAGTCATCTCGGTATTAAGCGGTACCGGCGACCGCCCGGAGGGCGGAAACGCTTCGGCCATCGAGTCGGAAACCTCCATAATATCAGCTCGATCAGGAACAAGTGTTCTCGATCTGGCACCCCGATCTCGGGATCATTCCAGATAGCACAACGAAGCGACGGTGGTGAAACGCTGGCGCAGTCCGAGGGAGTGGGCGATGCGAAAGATCAAACGCAGTGTGAGTCGCGCGGTTGAAGTGGATACTACCGCCGGGCGGCCCGATCAGCACCGGGTCCGCACGTCGATCTTCTTGATGGAAGGTGAGGGCCGGATGCTCGCACTGACGCTCAAGATCGTCACCGCAGCGGGCACGTTGCTCAACGGAGTGGCCGCCCTGATCCGGGCCCTGCACTGAAGAAGAAGCACCAGCACAGGGAGCGCAGCCTCGGTCGGTGGCCGCGACGACTCCGACCGAGGCGTTCCCGTCAAACGGGTGGTTGTGACCCCACCGTCGCGACACCGGGTCCGCCCGCCGTACGCGCCGTCGTTGCGTGGCCCCCGTCTGCGGAGTCTCGCTGTACGCGTCGCGCGCCGAAATCTCGGCGGTGCGCCCGGGAACCCGAGCCTGCCACCCCGGAATCCGTCGCACCGAGGGCAGACTTCTGCTGTTTCGATACGACGACACGCAGGCCTAGCGCCGCGCGCTTCTTTCGAAATCGCCTGCACCCGCATCCCGACGAAGTCTTGCTTGGAGCCGTGCCGGGTAGGCAGGCGCTGACCCGATCACCCCAGGCCGGCTGGCCAGCGCGCTACTGTGGACACGCTCCACCTACTGCTCGTCCCGGGCAGAGTGGGCTTGCGTGAGCGACCGGTAGGCGTTTGGGTGTTCTCGAGTGCCACTGGCCAGGGGGTCAGTGGAGGTGCCAGAGTTGGAAGGTGGGGCCGTCGGACGGCAAGGTCAGGGTGCCGTCGGCGGCCGGGCGTAGCGGTGGTGCGCCACCGTACAGGTTGACCAGTGCCGGAGCAGTGGCGTCCGGCGGGGCCACCAGACCGGTCAACCGGATCGGAGCACCCGACGCACGCCGGGCCAACGCCAACACCGACCCGGTCGGCGACTCCCGCAGGTAGACCAGGGCGTCGTCATCGGCGTACACCCAACGAAGGCCGCCATGCCGCAGCTCCGGAACCTCCCGACGCAACGCCACCAACGCCCGGTACACCCCGAACGTCGCCTCGTCCCACGGGCCCGGCCGATCCCACGGCATCGGCGTCCGCGAACCCTCCCCGTTCTCCCCCCGCAACCCCAACTCATCCCCAGCGAACACCATCGGCGTCCCCGGCAGGGTGAACTGCAACCCGGCCGCCACCTCCTGCCGACCCGCGTCCCCCACCACCGTCCGCACCCGGGCCGAATCATGCGAGCCGAGCAGCTGCCACGAATGCACCAACGACCGCCACGACACCAACGCCCCGAACGCCCGCATCGTCGCCAACGCCGCCGACCCGGACCGGGCCGGCACCCCACCCGGTACGCCGAGGAAGTCCGGCAACTCCAACGATGATGACCGCAGCCAGCTCCACACCGGCCGGGTGAAGCCGGCGTAGTTCATCGTGCCGTGCCAACCATCGGCGTCCAGGTCACGGGTGAAGTCGTGCCCGTGCTCGGCGACGATCAGCCCGGCCGGCCGGGTGTCGGCGACCGCCCGGCGCAGCAGCGCTGCCACCTCCAGGGTGTGCGCGTCGGCCCCGCGCCGGCCGGTCATGTTGGCCACGTCGATCCGCCAACCGTCCAACCCGTACGGCGGCAGCAGCCACCGCCGCGCCACCGAGGCTGGCCCATCGACGAAGCGTCGCCGCAGCTCAGCGCTGCCCCAGTTGAGTTTCGGCAGCGACTTCACGCCCAGCCACGACTCGTAGTCGCCGTCGTCGCCGAAGTAGTACAGCTCCCGCTCCGGCGACGATACGTCCGACACGGCGGCGGTGAACCACGGGTGGGCGTCGCCGGTGTGGTTGCTGGTGATGTCGCCGAGCAGCCGCCACCCGCGAGCGTGCACCGCCGCCGACAGCCGCGCCAAAGCCTCGTCGCCGCCGAGCAGCGGGTCGACGTGGTCGAACGCGGCGGCGTCGTACCGATGATTGGACCGGGCCGGGAAGATCGGCGTCAGGTAGACGGTGTTGACGCCGAGCCGCTCCAGGTGGTCGAGCCGCTCCCGGATGCCGTCCAGGTCGCCGCCGTAGAACTGGTACGGCGTCTCCGGCCCGCGCCCGACGACCGGGGTGTCCCAGTCGCACCGGATCGCCCACTCCGGCAGCTCCCGCCCGTCAGCAGCATGCGACCGGGCGAACCGGTCCGGGAAGATCTGGTAGATCACCGCGTCGGCGGCCCAGGCCGGCGGCGCATCGTGGGTGACGAGTCGGAAGTCGGTCGCGTCCGGCACGTCGTGGTCGACCTCGCCGACCCCGGTCAACCAGCGCCGCCCACCACCGCCGCCACCAGCAGACCCGCCAGCAGCAGACCCGGCCGGGCCGTCGCCGCCGGCCAGCAGAAAACGGTACGGCGTGACCGGGTTACGGGCCTCCACCTCGCCCCGCCACCACACGTCCCCGTTCGGATCGTGCCGGTCGACCACCGCCTCGGTGAAGCACGGCTCACCGTCGGCTGTGGAGCGTACCCACAGGTTGTCGACCGGCCGCGCACCCGCCGGCACCCGGACGAAGACCGGCAACCGATCACCCAGGTTTACCCCGGCGGCGGCACCCGGCGCATACAACGCTGATCCGTCGTGATGCGCCTCGAACAGCTGACCCACAGTGTCAACCCTTCACAGACCCGGAGGTGAGACCGGAGACGATGTAGCGGCTGAGCAGCTGGAACACCAGCACCGTCGGGATCGCCGTCAACAGGGTGCCGGCGGCGAAGATCCCGAAGTTGTTGTTCCGCTCCCCCGCCACCAGGCCGTACATGCCGACCGCCAGCGTCTTCGCCTCCGGGTTGGTGAGGAAGACGTTAGCGATCAGGAACTCGTTGATGGTGTTGATGAACGCCAGCAGCCCGGTGACCGCCAGGATCGGCGCCACCAGCGGCAGCATGATCCGGAAGAACACCTGGGCGTGCGACGCCCCGTCCATGGTGGCCGACTCGTCCAACTCCCTCGGCAGGGTGTCGAAGAAGCCTTTCATCAGCCACGTGTTCACCCCGAGCGCGCCGCCGAGGTAGAGCAGCATCAGCCCCCACGGGGTGTTGAACCCGATGGTCGGCCACAGGTCGGTGATCGTCGAGAAGATCAGGAAGATCGCGACGATCGCCAGGAACTGCGGGAACATCTGGATCAGCAGCAGCGACAGCAGCCCGACCCGGCGGCCGCGGAACCGCATCCGGGAGAAGGCGTACGCCGCCAGCGACGACAGGAACACCGACGCGAACGACGCCAGCCCGGCGATCAGCAGCGAGTTGCCGAACCAGCGGCCGAACGACGTGTCGGCGAACAGCCGACGGAAGTTGTTGCCCGACGCCCCGGTCGGGAACAGGTCGGTCGACGACAGGGTGCCCAGCGGGTTCACCGCCGCCGACAGCACGAACACGATCGGGAACAGCGAGAACGCCACGGCCAGCAGCGCCACCAGGTGCCGCCAGCCGACCCGACCCAGCCAACGGGTCAACGCACGCCGGTTCACGCGTACACCTCCTCTTGGGCCCGGGTGCGCCGGAAGCTGACCGCGGAGATCACCGCGACGAGCGTGAAAATGAAGATCGAGATGGCGGCGGCGAAGCCGTACTGCGCGCCGGCCGCGCCGAACGCCAACCGGTACGTGTAGGTGATCAGCAGGTCCGTCGCGCCGACGCTCGGGTTGTCCGCCGGGAACGGCCCACCCTCGGTCGTCAGATAGATCGCGTTGAAGTTGTTGAAGTTGAACGCGAACGAGGCGATCAGCAGCGGCGTCAACGCCACCAGCAGCAGCGGCAACGTCACCCGGCGGAACGCCTGCCACGGGTTCGCGCCGTCGATCGAGCTGGCCTCGGTCAGCTCCTTCGGGATGGCCTGCAACGCGCCGGTGGCGACCAGGAACATGTACGGGTACCCGAGCCACAGCTGTACGCCGATCACCGCCAGCCGGGCCGACCAGTCCTGCCCGAACCAGTCCACAGTCAACCCGAAGAACTGGTTGATCAGCCCGAAGTCGGTGTTGAACATGTCCCGCCAGACCAGCAGCATCGCGAACGACGGCATCGCGTACGGCAGGATCAGCAGCACCCGGTAAAGGTTGCGCCCCCGCACCCGGTCGGAGTGCAGCGCCAGCGCGCAGAGCAGCCCGAGGACGAACGTGCCGCCGGTGGAGCCGATCGCGAAGGCGAAGTTCCAGACCAGGGTGCCGAGGAACGGCCCGGAGATGCTGCGGTCGGTCAGCACGCGGGTGAAGTTGTCCAGGCCGACGCCGACCCGCCAGCCCTGCAGCAGCCGGTCACCGTCGGCGGAGACGAACGAGCCGGCGTCGTCGTCGGCCGTCCACACCGTGCCCGTCACGGTGTCGGTCACACAATCACAATTCTCGTCGTACGCCCGGACCGCGACCCCTTCGTACGCCCGCGACAGCCCGATGGAGCGGATCGCCCCGTCGTCGGTCGGCACCGCCAGGTCGGTGATCTCCTGGCTGCGGGCGCTGGCCTGACCGGCGTTGAGCAGCGTGAACCCGTCGGCCGCCGTGACCTTGCCGGCGTCGGTGACGGTGACGTCACCGGCCGGCAGCTCGGTCAACCCATCCTCGTCCCCGGCGTAGACGACCCCGTCGGCCGGGTCGACGACCAGCAGCACCAGATCACCGGTGGCCGGGTCGCCGACCGTGGCGACGGTCATCGCGTACTCGATGGATCCTGGGACCTGGACCACCGACGTGGCCTGGATGGCCGCGATCGCCTCAGCCTTGCTGCCCCGGTGTCCGTCGCCAAAGTTGGTGAACGCGGTGGAGGCGGTGTAGAGCACCGGGAAGATCTGGAAGGCGATCAGGAACAGGGTGCCGGGGATCAGGTACTTCGCCGGCACGTGCCGCCGGCCCAGGTAGAGGTAGCCGATGCCGGCGGTCGTGGCGACCAGGATGCCGAGCCCGGCCCACGCCTCGGCGTCGATCAGCGGGAACGCCGCCCAGATCGCGATCGCCGCGACCAGGCCGAGCAGCAGCGCCTTGGCCAGCAGACCGCCGGCTCCGGTGTCGCGCATTACTTGATCTGTTCGGCGATCGTCTGACCAGCGGCGGTGATCGTGCTCGCCACGTCGGCACCGCCGATGATCGCGGCTTCGGCCTTGCCGAACGGGTCCCAGATGGCGGCCATCTCGGGGATCGCCGGCAGCACCGCGCCGCCCTGCCCGGCCTGCTGGAACTTCGCCAGATCCGGGTCGGCCCCGGCCACCTGGTCGAGGGCGGCGGTCAGCGCCGGCGGGCGCGGCTCGGCCTCGTAGAGGGCGACGGCCAGCTCGGTCTGGGTGGTGTAGTTGGCGACGAACTCCTGCGCCAACGCCTTGTTCTCGCCCTTGGCCGCGACGTAGAACGTTTGCACGCCGACGAACGGCTGCGCCGGTGCACCGCCGGCGAAGCCGGGGACCGGGCTGATGTCGTACGCGATGTTCGCGCCCTTGGCGTCGGTGATCGCCCACGGCCCGGAGACCAGGAAGGCGCACTTGCCGCTGGTGAAGGTGGCGATCGAGTTCTCCGGGGTGATGGAGCGCTTCAGCGCGCCTTTGCCCTTCTCGCCCAGCGTGGCGATCTTCTCGAACGCGGCGATCGACTCGGGCGTGCCGACGCCGAGTTGGGTCGGGTCGTAGTCGCCTTCGGCTGTGGTGCCGAACAGGCTGCCGCCGGCCGAGGTGTAGAGCGGGTACAGGTGGTAGGCGTCGCCGTTCTGGCCGACCTGCAGGCAGAGGATCTCCGACACCTTGCCGTCGGCCTTGAGCTGCTCGCCGGTGGCGACGAGCTCCTCGATGGTGGCCGGGGCGTCGGGGGCGAGCGCGGTGTTGCGGATCAGGGCGACGTTCTCCATCGCGTACGGGACGCCGTAGACCTGGCCGTTGAAGGTGACGGCTTGGATGGCGACGTCGGCGAAGCCGGCGGTCTGGTCGGCGGTGAGCTGGACCGGCTCGATGGCACCGTTCTGCACCAGGTTGCCGATCCAGTCGTGCGCGCCGACCATCACGTCCGGGCCGCTGCCCTGCTGCGACGCGGTGACGAAGGTGGTCTGCTGGTCCTTGCTGATCGCCTGGACCTCGACGGTGACGCCGTTGTCGGCGCCGAACTTCTCGGCGAACGGGGCGAGGGCGGCGCTGCGCTTGTCGTCGGCCCAGATGACCAGGGTGCCGCCGGCGGCGGCGTCGGGGCTGTCGGTGGTGGCGGGTTCGCCGTCGCTGCTGCCGCAGCCGGCGGCGGCCAGCGCGAGCGCGGCGGCCAGCCCGGCGGCCACCGACGTGGTACGGACGCGCATCGGGACTCCTGTCGTGGAAGTTATTGCAGTATGGTGCCGTGTGCCCGGCACGGTTTTCGTCGCGTGTTGCCGGGACGTTAGCAAGGTGTTGCAAGCAATGGAAGGGCTTGCAGGCACCGTCGCAAGAACTTGCCGGTGCGCTACCGTGAACGCCATGCGCGCACGACTGTCCGACATCGCCCGCCAGGCCGACGTCAGCGAGGCCACGGTGTCCCGGGTGCTCAACGACCGCCCCGGAGTGGCAGCCGAAACCCGCCAGGCGGTGCTGACCGCGCTCGACGTCCTCGGCTACGAACGCCCCGCCCGGCTGCGCAAACGCAGCGCCGGCCTGGTCGGCCTGGTCGTACCGGAGCTGGACAACCCGATCTTCCCGGCGTTCGCGCAGACCATCGAGTCGGCTTTGGCCCAGTCCGGCTACACCCCGGTGCTCTGCACCCAGACCCCCGGCGGCGTCACCGAGGACGAGTACGTGGAGATGCTGCTGGACCGCCAGGTCGCCGGCATCGTCTTCGTCTCCGGCCTGCACGCCGACACCGCCGCCGACCACGAGCGCTACCGCAAACTGATCGCCCGGCCGCTGCCGATCGTGCTGATCAACGGGTACGCCGAAGGCATCGAAGCGCCGTTTGTCTCCTGCGACGACCGGGAAGCCGGCGAGCTGGCCGTCGAGCATCTCGTCGCCCTCGGCCACCGGCGGATCGGGCTGATCACCGGCCCGGACCGGTTCCTGCCGGTGCAGCGCAAACTGGCCGGCTTCCGGGCGGCGATGCGGCGGCTGGTCGGTGCCAGCGACGCCGAGATGGACGAGCTGACCGCCCTGTCACTGTTTGGTGTGGAGGGTGGAAAGGCGGCGGCGAACCGGTTGCTGGACAAGGGTGTCACCGGCATCACCTGCGGCTCCGACCTGATGGCGCTCGGCGCGATCCGGGCCGCCCGCCAGCGTGGCCTGTCGGTGCCGGGTGACGTGTCGGTGGTCGGCTACGACGACTCGGCGCTGATGGCGTTCACCGATCCGCCGCTGACCACGCTGCGCCAGCCGGTGATCGCGATGGCGGTGGCGGCGGTCCGAGCACTGGTCGACGAGATCAACGGGCACGCCGCCCCCAACTCGGAGTACGTGTTCCGCCCCGAGCTGGTGGCCCGTGGCTCCACCGGCATCGCCCCGCAGGTAACCCACCTCGCCGCCGCAGCGGCCGCGCCCGCCAGCTGAGAGCTTGCGCAAGGGTTGCTTGACTCTTGCAAGAACCGGCAGGCATGCTCGGAGCAGAGCCAGCATCGCACCGACAGGACGGGGAACCCGTGACGATCGATCCTGCCCAGGCCGCGCCCCGCACCGCGCGCGACGACTGGTGGCGCACCGCCGCCGTCTACCAGGTGTACGTGCGCAGCTTCGCCGACTCCGACGGCGACGGCGTCGGTGACCTGCAGGGCATCCGCAGCCGCCTGCCGTACCTGCGGAAGCTTGGCGTCGACGCGCTCTGGCTGACCCCGTTCTACCGCTCCCCGATGATCGACGGCGGCTACGACGTCGCCGACTACCGCGAGGTCGACCCGATGTTCGGCGACCTCACCGACTTCGACGAGATGATCACCGACGCGCACGCGCTCGGCCTGCGGATCATCGTCGACATCGTGCCGAACCACACGTCCGACGTACACCCGTGGTTCGTCGCGGCGCTCGCCGCCGCGCCCGGATCGGCGGAGCGGGACCGGTACATCTTCCGCGACGGCCGTGGCGACAATGGCGAAGAGCCGCCGAACGACTGGGAGTCGATCTTCGGCGGGCCGGCCTGGACCCGGCTGCCCGACGGCCAGTGGTACCTGCACCTGTTCGACCCGGCCCAGCCCGACCTCAACTGGCGGCACCCGGAGGTGCGCGCCGAGTTCGAGCAGATCCTGCGGTTCTGGCTGGACCGGGGCGTCGACGGGTTCCGCATCGACGTCGCCCACGGGATGATCAAGGCCGACGGGCTGCCGGACATCGGCTGGACCTCGGCCACCACCGGCCGCCGGCAGATCGAACTGCTCGGCAAGGGCCGGCTGCCCTACTTCGACCAGGACGAGGTGCACGACATCTACCGCGCCTGGCGGCCGATCCTGGACAGCTACCCGGGCGGGCGGATGGCGGTCGCCGAAGCCTGGGCGGAGACCCCGCAGCGGCTGGCCCGCTACATCGGCCAGGACGAGCTGCACCAGGCGTTCAACTTCGACTTCCTCGACGCCACCTGGTCGGCCGACTCGTTCCACAAGGTGATCGACAGCGCGCTCGCCGAGGCGACGATCGTCGGCGCGCCGACCACCTGGGTGCTGTCCAACCACGACAAGCAGCGCCACGTCACCCGGTACGGCGACGGCGAGGTCGGGCTGCGCCGGGCCCGCGCCGCCGCGCTGCTGATGTTCGCCCTGCCCGGCAGCACCTACCTCTACCAGGGTGAGGAACTGGGCCTGCCCGAGGTTCTCGACCTGCCCGACCACCTGCGGCAGGACCCGGCGTTCAGCCGGACCGGGCGCAGCCGCGACGGCTGCCGGGTGCCGCTGCCGTGGAGCGGCGACAATCCGCCGTACGGTTTCGGGCCGGCCGGGTCGGTCGAATCCTGGCTGCCGGCCCCGGCCGACTGGGCGCCGCTGACCGCGCAGGCCCAGGCCGGCGACCCGGCCTCGACGTTGGAGCTGTACCGGCGGGCCCTGGCGATCCGGGCCGAGCACCCGGCGCTGCGGGAGGCCCCGGCCGGCGACGGCACCGGGCTGACCTGGCTGGAGGCCGGGCCGGGCGTGCTGGCGTTCAAACGCGATGGCGATAGTGGCGCGGACGCGCTGATCTGTGTGGTCAACCTCAGCGGCGCCGAGGTCGCCGTCGGCGGGTACGGCACGGTGCTGCTCGCCAGCGCGCCGGTGTCGACCGGGCCGGACGGGGTGCCCGTCCTGCCGATCGACGCGGCGGCCTGGTTTACCCCGGCCTGAGCCGGGTATCCCAGAACCAGATCCTGGTCGTTCGTCGAGCGGGCAGCGCCGCCGGGCGACTAGGCAGTGGAACCCCTTGTGGTGGGGGGCGAAGGTGGTGATGGTGCCCCGGAACCGTGTTGACGGTCCCGGGGCACCGCCGCGCGGAACGGCGCGAAACGGTGCCGACACTGCGAGCCGGTTTTCCGGGCGTACGGTCAGCTTTCGGCGGTGAGGATGGCGGCGATCCGGGCCATGCCGGCCCGTACCTCGTCGGGTGACGGCGGCGGCGAGGGTTCGACGTGTCGTTGTTCCGGTTCGTCGTCGGCGTCACCGACCAGGTCCTCGTAGCCGCCGTAGTCGGTGGCGTCGTCCTCCCCGGCGGCCTGGGTGGCGGCGATCTCGGCCCGGATCTCGTCGACGGTGACCAGGGTCAGCAGTGGTTCGACCACGGCCATCAGTTCCTCGTCGGCGACGACCGTCTCGGCCAGCGCCAGGGCGTGCGCCCGCTCGTACGGCCCGCACACCACCGGTTCCCACTGGCCGTCCTGCTCGCCGAGCGGACCGAAGGTGATGATCCACGGCATGGTGTGTGCCGGTGAATCGTCCGGCAGCTCCAGCGTCACTAGTGCCCCCACCCGACCGATCATCGCCGCGTCGCGCGACCGTTTCACGTCTTTCGCGTTATTCACCCCATCTGGCGGGGGTGCGGTCTCTGCCCGGGGCGCGGTCCCCGGGGGCGCGGTCCCCGGGGGCGCGGTCCCCGGGGGCACGGCGGCCCGCGCCGGAGGCTCGACCGCGATGGCCGGTGCCCGTCGGGCGAGGTCGATCACCCGGCCGTGCCGACTGGTCGCCGCCAGCGCCGCGCCGAACAACAGCAACTGGTTGAGCAGGTAGAGGTAGATGAGCAGACCGACGGCACCGGCCACCACCGTGTACGCCGGATTGCGCTCGAACCGGCCCACGTAGAACCGGCCGACGGTGTTGAGCACGGTGATCCCGACCGCCACCCCGATGATCGGGGTCACCAGCCGCCGGGCCGGCATCCGCAACCGGGGTACGGCGATCAGCAGCGCCGACGCGAGCACCATGTTGATCACGACAGCGAGCAGCACACTGGCCACGGCGGCGGCTACCGAACCCTCCCCGAGCAGCCAGCCGAGCAACGACCGCAGGGCGTCGACCGCGCCGACCGAGATCCCGAGCAGGACGAAGACCCCGACGAGTACGGCGAGGTCGACGAGTTGGCGCAGCCCCAGGTAGCCCGGCTGCTGGTCGAGTCGGTAGAGCAGGCGCTGGGAGGAGCGGATCGCCTCCACCCAGCCGATCCCGGTGAGGGCGAGCAGGACCAGACCGATCACCCCGACCCGGCCGCTGTTGTCCTGGATCTGCTGCAGGTCGAGGAAGGGCAGGTTCTGCAGGAGGAAGTCGCTGACCGCCTCGCTGATCTCCGCGTTGCCTTCCACCACCGCGCCGAAGACCCAGTAGGCGACCAGGCCGAGGGCGAAGACCGCGAAGAAGCCGTAGTAGGCGATCGCCGCCGCCAGCCGCCCGCCGAGCACGTCGTTGTAGCGTTCACCGGCCCGCCAGAGGTGGTCGAACCGGGGATACCGCCGTCGGGCTCGGGTCGACACGCGTTGGACGCCGGAGACGGCCCGGTCGAAGTAGTTCACGCGGTCATCCTGATGCATCCGGCTCGCCCACGGCAGCACCCGCCGCGCCGGCCTGCCGACGTGGCCGTCCGGCCGTCCGGGCAGCCGGCCGTCCGGGCAGCCGGGCAGCCGGTCAGCCGATCGGCCGGCCAGCCGATCGGCCGGTCAGGGCGAACTCGCGCCGGGGGCGCCAACGACCCACACCGGTGTGCGAAAAGAGGGTGAAGGCGGCGACGTCGAACCGGGCCTCGAAGCCGGCCAGGTCGTCGTAGACCTTGTCGAGCGCGGCGGCGGACACGTCCTGGGCGACCGTGACGTGCGGGTGGTAGCCGTAGCGGGTCTCCAAGGTCAGCTCCCGCGCCGCGCGGATCGCCGAGGCCAGCATCTGGCACTCGGTGAACCCGGCGGCCACCGCGACGAAGACCACCTCGGTGATCGGCCGGAACGTCCCGGTGCCGCACAGCTGCAGCAGGTACGGCGGGTGGGTGGCGGCCACGGCGGCCAGGTGTGCCTCCACCTGCGGCAGTCGGTCGGCCACGATGTCGGTCGGGCTGAGCAACGTCACGTGCGCGGGGAAGTACTGGGCGGCGGGATCACCGGCCTCGGCCCGGCGGCGGGTCAGCAGTTCGCCCCAGGGCTGCGGGACGTCGACGGCGACACCGATCCGCACCCACCCGGGCGCCGGGGCCGGCCCGATCGCCGCCGCCACGCTCGGCGGTCCCCCGGCCGCCACGCTCAGCGGTCCCCCGCCGGCGGCAGGAAGCCGACCCGGTCGTAGACGGCCGCCAGGGTGGCGGCGGCCACCGTACGGGCCTTCTCGGCGCCGATGGCCAGCATCTTGTCGAGCTGGGCCGGGTCGTCGAGGTAGCCGTTGGTGCGTTCCTGGATCGGCCGGACGAAGCTGGTAACCACCTCGGCCAGGTCCTTCTTCAGGTCGCCGTAGCCCTTGCCGGCGTAGGCCTCGACGAGGTCGTCGAGCGTCCGGTCGGTCAGCGCGGCGTAGATGGTGAGCAGGTTACTGACGCCGGGCTTGGTCTCCGGATCGAAGAGGATCTCCCGGCCGGTGTCGGTGACCGCCGAGCGGATCTTCTTCGCCGACCGGGCCGGATCTTCGAGCAGGTCGATGATGCCGGCCGGCGACGACGCTGACTTGGACATCTTGGCGGTCGGGTCCTGCAGGTCGAGGATCTTGGCGGTTTCCCGCACGATGTACGGCGCGGGCACCGTGAAGGTGGCCCCGAACCGGGTGTTGAACCGCTGGGCCAGGTCGCGGGTGAGTTCGAGGTGCTGGCGTTGGTCCTCGCCGACCGGCACCGCGTCGGCCTGGTAGAGCAGGATGTCGGCGGCCTGCAGTATCGGGTAGGTGAACAGCCCGACGCTGGACCGGTCGGCGCCCTGCTTGACCGACTTGTCCTTGAACTGGGTCATCCGGCTCGCCTCACCGAAGCCGGTGATGCAGCTCAGCACCCAGCTCAGCTGGGCGTGCTGCGGGACCTGCGACTGCACGAACAGCGTGCATCGGTCCGGGTCGAGACCGGCGGCGAGCAGTTGCGCGGTGGCGACCCGGGTCCGCTGACGCAGCACGGCCGGATCGTGTCCGGCGGTGATGGCGTGCAGGTCGACGACGCAGTAGAAGGTGTCGTGGCTGTCCTGCATCGCCACCCAGTTGCGCACCGCACCGAGGTAGTTGCCGAGGTGGAACGAGTCGGCGGTGGGCTGGATACCGGAGAGCACCCGGGGGCGGGAGGCGAGCTCGGACATGTCGTCAATTCTGACAGCAACGGCCGGTGGTCGTCCGGCCGGATCCGACCCGGCGGTACGCTGCCGGTCCGACCCGGCCGTGCCCTGCGGGCGCACCCGGCCACAGATGTTCGACTCTGTTGAATCATGGCCGAATATGATGGAATGCAGGTCGAGTCGTTCCACGAAGGGATACCGATCGTGAAGCTCCTGGTCACCGGAGGCGCCGGCTACATCGGTAGCGTAGTCACCCGACTACTGATCGACGCCGGACACGAGGTCGTCGTACTCGACGATCTCCGGACCGGGCATCGGGTGGCGCTCGCCCCGGAAGCGACGTTCGTGCAGGCCAGCGTGCACCAGGCCGGCGACGTCCTGACGGCGGACGCCGGGTTCGACGCGGTGCTGCACTTCGCCGCGCTGATCGCCGCCGGCGAGTCGGTGGCCCACCCCGAGCGCTACTGGCACAACAACGTGGTCGGCTCCCTCGCGCTGATCGACGCGGCCCGCGCCGCCGGCGTACGCCGCTTCGTCTTCTCCTCCACCGCCGCCGTCTACGGCGACCCCACCGAACTGCCGATCACCGAACGGGCCGTCAAGGCCCCGACCAACCCGTACGGTGCGACGAAGCTCGCCGTCGACATGGCACTCACCGGCGAGGCGACCGCCCACGGGCTGGCGGCGGTGTCGCTGCGCTACTTCAACGTGGCCGGCGCCTACCTGCGCGCCGACGGCCCGCCGCTGGGCGAACGGCACGACCCGGAAAGCCACCTGATCCCGATCGCGCTGGAGGTCGCCGCCGGCCGCCGGGACAAACTGCAGCTCTTCGGCGACGACTACCCGACCCCGGACGGCACCTGCGTGCGCGACTACATCCACGTCGAGGACCTGGCCCGGGCCCACCTGTTGGCGCTCGACGCCGCCACCGCCGGGGAGCACCGGATCTACAACCTGGGCAACGGCAACGGTTTCTCCAACCGGGAGGTGGTGGAGGTGGTCCGATCGGTCACCGGCCGACCCGTACCGGTGGAGATGTCACCGCGCCGGGCGGGAGATCCGGCGACCCTGGTCGCCTCGGCCCGCCTCGCCCACGACGAGCTGGGTTGGCGGCCGGCGAAACCGACCCTCGCCGAGATGGTCGCCGACGCCTGGGCGTTCCTGCCGCACCGCCGGGAGCAGCGGTGACCGGGACCGCCGACGGGCCGGTCGCGCCAGTCGGGCCGGTCGAGCACCGCGCCGGTGCCGGTTTCCAGCAGCGGTACGGCGCAGCGCCGGCCGGCTACTGGGCGGCCCCCGGTCGGGTCAACCTGATCGGCGAACACACCGACTACAACGACGGCTTCGTGCTGCCGTTCGCCCTGCCGCACCGTACCGTCGTGGCGGCCGGACCGGTGGCCCGACCAGCGGACGGACCGGCGGACGGACCCGGACCGGCCGCGAACGTCAGCGGCTGGCCGGTCTGGTCCGAACAGTCCGACGAGACGATCACGATCAGCCCGGCCGACGTGGCCCGGCCCGGCAGGGTCACCGGCTGGGGCAGCTACGTCGCGGGGGTCATCTGGGCGCTGCGGGAAGCCGGCGTCGACATCCCGTCCGCCCGGCTGGCGATCGCCTCGGACGTACCGCTGGGCGCCGGCCTGTCGTCGTCGGCCGCGCTGGAAGCGGCGGTGTTGACCGCGCTGGTCGACCTCGCCGGCATCGACGCGGCGCGGCTGCCGGTCGACGACCGGCCCGCGCTGGCCCAACGCGCCGAGAACGTCTACGCCGGGGTGCCCTGCGGGATCATGGACCAGTCGGCGTCGATCCGCTGCCGGGCCGGGCACGCGCTGTTCCTGGACTGCCGCACCCTCGACGTCGAGCAGATCCCGTTCGACCTGGCCGCCGTCGGCCTGGCGGTGCTGGTCGTCGACACCCGCGCCCCGCACCGGCACGTCTCCGGCGAGTACGCCGCCCGCCGTACCGCCTGCGAGTCCGCCGCCGCCGCGCTCGGCGTGCCGGCGCTGCGCGACGTCGCCGTCGACGCGCTGCCGGCCGCCCTGGACCGGCTTCCCGACGACACCGTCCGCCGCCGGGTCCGGCACGTGGTCACCGAGAACCAGCGGGTACGCGACACCGTCGCGCTGCTGAACGCCGGCCGGATACGGGATGTCGGTCCACTGTTGACCGCCTCGCACACCTCGATGCGCGACGACTTCGAGATCACCGTGCCCGAGGTGGACACCGCGGTCACCGCCGCCCTGACCGCCGGGGCGTACGGCGCCCGGATGACCGGCGGCGGTTTCGGTGGCTGCGTCCTCGCACTGGTCGATGTGGACGCCGCCGAGCGGGTCGCGGCCGCTGTCGCCACCTCGTACGCGGACAAGGGATTCGCCGCGCCGCGCTGCTTCACCGCCCTGCCGTCGCCAGGTGCCCACCGGATCCACTAACCTCGCCGCGACACGTTCCCCCCGGTGCGGAAGAGGATGCCCGTGGTGCAGGAGTTGACCAACCAGTCGCCGGTCGACGCACCATTTCTGGTCCGGGTCGACGGGCGACGGTTTCTTGCCTGGTCGGGCGGGGTGGCGGCGCTCGGCTGGCTGCTGAGCGCGGGTGCGCTGGCCGGGGTGGCGTACCTGGTCGCGGTGGAACTGGCGGCGAACGGTTTCCTGACCGCGGTGCTGGCCGGTGGGCCGGCGCTGCTGATCGGGGCGGCGTTGGCGGTGGCGGTGGCGATGTGGCACGGCCGGTTCACCGGTCGCGGGCCGGTGCTGGCCGCCGACCGGACCGGCGTCTGGGTGGCCAACGGCAGCTTCCGGGCCAATCCGGTGTGGCTGCCGTGGGACGCGGTGTCGGCGGTGTACGTCCGGCGTACCTGGGTCGAGGATCTGATCTTCATCGACGCCCGGACCCCGCATCCGGCGGTGCCGCCGGGTGCCCGGCTGATGGTGCCGACGTTGCTGGTCGACCAGTCCAGCGAGCGGATCGTCACCGTGCTGGGGGCGCTGGCCGCCGGCCGGGCCCCGGTCTACCGCCGCTGGTGAACGAGTCCTACCGCCGCTGGTGAACGAGTCGGAACCGGGGTCGGTCGACGCGAGGTGCGCGCCGACCGACCCCGGTCCCGCTGGTCGTACGGCTGGTCAGGCCGCTTCGATGATCATGCCGGCGGCGGCGGTCCGGTTGGTCGTCTCATCGATCAGGATGAAACCGCCGGTGGTCCGGTTGCGCCGGTATTCGTCGGTGAGCAGCGGGACCGTGGTCCGGAACGTGACCCGGCCGATGTCGTTGAGACCCAACTCGCTGGCCGCCTCGTCACGGTGCAACGTGTTGACGTCGAGCCGGTACTGCACGCCACGGACCACGGCGCGGGCACCCCGGGTGGTGTGCTTGATCGCGTACTTGCCACCGACCCGCAGCGGATTGGCCTCGTCCATCCAGCAGATCATCGCCTCGATGTCCTGGGCCGGAGTGGGCGCGTTGTGCGGCCGGCAGATCAGGTCGCCCCGGGAGATGTCCAGCTCGTCGGTGAGCCGTACGGTCACCGACATCGGCGGGAACGCCTCGGCGACCGGGCCGTCGGCGGTCTCGATGCTGGCGATCGTGCTGGTCAGACCGGAGGGCAGCACCATGATCTCGTCGCCCGGCTTGAGCACCCCGGAAGCGACCTGCCCGGCGTACCCCCGGTAGTCGGTGACCGTGGTCGACTGCGGCCGGATCACGTACTGCACCGGGAACCGCACGTCGACCAGGTTGCGGTCCGAGGCGATGTGGACGTGTTCCAGGTGGTGCAGCAGCGACGGGCCCTCGTACCAGGGGGTCTTCTCCGACCGGGTGGCGATGTTGTCGCCGTGCAGCGCGGAGATCGGAATCACCGACAGGTCGGGTGCCTCCAGCTTGGCGGCGAAGGTGGTGAACTCGTCGGCGATGGACTCGAAGACCGCCTGGTCCCAGTCGACCAGGTCCATCTTGTTGACGCAGAGCACCAGGTGCGGCACCCGCAGCAGCGAACAGAGGAACGCGTGCCGGCGGGACTGCTCGACCAGGCCCTTGCGGGCGTCGACCAGGATCAGCGCCAGGTCGGCGGTGGAGGCCCCGGTGACCATGTTGCGGGTGTACTGGATGTGCCCCGGGGTGTCGGCGATGATGAACTTGCGCCGGGGGGTGGCGAAGTAGCGGTAGGCGACGTCGATGGTGATGCCCTGCTCGCGTTCGGCGCGCAGGCCGTCGGTGAGCAGCGCCAGGTTGGTGTATTCGTCGCCCCGGGCCGCGCTGACCGCCTCGACCGCTTCCAGCTGGTCGGTGAAGAGCGACTTGGTGTCGTAGAGCAGTCGGCCGATCAGGGTCGACTTGCCGTCGTCGACGCTGCCGGCGGTGGCGAACCGCAGCAGGTCCATGGCCCGGTTGGTGGAGGCGTCGGTCGCCTCGGCCGTCACCGTCATCAGAAGTAGCCCTCCCGCTTGCGGTCCTCCATGGCGGCCTCGCTGACCCGGTCGTCGCCGCGGGTCGCTCCGCGCTCGGTGATCCGGGTGGCGGCGACCTCGTCGATCACCTTGTCGACGGTGTCCGCCGGGGAGCGGACCGCCGCCGTGCAGGAGGCGTCGCCGACCGTACGGTAACGAACCTGCTCGATGAACGGCGTCTCGCCGGAGCGGGGCTGGATGAACTCGTTGACGGCGTAGAGCATGCCGTCGCGTTCGATAACCTCGCGCTCGTGGGCGAAATAGATCGACGGCAGTTCGATCTGCTCGCGGGCGATGTAGTGCCAGACGTCGAGTTCGGTCCAGTTGGACAGCGGGAAGACCCGGATCGATTCGCCCGGGTGGTGGCGTCCGTTGTACAGCGACCACAGCTCGGGGCGCTGGTTCTTGGGATCCCACTGGCCGAACTCGTCGCGGAACGAGAAGACCCGCTCCTTGGCCCGGGCCTTCTCCTCGTCGCGGCGGGCCCCGCCGAACAGGGCGTCGAACCGGTACTTCTCGACCGCGGCCAGCAGCACCGGGGTCTGGATGCGGTTACGCATGCCGTCCGGTGACTCGCGGACCAGGCCGGACTCCAGGGCCTCCGGCACGCTGGCGACGACCAGTTGCAGGCCGAGTTCGTCGACCCGGCGGTCCCGGTAGTCGAGCACCTCTTGGAAGTTGTGCCCGGTGTCGACGTGCATCACCGGGAACGGGATCCGGGCCGGGGCGAACGCCTTCTGCGCCAGGCGCAGCATCACGATCGAGTCCTTGCCGCCGGAGAAGAGCAGCACCGGCCGCTCCAGCTCGGCGACGACCTCGCGCATGACGAAGATGCTCTCCGACTCCAGCGCGTCGAGGTGGGAGACGCGGTAGGCAGCGGTGGCACCACCACTCATCGCACCCACCTCCGGTTGGGGGTCGTCCGAAGCTTGGTCATCCGAATACCAGACCTTTCCGGTTGGCAAGCTGGAGATCAGAGGTCAGGATACCTGCAGATGCCGCCGCAACGCTGCGAGCAGTTTGCTGGCAAGATCTCGTCGGCATACCACTAAATCTGGCAGCCGCGGATTGGCCTCGTTGTAACACAACGGAGATCCGTCGATCCGCGAGGCATGCAGCCCGGTCGCGGTCGCCACGGCGACCGGCGCGGCCGAGTCCCACTCGTACTGGCCGCCGGCGTGTACGTAGGCGTCGGCGTCCCCGGCGATCACTGCGGCGATCTTGGCACCGGCGGAACCCATCGGCACCAGCTCGGCACCGATCTCCTCGGCGAGGGCGGTGACGAAGGCCGGCGGCCGGCTGCGGCTGGCGGCCATCCGGATAGCGCCGCCGGACGGGCCCGGAGTCGGCATCGGCGGGTACGGCGGCGGGTGCTCGGTGCTGATCGTGCGGTGCTGGGCCGGCAGCGCCACCGCTCCGGCGACCAGCTTGTGCGCCGTGGAGCCGTTGCGCGACCAGAGCGCCACGTGCACCGCCCAGTCGGTCCGGCCCTGCTCGGAGAACTCGCGGGTGCCGTCGAGCGGGTCGATGATCCACACCCGGTCGGCGGTGAGCCGGGACGGACCCGTCCCGGCGTCGGCACCCTCCGGGTCGGTGATCGCCTGGCGCGCCCCGTCGTCTTCCTCTGACAGCACCGCGTCAGCCGGGCGCCAGTGTGCCAGGTCGGTGCGGAGCAGGTCGTGGGAGACCTTGTCCCCGGCGGCCTTCAGCGCGGCGGGATCGGCGTGCCCCAGCTCCTCACGGACCCGCAACAACGACTCGCCGGCGCGCCCGGCGAGCCAGCGGGCGAATGCGGCGTCGGTTACCGGTGGCGTGCTCATCTGGCTCCTCTCCTGCCTGCCCCGAGGATCGGGTCCCTGTCGAAAATACGGGCAGGCGCTGCCCGGTTCACGATCCAGCTGTCCCAGATGTAACGGACAGCCGCCTGTTCAGGTGCTGTGGTAGTGGTTCTGCGCCCACTCGAGTCCCCGGGAGATCACCGCTTCGACCAGGTCAGCGGCACGATCGACCAGGTAGTCGAGTTCTTTGCGTTCGGTTGCCGAGAATTCCGACAATACGTAATCAGCCGGATCCTGGCGGCCGGGCGGACGGCCGATGCCGAATCTGACCCGGAGATATTCCTTGCTACCCAGCGATCGCGACATCGAGCGCAGACCGTTGTGGCCGCCCTCGCCGCCGCCCTGCTTCGCCCGCAGCCGGCCGTACTCGATGTCCAGTTCGTCATGCACCGCGACGACCTGCTCGACCGGGATCTTGTAGAACCTGGCCAACGCGACGACCGGCCCGCCGGACAGGTTCATGAAGGTCATCGGCTTGGCGAGGACCAGTCTGGGGCCGCCCGGACCGAGGTGTCCCTCGCCCGCCTCGGCGGCGGCCCGACGGTGCCGACCCATCCGTACGCCGAGCCGACCGGCGAGCAGATCGGCCACCATAAAACCGACATTATGCCGATTTCTGGCGTACTCCTTGCCGGGGTTGCCGAGACCGACGACCAGCCAGGGCGCCGCGTCCACCACACCTCCCGCAGAGGATCAGGACCACCCGAAACGGATCAAGGCGTCACCGCGCCGGCCAGGCCAGCGACGGGACGCCCAGATCGCGCGACGGCAGGTCGGGCTCAGGCCTGAGCCGGCTGCTCGACGGGTGCTTCCGCGGTCGCCGCCTCGGCCTCGCCAGCCTCGCCGGCCGCCTCGGTCGACTCCTCGGCCTCGCCGGCCTCGCCGGCCTCGCCGGCCTCGGCCTCAAGCTGCTCGGCGGTCGGCGCGCCGGTGATCACCACGAGCACCGTCTCCGGGTCGACGGCGAGCTCGACGCCGCTCGGCAGCTTGACGTCACCGGCGGTCACGTGCGAGCCGGCCTGCAGACCCTCGATCGAGGCCTCCAGATGCTCCGGCAACCGGGTCGCGTCGGCACTCACCGAGAGGGTGTCGTGCTCGTGCATCACCAGGGTGTCGCGGGCCGCCTCACCGGTCAGCTGGACCGGTACGTCCACGGTGACCTTCTCGCCCCGGCGTACCAGCAGCAGGTCGACGTGCTCGAAGGTGTCCTTGATCGGGTCACGCTGAATCGCCTTGGGCAGCGCCAGAGCCTGGGTGCCGTCGGCGATGTCGATCGCGAAGAGCTGGTTGGCGCCACCATGGCGGATCGCGGCGGCGAACTCGCGGGCGGGCAGCGCGATGTGCTTGGGCTTCTCGCCGTGGCCGTACAGCACGGCGGGCACCTTGCCGGCCCGGCGGGTACGGCGGGCACCACCCTTGCCGAACTCGGTGCGGGGCTCGGCGCTGATCTTTACCTCGGACACGGGAGTACTCCTGGATTTCGGCAGTGCGTGCGGGGGGCAAACCTGATCCGGCCCCGAAGAGCCGGACATGATGTCGGCGGTGCCGGGCGAAGGGGCACGCTGGGCGCTCTCATCCGAAAGCAGTGCCCGGAGCACCGCGTCGATCACGGTGCTTCCTCGCGGCAGCGCTTCGTCAGCAGCGGCCCGCAGGGCACCCTCGCCGTGGCAACCGCACTAGTCTACCCGAGGCTGCGACGGTGGTTCACCCAGTACCCGGTCAACCGCCCTCGCGCGCCGCCGCCACGGCCGGCGACCGGCTCGACACCCACCGCCGGCCGGGCGAGGTTCAGCTCAACCCACCGAACAGAGTGGTCACCGAACCGTCGTCGAACACCTCGTGGATCGCCCGGGCGAGCAGCGGCGCGATGGAGAGCACCGTCAGCTTGTCCAGGCGCTTCTCGGGCGGCAACGGCAGCGTGTTGGTCACCACGACCTCACTGATCCGGCTGTTCTTGAGCCGCTCGGTAGCCGGGTCGGACAGCAGGGCGTGGGTCGCCGCGACGGCGATGTCGGAGGCACCGGCCTCGTGCAGGATCTCCGACGCCTTGTAGATCGTGCCCCCGGTGTCGATCATGTCGTCCACGATCAGACAGACCCGGCCTTCGACGTCCCCGACCACCCGGTTGGCCACCACCTGGTTGGGCTTCGCCGGATCCCGGGTCTTGTGGATGAAGGCGAGCGGGCAGCCGCCGAGCCGGTCGGTCCAGCGCTCGGCCACCCGTACCCGACCGGAGTCGGGGGCGACCACGGTCATCGGCCGGCCCGCGAACCGCTCCTCGACGTAGCGGGCCAGAATGTCCATGGCGAACAGGTGGTCGACCGGGCCGTCGAAGAACCCCTGGATCTGGGCGGTGTGCAGATCGACGGTGAGGATCCGGTGGGCACCGGCCGTCCGCAGCAGGTCGGCGATCAGCCGGGCCGAGATCGGCTCCCGGCCACGGTGCTTCTTGTCCTGCCGGGCGTACGGGTAGAACGGCAGCACGACGGTGATCCGCTTGGCCGACCCGCGCTTGAGCGCGTCGACCATGATCAGCGTTTCCATCATCCACCGGTTGACCCCGTGGGTGACCGACTGGACGACGAACGCGTCCGAGCCACGGACAGACTCCTTGAACCGAACGAAGATCTCGCCGTTGGCGAATTCGTACGAGTCGGTCGGGGTGGGCGCGACGCCGAGCACCTCACCGATCTGGTTGGCCAGCTCGGGGAATCCCCGGCCGGAGAAAAGCATGAGGCTCTTACGGTTCTCGGCGACGATGCTACCCATCGAGACGTCTGCTCCCGTCAAGCGGTGAAACGCGGGTGCCGACCAGGACGGATGGCACCGGCGGACTAGTCAGTCGCAGTATCCCCGATGCACCGCAACAGCACCGCCATCGTGGGCAGCCTCACCAGCCGCCGGCGACGCCGGACGACGAGGACCCGACCCTGGCCGGCTGGCGGCCAGCTACTCGGCGCCCGGCGGCTCGGCTACGCCCGATGGCTCGGCGCCCGGCGGCTCGGTGGTGGCCGGTTGGTCGGCGCCCGGCTGCCCAGTGGCGCCCGGCGGCTCGGTGGTGGCCCGCCGGGCCGCCTCCGCCGATTTCGTCCCGGCCCGCCGGGACCGCACCCAGCCGTCGACGACGCGCAGCGGGGCACGGGTCACCGCCAGAGCGCCCGGCGGGACCTCGCCGGTGACCGCGCTGCCGGCCGCCACGTACGCCCCCGCCCCGATCTCCACCGGCGCGATGAGGCTGCTGTCGCAGCCGACGAAGGCGGCCTCCCCGACGGTGGTGTGGTGCTTGGCGACCCCGTCGTAGTTGACGAAGATGGTCGCCGCGCCGATGTTGGCGTCCGCGCCGATCGTGGCGTCGCCGACGTAGCTCAGATGTGGCACCTTCGCACCCGGACCGATCTGCGACTTCTTGACCTCGACGAAGGTGCCGACCTTGGCCCGGTCGTGCAGGTCGGCCTCCGGACGCAGATAGGCGTACGGACCGACGCTCGCGCCGGCCCCGACGCGCGCCTGCTTGGCGTGGGAGCGCAGCACGGTCGCGCCCGCGCCGACCACGGTGTCGATCAGCGTGACGTCGGGCCCGATGATCGCCCCGGCATCGATCGTGGTCGCCCCCCGCAGTTGGGTGTTCTGGTCGATCACCGCGTCCCGGGCCACCTCGACCGTTACGTCGATCCAGGTCGTCGCCGGATCCAGGATGCTCACTCCACTGCGCATCCAGGCCTCGTTGACCCGGTCGGCGAGCAACCGGCGCAGCCGCGCCAACTCCACCCGGTCGTTGCAGCCGAGCGTCTCGGTGACGTCGGCGGCGACGTACGTTCCGACCGGCGCACCAGCCGCCGCGAGCAGGCCGACCGCGTCGGTCAGGTACTCCTCGCCCTGGTCGTTGTCGGTGGAGAGCTTGCCCAGGGCGTCGCGCAGACCAGCGGCGTCGAAGGCGTAGATGCCGGCGTTGATCTCACGAATCGCCCGCTGCTGCGGGCTGGCGTCCCGTTCCTCGACGATGCGTTCCAGCGCCCCGGACGGGGTGCGCACGATCCGCCCCAGACCGGTGGGGTCGGTCACCTCCGCCGTCAGGACCGTCGCCGCCGCGTCGGCGGCCTCGTGGGTGGCGATCAGGTCGGCGACCGTCTCCGGGCGCAGCAGGGGTACGTCACCGTTGAGCACCACGACCGTGCCGGTCACGTCGGGTACCGCGGCCATCGTCAGGCGTACGGCGTGTCCGGTTCCGTGCTGTTCGGCCTGCAGCACCGGGACGGCGTCCGGGGCGATCTCCGACAGGTGGGCGGTGACCAGGTCCGCCCGGTGACCGACCACGACGAGACTCCGGTCCGCGCCCGTCGCGCGGGCGGCGGTCAGCACGTGCCCGACCAGGGTCCGGCCGAGCAGCGGATGCAACACCTTGGGCAGATCCGACTTCATCCGCTTGCCCTCGCCGGCGGCCAGGACGACCACCGTGCGGGACCGGGGCTGGGTCACGACAAACTCCCGTCAGGACAGCGGCACACGTTGGCTTGACCACGGATGGCACTCAGCGTCAGCACAGCGAGGCTGAGTGCCATGGGAAGCTCGGCCGCTAGGACTCGAACCTAGAATATCGGGACCAAAACCCGAGGTGTTGCCAATTACACCACGGCCGATCGTGCTACCGGACAGCCTAGCGTGCCACCGCCGACCGGGCCGCCCGCCCATGCCGCGCCGACGGCGACAGGCCGTCCGCAGGGCGGGTACCGGCCCACGCCGCGTCGACGGCCGCGCGTTGCTGGTCGTCATCGTGATCTGGATCGGTCCTGGTACCGCTACCGTAGAAAACTACGGCTCCGTAGGTTACGGTGACGTAGGCGTAAGTTTCCGATCTTCACCGCTGGCCGCCGCAACGGCTCGAACGCCCCGGCGCACGCGGTCGAACCGTCACCGCTGTGAGGTGCCATGTCCACCGCCCTTCTCGAGCCGCCACCGGCCACCGCCGGCCCCGCCCCCAAACCCCTGACCGTCGGCAAGCAGTCCGTCGGCGTCCTGATCGCCCTCGGGGCCTTCGTGATCATCCCCTTCCTGGCGGTGATCGCCGCTGTTCCGGTCGCCTGGGGCGGCTGGCTCGGCTGGTCCGACGTGATCATCGGGCTGGTCTTCTACGTGGTCGCCGGGCTGGGCATCACCGTCGGCTTCCACCGCTACTTCACGCACGGCTCGTTCAAGGCGAAGCGGTGGCTGCGGATCGCGTTGGCGCTCGCCGGGTCGTTGGCGATCGAAGGCAACATCATCCAGTGGGTCGCCGATCACCGACGACACCACGCCTTCTCCGACGTCGAGGGCGACCCGCACTCCCCGTGGCGGTTCGGCCCCAGCGTCTGGGGCCTGACCAAAGGTCTGTTCTACGCCCACATGGGCTGGCTGTTCCACCGTGACATGACAAACCAGGAACGCTTCACCCCGGACCTGCTCGCCGACAAGGACATCCGGCGGATCGACAAGCTCTTCCCGCTGCTGGTCGTCGTGACGATGCTGTCCCCCGCCGCGATCGGCGGACTGGTCACCTGGTCCTGGCAGGGCGCGCTGACCGCGTTCTTCTGGGCCGGTCTGGTCCGGGTCGCGCTGCTGCACCACATCACCTGGTCGATCAACTCCGTCTGCCACGTCTACGGTGAGCGCCCCTTCGAGGTCCGTCAAGGCGACAAGGCGTCCAACTTCTGGCCGCTGGCCATCCTCTCCTTCGGGGAGAGCTGGCACAACCTGCACCACGCCGATCCGACCTGCGCCCGCCACGGCGTGTTGCGCGGTCAGATCGACATCTCCGCCCGGGTGATCTGGCTGCTGGAAAAGTCCGGTGCCGCGTCGAACGTCCGCTGGCCGAAGCCGGAACGCATCGCCGCCAAGCGCATCAACCCGGCCACCGGGGCCTGATCGGGTCGGTGCCGGGCACCCGCGCCGTGGCCCCGCACTGGCAGGATGGGCCGAGTGACTGAGCATCCGATCACAAACGGTGACGGCTCGCGCGCCGCAGCCACCCCGTCGACACCAGCATCGCCGCCGGCACCGCCGCCACGACCGGCGGCGGTGCCGGCGAAGCCGAGTTCCCGGGTACGGATGTCCGCCGCGCAGCGGCGCGAGCAGCTGATCGTCATCGGTCGACAACTCTTCGCCGTACGCGGGTTCGACGCCACCTCCATCGAAGAGGTCGCCTCCCGCGCCAAGGTCTCCAAACCCGTCGTGTACGAGCACTTCGGCGGCAAGGAGGGTCTCTACGCGGTGGTGGTGGACCGTGAGGTTCGCGCCCTGCTGGACCGCATCACCACCGCGCTGACCGCCGGTCACCCCCGGGAGCTACTCGAGCAGGCCGCCCTCGCGCTGCTCGACTACATCGAAGCGGAAACCGACGGCTTCCGGGTGCTGGTCCGGGAATCGCCGCCGCTGTCGGCCACCGGCAACTTCTCCAGCGTGCTCAACGACGTCGCCCACCAGGTGGAGCACATCCTGGGGGCCGAGTTCAAGAGCCGGGGCTACGATCCCAAACTCGCCGAGCTGTACTCGCAGGCCCTGGTCGGCATGGTCGCGTTGACCGGTAGATGGTGGCTGGAGGTACGCAAACCACGCAAGGAGACCGTCGCGGCGCACCTGGTCAACCTGGCGTGGAACGGGTTGTCGCATCTGGAGGCGAAACCTATTCTGCTCACCCGCCGCCGCGGTCGCGCTCGCGGTCGCTGACCCGTACGCGGCCGCACCAGCACGGCTCAGGTGCTGGTACGGCTGCTGTCGCGGTGCCGGCCCGGGACGGGTGCCCCGTCGCGGGCGTACGGGTCCTGTGTGTCAGCCTCCTCCGCCGGGCCGACCTTGTCGTACAGGCCGGTGGCCAGGAAGATCATTCCGAAGATCAGCGACACGACGACCGTGGACATGGAGAAGTTCAGGACGTTGGCCGAGGTCCGCAGGACCGCCATCATCAGCAGGCCGGTGACCATGAAGACCACCGCGATGGTCAGATTGGCCAGGTGCCCGTACCGTCCGCCGGCGATCGCCCCGATCAGGATCAGCCCGCCGTACAGGACCGAGGACAACGCGAACGCCAGGTTGGTCCGCAGCCCGAGCACCCAGACGTCGTCCCGGGCGAACAGCGGGTCTCCCCAGGTAGCGAGGACCCCGGCGATGCCGAATACCAGAATGTAGAGCCCGGTCAGCCCGGCGATCGTCCGGTAGACCGGTCGTAGCGGATGATTGACCGGGATGTGAGCCATCACTGCTCCAGGCGGCGTACCCGGCCCGCGACAGCTTCGCGGGCGCGTCCCTGCGATTGTCGCCGGTCGGGGGCCCAGCCGCAGGAAAACCGGCGAGTACGCGGCGCGCGGGCGAGTACGCGGCGCGCGGGCGGCAGCGGGAGGACCCGATCAGAGCAGCAGGCGGCCGTCCTGCCAGGCCTTGGCTTCCTCCTCGGTGCCGGCCTTGCCGTACATCCCGGCCGTCAACAGCACCAAGCCGATGATCATCATCACCACGCAGGTGGCGACGGTGAAGTTGAGGACGTTGGCGTCGGTCCGCAGCACCGCCAACTCGGCCAGGCTCAGCGCCATCAGGCCGTACCCCAGGATCTTGTTGATCGCGGTGTCGACGTTGCGGCCGATGCCGACGCCGGCCAGGATCACCACCCCGAGCACCAGACTGAGTACGGCGAACGCCAGGTTGGCCCCCTGCCCCAGCACCCGGATCTCCTCCTGGGTGAAGGGATCCTCTCCACCGGTCCCGACAATCCCCAGGATGCCGAAGACGACCAGGTAGAGGCCGGTGATCGCGGCGATCGCCCGATAGATCGGCCGGGCGGGGTGGTTGACGGGGGTGTGCGCCATGGGGGTGTCTCCAACGCCGGACGTGAGCTGGTCTCCGGTATTCTCACCTACCGCCCACGACGCGCCTCCGGTGGGTTGGGTCCACGCGGTCTGGCTCACCCGCCCCCGCGCCGGCTGGCTCAGCCGGCTAGCTCACCTGCTCGGCCAGGGCCAGCCACTCCTCTTCGACCCGGCCACGTTCCGCCTGCACCTGTCGCAACCGGGCGTCCAGCTCGGCGACCCGCTCGAAGTCGGTGGCATGCCTGGCGAGTTCGTCGTGCAACGCCGCCTCCTGCTGCTCCAACTTGCCGACCTGCCGCTCCAGCCGGGCCAGCTCCTTGCGGGCCACGCGGACCTCACCGGCGGACAGCCCGTCCGCCGGGACCGCCGCACTGGTCGGGGCGGTCTCGCCGCCGGGTCGGCCGGCGGAGGTCCCGCCGCCGGGTCCACCAGCGGCGGTCCCGCCCCGGCCGCCGGCCGGCCCGGCCGCCACCCGCGCCAGATACTCGTCGACCCCACCCGGCAGATGCACCAACCGGCCGTCGCCGAACATGCCGTACACCTCGTCGGTGACCCGCTCGATCAGATAGCGGTCGTGGCTGGCCACCACCACGGTGCCCGGCCACGAGTCGAGCAGATCCTCCAAGGCGGCCAAGGTGTCGGTGTCCAGGTCGTTGGTCGGCTCGTCGAACAACAGCACGTTCGGTTCGGCGGCGAGCAACCGCAGCATCTGCAGCCGCCGACGCTCGCCGCCGGACAGGTCACCGACCGGGGTCCACAGCCGCCGATCGTCGAAACCGAACAACTCGGCCAGCTGCGAGGCCGCCAGCTCCCGGTCACCGAACTGCACCCGCCGGGCGACCTCCTCGACCGCCTCCAGCACCCGCAACGTCGACGGCAGCTCCGCCAGCTCCTGCGACAGGAACGCCGGCCGGACCGTCGACCCGGTGATCACCCGGCCGGCCTGCGGAGCCCGTACGCCGGCGAGCAGCCGCAGCAGGGTCGTCTTACCGGCACCGTTCGCGCCGACCACCGCGATCCGGTCACCCGGACCGACCTGCCAGGTGAGGTCGTCGAGGATGAGCTTGTCCCCGGCGTACGCGGTGACCTGCTCCAACTCGTAGACCTGCTTGCCGAGCCGGGCGGTGGACAGCCGCTGCAGGGACACCGAGTCCCGGGGCGGCGGCACGTCGGCGATCAGCGCGTTCGCCGCCTCGATGCGAAACCGCGGCTTCGACGTCCGGGCCGGCGGGCCGCGTCGCAGCCAGGCGATCTCCTTGCGGAGCAGGTTCTGCCGACGGGCCTCGGTCGCCGCCGCCACCCGTTCCCGCTCGGCGCGGGCCAGCGTCCAGGCGGCGAACCCGCCCTCGTAGGCGCGGACCGTCTGGTCGGCGACCTCCCAGGTCGCGGTGCAGACCGCGTCGAGGAACCAGCGGTCGTGGGTGACCACCACCAGGGCCCCGCGCCGACGATGCACCAGATGGTCGGCGAGCCAGGCCACCCCGGCCACGTCCAGGTGGTTGGTGGGTTCGTCCAGCACGAGCAGCTCGGCCGGGCGGATCAGCAACGCGGCCAGGGCGATCCGGCGGCGTTCCCCACCGGACATCGGGCCGACCGGTTGGTCCAGACCCAGATAGGGCATGCCCAGCCCGTCGAGCACCCCACGGACCCCGGCGTCACCGGCCCACTCGTGCTCCGCGCCGAACCCGTCGGACAGCCAGGCGGTGCCGAGCACCACGTCGCGTACGGACGCGTCGGGAGCCAGATCGAGCGCCTGCGGAAGGGCCGCGACCCGCAAATCCCGTCGGTGCGTGACCCGCCCGTCGTCGGGTGCCTCGACCTTGGTGAGCATGCGCAGCAACGTCGACTTGCCGGCGCCGTTGAGTCCGACCACGCCGATCCGGTCGCTGTCGTCGAGCCCCAGCGACACCTCGGTGAGCAAAGGTCCTGCGGCACCGTAGCCCTTGGAGACCCGGTCCAGGTTGACGATGTTCACCATGTGAGCGACGGTATCCGGCCGATCAGACCAGTCGGGCGCCGGGCACCGCGCCGTACGCGAGGTGCACGTCACGGCAGACCCCGGCGTCGGCGAGCGCGTCGGCGACCGCCTCGGCCTGTTTGCCGTCGGCGGCGAGGAACACACAGGTCGGACCGGAGCCGGAAACCAGTCCGGCGAGCGCCCCGGCGGCCACCCCGGTGTCGAGCACGTCGGCCAGCGCCGGACGCAACGACAGGGCGGCCGGCTGCAGGTCGTTACCGAGGGCGGCGGCCAGCACCAGCGGATCCCGCTGACGCAGCGCGGCGAGCAGGTCGTCGGACTGCCCGACCGGGGGTGGCGCCGCGTCCGTCGCCCGCAGCCGGTCCAGCTCGGCGTAGACCTGCGGGGTGGACAGGCCACCGTCGGCGACCGCGACGACCCAGTGCCAGGTGGTGGGGCGGGCCAACACCGGACTGACCGATTCGCCACGGCCGGTGCCCACCGCCGTACCGCCGTAGAGCAGGAACGGCACGTCCGATCCGAGGTCGGCCGCCAAACCGGCCAACTCGTCGCGGGACAACCCGGTCCCCCACAGCTCGTCGCAGGCCACCAGCGCGGCGGCGGCGTCCGCGCTCCCGCCGGCCAGGCCCCCGGCCAGCGGGATCTGCTTGCGCAGATGCAACCGGGCATTGGCCGGCACCCGGGCGTGCGCGGCCAACGCCCGAGCGGCCCGGATCACCAGGTTGGACTCGTCGAGGGCGAGTACGCCGGTGCCCTCGCCGTCCATCGTCAAGGTGAGATTGTCGCCCTCGCGGGCGGTCAGCTCGTCGTACAGGGCGATCGCGTGATAGACGGTGCCGATCTCGTGGTAGCCGTCCGGCCGCAGCGGACCGACCGACAACCGCAGATTGATCTTGGCGGGCACTCGTACCTTGACCGAACCCCAGGCACCCCGGCGGGACCGCTCATCCTCGTCGTCCGGCCGCCACGCCTCGGTCACCGGGGGAAACCCCTGCGCGAGCAGGACGGGCACGTACCTCTGGTCACGATCACGGCGTCAGCCTACTCGGCCGTCGTGGTGACGATCGGCGCTGCCGCCGCGATCGCCGCGAACTGTGCGACGGTCAGCTCCTCGCCCCGGGCGCGCGCGTCGATCCCGGCCGCGACCAGCACCTCCTCGGCCCGCGCCGGACCGCCGGCCCAGCCGGCCAACGCCGCCCGCAGAGTCTTGCGGCGCTGCGCGAACGCCGCGTCCACCACCGCGAAGACCCGCTGCCGCAACGCCCGCTCCGATTCGGTCGCCACCACCAGCGGCGGCTCGCGGCAGGTGAACGCCACCAAGCCGGAGTCGACGTTGGGCACCGGCCAGAAGACGCTCGGCGGGACCCGCCCGGCGGTCCGGGCGGCGGCGTACCAGGCCAGCTTGACCGACGGAATGCCGTACGTGCGCGAGCCCGGACCCGCCACCAGCCGATCGGCGACCTCCTTCTGCACCATCACCAGCCCGCGCCGCAGGCTCGGCAGCTCGGCCAGCAGGTGCAGCACCACCGGCACCGCGACGTTGTACGGCAGGTTCGCCACCAGCGCGTCCGGTGCCGGAGCACCGAGCGCGGCACCGGTGATCCGCAACGCGTCCGCCTGGTGCACCGTCAGCCGGCCCAGATCCCCACCACGATCGGCGACCGTGCCCGGCAGCGCCGCCGCCAACACCGGGTCGATCTCCACCACGTGCAGATGCCGTACGTGGTCGAGCAGGCCCAGGGTGAGCGAGCCCAGCCCGGGACCGACCTCCAGGACGACCGCGGCGGCGGGCAACTCGGCGGCGGCAACGATCCGCCGGACCGTGTTCGGGTCGTGCACGAAGTTCTGCCCGAGCCGTTTCGTCGGAGCCACCGCGAGCCGACCGGCCAGATCCCGGATCTCCGCCGGACCGAGCAGCCCGGTCACCGGCGGACCACCACGGCCAAGCCGCCGGTCACCACGGCCCGAAGACCCGGTCGCCGGTGGCCGAGAGCGCCGCGCAGAGCTCGTCGAGATCGGCGTCGACGGTCCGCGCCAACGCCCGTACGGTGTCCGGAATCAGATAGGAGGCGTTGGGCCGCCCCCGGTGGGGCACCGGAGTGAGGTACGGCGCGTCGGTCTCGACCAGCAGCTGGTCCAGTGGCGTGACGGTCGCCGCGGCGCGCAGCCCGGCAGCGTTGGCGAAGGTCACCGTACCGGCGAAGCTGAGCACGAACCCCCGGCGTACGCACTCGCTGGCGAAGTCGGCGTCGCCGGAGAAGCAGTGCATGACCACGGTGTCCGGCGCGCCTTCGGAGTCGAGCACCCGCAGGACGTCGGCGTGGGCGTCCCGGTCGTGGATCACCAGCGGTTTGCCGTACCGCTTGGCGATCGCCACATGGGCCCGGAAGCTGGCCTCCTGGGCGGCCAGGCCGTCCGGCCCGGTCCGGAAGTAGTCCAGCCCGGTCTCGCCGACGCCACGTACCCGGTCGGCGGCGGCCAGCGCCTCGATCACCCGCAGCGCCTCGTCGAGCTCGGCCAGGCGGGGTGCTTCGTTGGGATGCAGAGCCACGGTCGCGACCACCGCCGGCGTCCGCGCCGCCAGGTCGACCCCCCAGCGTGACGAGTCCAGGTCGACACCGACCTGGACCAGCCGGTCGACGCCGACCGCGACCGCCGCGTCGACGAGCGCCGCGACCGGGTCGCCACCGCCCGCGACGTCTCCGCCTCCGCCAGCACCGCCAGCGCCGTCGACGCTGCCGGACGTGTTCGCCCGGCCCGGTGCCCCCGGTTCGGCACTCGTCAGGTCGAGATGGGTGTGGCTGTCGATCACCGGCACCGGCAGCGGCTCGGGTGCCGGCGGGAACTCGCCCGCCCGGCGGGCCGCCCGCTGGCGGCGGGTCTCAGCTGGTTGCATCATCCCGGAAAGCATCACACGCCCGACAGCCGACCGATCACGGACCTACCCGGCGGCTCGGACGATGTCCGGCCAGAACCCACGACAACCCCTGTCACCTGCGACAATAGACACAGCCCGGTAACCGCGAATTCACCCGGTACGGTCACGACCCGACTACCTTCGGCGCGGTGACCGTGAGCTTCCCGCGAGGTGACCTGGCTGACGCCGCAGCCGGTCTGCGCGTCGAGTACGCCGGCTCGGTCTACGCCGCCGAGGAGATCGCGCGCGGCGCGGCCTACCGGCTGATCAGCCCCACCGCCGACGCCGGCTTCCACCCCACCGACCGGGTCGGCGGACAGTGGCACCGCTTCGTGCACGTCACCGAGATCAGCGCGGTACACGGCGAACGGCCCGATCCTGGCTCCAGGACCGGGGCCGGTGGCCATGGCGGTGCGCTGGTACGCAACACGTTGGACGCCCCGCTGATGGCACCGTTGACCAGGACCACGACCTGGTCGGACGTCCACCAGCTCAGTCAGGCCCAGGTCCGAGCCGGTGAGCCGGCGATCGCGGGGATCCGGCGGACCGCCACGATCGCGCGGGGCACCCGGATGATGAAGGTGCTCTCCGGCCGGCAGGCCGCCGGCTTCCTGCGCGGTTGGTCGCCCGCCGGCTTCTGCTACCGCGAATACGACATCGCGCACCTGCGTACCCCGACGGATCTGACCCTGCTGCGCACCGACGGCGACGCCGGCCGAGACAGCCTGGACGTGGCGTACGCCCTGCGCTGGCGGGCCATCGACCCGGTCGACTACGAGATCCCGGCCGGCCCGGCGTACCAGGGACTGGTGACCATGCCGCCCCGGGACCGGATCGGCCCGCCGGTGCTCGGCACCGGATTCACCCCGAGCGACCGGCACCTGATCCCGGAGTTCGTCACCGCGAACTTCACCGACGTACCGCTGTCGGCGAACGCGGCACTGCTGGCGTACACACCGGACGGCGCGGAGCTGGTGCTCTACACCTTCCAACCGGAGCAGCGGGGCTGGATCCGGATGGCCGGCCCGCAGTGGCGGCACCTGCTGGACGGGATTCCCGAGATCTCCTCCGACCAGGAATATCTCCGGACCGCAGACGTGGCCCAGCCCAGCCAGCTCGTCGGCGGCTATCACGGCCAGTACTACGAGGCGGTCGCCGATCCGCCGGACGACTTCCGGATTCTGTCGATGACCAGGGCAGCTCGCTACCCCATCGAAACGATGGCCCGCCGGCTCCGCTTCACCACCTGGCGGCAGGCCCGGTGCCAGGTGCTCCGGCAGGAAACCGGGTGGAGCCGGCTCCGGCTGTGCCATCCGACACCGGAGGCGGTCGCGGGCCTCGGCGCGCAATGCTACGAGCGCGGCGTCTACGAGGTCTGGGCGCCGACCGCGGAAATCACCGACGAGGGGCCGACCGACCTGCCGTACGAGCTGTAGGTGGACGGGGTCGCGAGGCCAGCGGTCGATCCACCCGTGCCGCGACACGCCCTCGGGCTACCACCACCGCGCCGCCGGTGGGGTGTCAAATGGCGGAGTGACCCGTGATTCCGCCGTACCGCACCCCAGCGACGGTCCGGAGGCAGTGGATCCGCACCCAGCGCCGACCCCACCCGCCGGTGCGCCGACCGGCACGTCCGCTGACGCCCTCGCTGGCCCTCGCGCCGGGTCAGTCGACCCGCCGAGCCCGTGGGCGGCCACCGGCCCCGATGCCACCTGGTGGCACGGCGGCACCGCCCGGCCGGCTCGCGCGGCAGGGCCACGCGGTCACGACCGCCGGACCGGCATCCGGGTGCGACAGCGCCGGGAGATCGAGACCGGACCACGGCCAGCGGCGCAGCCGGAGGTTCCCGAGGTCGCGGCGGAGCCGACCCGCACCGAAGCGGCCGCCGCGATCGAGGATCCGACCACCCACGACGTCGACTCCGAGCACAGCACCGGCTCCGAGCACGACGTCGACTCCGAGCACGGCGCCGACTCCGAGCAGGACACCGAAGCGATGCCGCACGACGAGGCCACACGTACGCTCGGTAACGAGGTCGGAAACGAGACGGAGGCCGCCGGCGGGGACGCCGCCCGAGACGCAGCAACGGACGTGCCGGAGGAGCCGGAACCGGCCCCACCCGTCGAGGCCACCACGCCGGGCCGGCGACCGGTACGACGCAGCGACGCGACGGCCCGCCGCACCGTCCGTACCCGGAGTCGACGCCGCAAGCCCCGCCGGCCGGCCACCGGAATCGCCTGGATCCTGGTGTTGTCAGCGGCGGCGGCGTTCTTCGGCTGGGTCAGCGCCGAACCACTCTGGCTCGCCACCGGACGAGGCACCGCCGGCACCGCCACCGTCACCGGGTGCACCGGAAGCGGGCTGGGGCAGCGGTGCCTCGGCGAGTTCGTCGCCCACACCGGCTTCACCGCCGATCAGGTCCGGTTGTTGGGCGTTGCGCCGCACCAGCAGACGTACGGGACCGAACTGGCCGCGCGGATGCTGCACCCCGATCGGGGCACCGCGTACGTGGTGGCCGATCTGGCCATGACGCATCTGCGGTGGGCGGTCGGTTGGACGTTGGTCCTGCTCTGCGGCGTCGGCCTGGTCTGGGGTAGTGGAGCCCGCCGGCTCGCCACCCGTTCGGCGCGCCACGGCGCCACGCTCGCCGCGCTCGCCGCGCCGGTGGTCGTCGCCGCCGGCTTCCTCGCCGCCAGTTGGTGAGAACATGCCGCCGGTCGGCGGGAACATATCGACGACCCGAAATGCCATCTGGTGAGCGAAGCTCCCCAGATCGTCGATGAGCGGCCTACGATCACTGCGTGATCTCGGCGGCGACTTCTGACGCAGTAAGCGGTGACCCGGCGACGGCGAGGGCGCGGCCAGCGAGCCCGCCGGACGCCGACTCGATCGGACCTGCCCAGCCGGCCGACGCCGATCCGGCCGGCCGGGGCACGGGCCGGGACGATCAGGCCAGCGGTGGCCTGCCAGCGGTGATCCGGCGCCGGCTGGCACCGCTGGACAACTGGCTGGATCCGTGGTCCTGGCTGGCTACCGCTGTGGTCGTGGCGATCGGCGCGGCGCTTCGGTTGCTCAATCTCAGCCATCCGTCCGGCACCGTCTTCGACGAGGTGTACTACGCCAACGAGGCCAACGAGCTTCGGCAGTACGGCTTCGAGTGGGACGAGACCAACAACACCCCCGCGTACGTGGTCCACCCGCCGCTCGGCAAGTGGATCATCTCACTGGGCATCAGAGCGTTCGACTTCACCGAGTTCGGCTGGCGGATCTCCGCCGCCGTCGTCGGCATCCTGATGGTGCTGATCATCACCCGGACCGCCCGCCGGCTGTTCCGTTCGACCGTGCTCGGTTGCATCGCGGGGCTGCTGTTGGCGCTGGACGGATTCCACCTTGTCCTGTCCCGGACCGCCCTGCTCGACATCTTCCTGGCGTTCTTCGTCCTGGCCGCGTTCGCCGCGCTGGTCGTCGATCGGGACTGGTCCCGGCGACGCTGGCTACGGGCCATGGAGAACGGCCTGGACCCGACCCGACCCGGCCGTGCCGGTCGGCCGCCCTTCGAGGTGCCGTGGTGGCGGCTACTCGCGGCGGTGCTGCTCGGCTGCGGCCTCGCGGTCAAGTGGAGCGCGCTGTGGTTCATCCCGGTCTTCGGACTGCTGGTGGTGTGGTGGGAGGTGGGGGCCCGACGGTCGGCGGGGGTACGCCGCCCGTGGCGGGACACCGTCATCGACGAGGCGGGTTGGCTGCTGCTCAGCGGCGTCCTGATCCTGGGCACCTATGTCGCCAGCTGGTCCGGCTGGCTGTCGACCGACGGCGGCTATCTGCGGCACTACCGGGCCGACAACGGCATGTCCGAGCCACCGTTCATCGGGGCGCTGCTCAATCTGTGGCACTACCACCAGCAGGCGTACGGCTTCCACAGCACGTTGGAGGTCGAGCACCGCTACCAGTCGTGGCCCTGGCAGTGGCTGCTACTGGGCCGTCCGGTCGCCTTCTACTGGTCCGACCAGACCGACTGTGGCGCGGCGAGCTGCACCGGTGAGGTGCTCCTGCTCGGTACGCCGCTGCTGTGGTGGTCGTTCCTGCCGGCGCTGGCCGCGCTGGTCTGGCTCGGTATCGCCCGCCGGGACTGGCGGGCCGGAGCGATCCTCGCGGCGGTGGCGGCCGGCTTGCTGCCATGGTTCTACTACGCCATGGAGGGTCGGACGATGTTCTCCTTCTACACCGCGCCGGCGCTGCCCTTCATGGTGCTGGCGGTGACCTACGTGCTCGGCGCGATCGCCACTCCGGCGAACGGCGCGACGGCACCGTCGAGTCCGGTCAACAGTGACCGGCGAATGATCGGCGCGGTCATCGTCGGTGCCTACGTGCTGCTGGTGGCGGTCTGCTTCGCCTACTTCTATCCGATCTTCGTCGGTCAGCCCTTGCCGTACGAGGACTGGTCTGCCCGGATGTGGCTCGGCGGCCGCTGGATCTGATCGGTCGGACGTCGGGCGGCCGGCCCGGATGCGCAGGACCGGGCCGGCGACACCAATGCGGGTGACCCAGACAAGCGGGTGACACGAAAAGCGCGCCCCGATCGCCTGCCACGGGGGAAGCGGGCGATAGGGGCGCGCGAACCAAGCTTAACCACGCAGCCGGTACGGCACAACGGGCGGACCGCAGGGAGTTTGCCCGTTAAGCACCGTACGGAAGAACCGACATAGCACCTTCGGTCTACACTATCCACATTCCAGTGCAAATACGACACGAGGTCGGCCGCCCCGAGGGGACACCTCCGGCCACCCGAGGTCAGCGAAACCGTTGCCGGAGACTGCGTCGGTTCTGTCCCGGCGCGCTCCCGTCGAGTCGCCGACGGGCCGACTCCGATTCCCTGCGCCGCAGTGCGGCCACGTCCCGCAGGTTCAGCACCAGGCCGCGTACCCCCTGCACCTGACGCAGATCGCGACAGCGCACCTCCAGCAGCACATGGCTGCCGTCCGGGCGGCGCAGAATCCACTGCGCACCGACCGCGCGGCCGGCACCCCGCTCGCTGGCGTCGGCGAGGGTCCGGGCCACCTGGGCGTGGTCGTCGGGGTGGATCAGATCACGCCAGTCGGCCAGAACCTGAAGGTCGACACCGAGCAACGGACCACAGGGCGAACTGGCGTACCGGATCCGATCATCGGAACCGACGATCATCACCGCTTCACCGGCGGTCCCCGCGATCAGGTCGAGGTAACGGTCCCGGTCCCGCAGGGCGGCTTCCTCCGCGACCGCCATCCGGTGCACCGCCGACACGGCCTGACCGGCGACCACCTCGACGGCGTCCCGGCTGGCCGCCAGCACGCCGTTCTCGGCGGCGACCAACAGGACCACGCCGGAGCCGGCGGACGGCACCGGGGCGGCCAGGGAGACCATCAGCGTCGCGGGCGCCGGCGTCAAGAGGTCGACCAGGTCCGGATGCAGCAGTCGGGTCGGCATCAGCCGGCTGCGGCGCTCGGCACCGACACCGCCCACCGGCAGGGCGTGGTCGACGACGATCTGCGGACGCCAGCCGGTCGGACCGGCCAGCGCGACGCCCGCCTCGGCGGCCGGGCGGCACACCGCGAACAGCAGCTGGTAGGCGGAGTCGACCGGTAGCAGCCGCGCCACGGAGCGCCGGATCGCGGCGGCCACCTCTTCCACGGTGGTGGCCGACAGCAACAGGGCACCGCTCTCCCGCAACGACTGTTCCCGGCGTATCGCGCGACGATGTCCCAGCACCGAGTCGGTGAACCGGATCACCGCGAGCACCATGGTCAGCGCGGTGACGGCAGCGATGACCAGGTCGACGGCGAGATCGGACGGGCCGCCGAGAAAGGCCCGGAACAGCAACAGGACGGGCACGGTCAGGCAGGTCAGCGTCACCATGCTGACCCGCATCGCCGCGATCTCGTCCGCGCTGGGCCGCGCCGGTGTCGCCAACCTGGCCATACTGTGGTGCAGACCGGCGGCACCCCAGGTCAGATAGAAGGTGAACCATCCCAGCTCGGCCAGGATCCCCGGTCGCCAGCCGTCGCCGAGCTGCGCGACGGTGTAGTAGAGGTCCGCCAGCAGCAGGCTCGCGGCACCGATCGCCAGCAGCAGTACGGACGGGTCGCGCCAGGCCGCGGCGGCCAGTCGCAGCATCACCACGACCACGAGTACGCCGCCGAGGCTCTGCAGGGACAGCAGTACCTTCGCGGCCGTCGGCAGGTCGACCGAGACCAACGCCGGGCCGACCACGAGTGTCCACGTGACCAACCCGGCGACCAGGAACAGGATCAGGGTGTCCAGCAACCCGGCCCGGTCCCGCAGCGCTACCGAAGTGCGGGTCAGGATCAGCACACCCGCCGCGAGCAGTCCGAAGTTGACCAGATAGAGACCTTCGGCGAGCAGGCCCAGGGAAGTGTCGGTGAATCGTGGGGAGAGCTCGTAGCAGACGTCACCGACGGCCAGCACGGCGACGCCGCCGGCCAACAGCAGCCACGGAACCCGCCGAGGTGGACGGTGGTGGTGGATTCCCCAGACCATCGCGGCGACACTGGCGACACCGGTCAGTCCCCACCACAGTGCGGCACCGGCGCGCACCGCGAAGACGGCGACACCGAGACATGCCAGCACCACGAGGTAACCGGTCAGGACGCGCCGCGGCACCGGAACTCCTTCAGCCCCGGGGGCCACATCGGACCAGCTGGACCGTACCGCCCCCGGTTCCCAGCATGAAGGCAGCGACCAGCCGGCACAACATCGCGTCGGTAAACAACCAGCACGACATCGCGCCGGTCGACGCGTCAGCCGCCGTCGACCGGCCGGATCCGCGGCGGCACCGGCCGGGCTCCGGTGCCCGGTATGGTCGCCGCGGCGACGTGGTCGAACATGACCCGGCCGAGCACGGCGTGTGCCTCGACCGCCGGGTGGGTGGCCCCGTAGTTGTCTTCGTCGCCCAGACCATCGGCGAAGAAGACGTACACCAGGGTGGGCGCGCCGTCGGCGGTGAACATGATCCCGACCTCGTGCCGGGCCGCCCCGCCCGGATCGTGGTCCGCGCCGTGCTTCGTGGCGGTCCGGCTGCGTTCGTTCGACGACATCACCCGCCGTACGCCGTCGTGGTAGCCGTCGACCCAGCGCAGGATGCCTAGCAGGAACCGGCAGGACGCGTCGCTGAGCAGGCGGTGGTCGGCGAGCCGGGTGAGCAGGTCGTGGGTCTCCCGGGCGGTCGTCGTGCCGAGGTGGAACGCGTTCTGGTTGGCGACCGGCTCGACCCGGGTGTGGGTGAACCCCTTCGCCGCCAGGATGTCGTTGATCTCCGTCGCCGGTGCGACCCGGCCGCACATCCGTACCGCCGTGTTGTCCGAGACCAACAGCATCGCGGTGAGGACGTTGGCGATGGTGATGTCGTCGCCCCAGACGCCGTGCAGGTGGTAGATGCCGCTGCCGCCCAGGACGAGGTCGGCGGTCAGGTGCAGCTTCTGGTCGAGCCGCAGCAGACCCCGGTCGACCTTGTCGAGTACGGCGGTGGCGACGGCCAGCTTCTGCACGCTGTAGCCGTGAACGATCCGGTCGGCGTCGTCGACGATCACCGGCTGCCACCGGCCGGCCGCGTCCCGCCTGGTCACGTACGAATGCCAGGTGCCGCCGGCCCTGGCCCGTTGCCGCAGATAGCCGCGCCGGATCCGTTCCACCGCGTCGATGGTGCCACCGGCTGATGGAATTCGACCCGACCGCTGCCCGATCCCGGTAGCGTGAGAAAAGGCCTGCGCGGCACGGTGTCCCTCTCCCCCGATCCGCGGTTGCCCGACATCGACCTGCTCGCCCAGCACTTCACCGGCCGGCCCTATGCCGACCGGGAGCATCCGAGAGTCACCGCCTGGCTGACGGTCGAGGCGTACCACGCCTGGGACTTCACCGGCTAACGGCCGAGCCGGCTGACAGCCGAGCCGCGCTCCCGCGCACAACCCGCTCGGCCCGCCAGCGGGTCGGTCCATAGAATTGCCGGTTGGAACCGACCGAGCCGCTGGCTGCCAGATCTCCGGCATGCCGGCCACGACCGACTTTGGGAGCATTTCGTGCTGACGATGCAGGACGCGCTGGCCCGCCTCGCGGCGTACTGGGCCGAGCAGGGCTGCCTCACGGTCCAGCCGATGAACACCGAGGTCGGCGCCGGTACGCTCAACCCCGCGACGTTCCTGCGGGTCCTCGGTCCCGAACCGTGGCGGGTCGCCTACGTCGAACCGTCGGTACGCCCGGACGACTCCCGGTACGGCGAGAACCCCAACCGGGTCCAGACGCACACCCAGTTCCAGGTGATCCTCAAGCCGGAACCGGGTGACGCGCAGGAGCTCTACCTGGGCAGCCTGGCCGCGCTCGGCATCGACGTCACCGCGCACGACGTCCGGTTCGTCGAGGACAACTGGGCCTCGCCCGCGCTCGGCGCGTGGGGGCTGGGCTGGGAGGTCTGGCTGGACGGGCTGGAGATCACCCAGTTCACCTACTTCCAGCAGGCGGGTGGGATCAACCTCGACGTGCCGTCGGTGGAGATCACCTACGGCATCGAGCGGATCATGATGGCATTGCAGGGGGTCCGCCACTTCAAGGAGATCGAGTACGCCCCCGGCGTCTCGTACGGGGAGATCTTCGGCCCGGGCGAGTACGAGATGTCGCGCTACTACCTCGACGACGCCGACGTCGCCACCAACCGGCAGCTGCTCGACCTGTACGCCGCCGAAGCGCAGCGCATGATCGACGCCGGGCTTCCGGTGCCCGCGCACAGCTTCGTCCTCAAGTGCTCACAGGCCTTCAACGTGCTGGACTCGCGCGGTGCCGTCTCCACCGCGGACCGGGCCACCGAGTTCGCCCGGATGCGCCGGCTCGCCGGCGAGGTCGCCCGGCTGTGGGCCCGCCGCCGCGAGGAACTCGGCCACCCGCTGGGCGTCGTGCCACCGGCACCGGCCGGCCAGGCGCACCCGTCGGCCGCGCCGGCCGAAGCGTCGGGCCCGGCCCGGCGGCTGGTCTTCGAGATCGGCACCGAGGAGATGCCACCGTCGGAGGTCCGTTCGGGCCGTCAGCAGGTGGCCCGGCTGCTCGCCGAGCGGCTGGCCGGCACCCGGCTGACGCACGGCCCGATCCAGGTGCTGGCCACGCCGCGCCGGCTGGTGGCGGTGGTCGACGGGGTCGCGGCCCGCGAGCCCGACCACACCCGCACCGTACGCGGTCCGAAGGTCGCCGCCGGGTTCCGCCCCGACGGCACCCCCACCCCGGCGGCGAGCGGCTTCGCCCGGTCGCAGGGTGTCGAGGTGACCGAGCTGGCTCAGGTCGAGATCGGCGGCGTACCGCATCTGGCGGTGCTGCGCGATGAGCCCGGCCGCCCCGCCGCGACGGTCCTCACCGAAGTCCTGGCCGGGGTGGTGACCGGTCTGCGGTCGGCCAAGAACATGCGCTGGCGGGATCCGCAGCTGTCGTTCACCCGGCCGATCCGGTGGCTGCTCGCCCTCTGGGGCGACGTGGTCGTGCCGGTCGAGGTGTCCACCCTGGCCGCGGGCCGGACCACGCGGGTGCACCGGACGGCGGCCGAGTCGACGGTCCCGGTGGCCGACGCGGAGAGCTACCTGGACACCGTCCGGGCCGCCGGGATCGTCGTCGACCCGGACGAGCGTCGCGAGATCATCTCGGCCGCCACCGCCGAGCTCGCCGCCTCCGCCGGCGGGCAGGTGGACCTGGCCGCCGAGGCCGGCCTGCTGACCCAGATCGTCGATCTGATCGAGCAGCCGACGCCGCTGCTCGGCGGATTCGAGGAACGCTATCTGGAGTTGCCCGAGGCGGTGCTCGCCACGGTGATGCGTAAGCACCAGCGGTACCTGCCGGTGCGCGACGCGAAGGGTGCGCTGCTGCCCAGCTTCGTGGCGGTCGCCAACGGCGCCATCGACCAGGACCTGGTCCGGGCCGGCAACGAAGCGGTGCTGCGGGCCCGCTACGAGGACGCGGCGTTCTTCTACCGCGCGGACCGGGAGACGCCGCTGCCCGAGCTACGGGCCCGACTGGCCCGGCTGACCTTCACCGACAAGCTGGGGTCGATGGCCGACCGGGCCGGACGGGTCGGCGGCCTCGCCGTCGAGCTGGCCGAGCAGGTCGACCTGTCCCCGACCGACCGGCAGGCCCTGGCGCGCGCCGCCGAGCTGGTCAAGTTCGATCTCGGCTCGCAGATGGTCACCGAGATGACCAGCCTCGCCGGGGTGATGGCCCGCGACTACGCCGCGCACGCCGGTGAGCCGGCGGCGGTGGCCGACGCGGTGTTCGAGGCCGAACTGCCGCGCAGCACCGGTGACCAGTTGCCGCAGACTCTGCCCGGTGCGGTGCTGTCGCTGGCCGACCGGCTCGACTTGGTGACCGGGCTGGCCGCCACGGTCGGCCTGCCGACGGGCAGCAGCGACCCGTTCGCCATCCGGCGGGCGGTGCTGGGCCTGCTGGCGGTGCATCGCAGCCAGCCGGTCCTGACCGGATTGTCGTTGACCGCCGGGCTCGCGGCGGCGGCCCGTCGGCAGCCGGTGCCGGTCAGCGACGCCGTACTCGACGAGATCGGCGAGTTCCTGACCCGCCGGGTGGAGCAACTGCTGACCGAGGAGAGTCAGCCGGTCGACCGGGTCCGGGCGGTGCTGCCGCACGCCGATCGGCCGCAGCTGGTCGACCGGCTGTTGGCGCAGCTCGACCGGCTCCTCGACGATCAGCAGTTCCGTGACCTGGCCGAGGCGTTGCAGCGGGCGCGGCGGATCGTGCCGGCCGACGTACCGCCGGGCTACGATCCGACGCTGCTCACCGAGCCGGCCGAGGTACGGCTGCACGAGGTGGTCAAGCAGGTCCAGGCCGATCTGGACCACGGCATCGATCTGGACCGGTTCACCGAGATCGCCGGTCGGCTCACCGGTCCGGTGAACGCGTTCTTCGACGAGGTCTTCGTGATGGCGGAGGACCCACGGCTGCGTCAGGCCCGGCTGGGTCTGCTCGCCACGGTCGCGGCGCTCTCGGCCGACGTGCTGGATTGGCCGCAGCTGCGGATGTGATCCGGCTGCGCCAACACAGTTATTCACCCAGAGTCACGTCTTCTTGACGAAGCGCGGTCGACCGACCGGGTGCGTCTGACCACGCCCCATCGCCACCCACTGCCACCATCACCACGTGCGGTTACACGATGACTTCAGGTAGTGGTACCAGCGGTCCCGTCGCCCTCTTCGATCACGCCCTTGACCAGCGGTTTCACCGCGCCGATGGCCCACCTCGGGCCACCGGCGGGAAACCTGCACGCCACCTCGGTTATGAAACTGTTACACAATCAACCCTTGCCGGAAACAGAGCCGACGGTCCCTAATTTGTCCAACGGCTTAACAAATCCCTCGGTGAGCGGGTCGTGGCAGCCCTCTCACCGAGGTCACAGGGACGGCCATCGGCGGGTCGGCCCAGGAAGACCCTGTTCACCAGGACGAGGAGACCACGTGTCCCGAACCCGCCAACGCCATGCACCGCGTGGCCCACTCACTGCCTCCCTACTCTCGCTCACTCTCGCGTCGACCGTCGTTCTCGGCGTACCCGCCGCGCACGCCGCACCGGGCACACCCGGCGGCCCGGCTCAGGCGGCCCCGGCCGTCGAGGCCGCCGCCGACCCGTACTCGGTGCTGGTCTTTTCCAAGACCGCCGGATTCCGGCACGGGTCCATCCCGTCCGGTATCGCGGCAATCCAACAACTCGGTGCCGACAACGGCTTCACCGTCGACACCACGGAGGACGGTGCCGCCTTCACCGACGAGAACCTCGCCAACTACGCGGCGGTGATCTGGCTCTCCACCACCGGTGACGTCCTCGACACCAACCAGCAGGCCGCGTTCGAGCGCTACATCCAGGGTGGCGGCGGATACGCCGGTATCCACGCCGCCTCCGACACCGAATACGACTGGCCCTGGTACGGCGAACTGGTCGGGGCCTACTTCTCCGGTCACCCCGCCAACCAGAACGCCACGGTCAAGGTCGAGGACCCGGCCCACCCGTCCACCGAGTCGCTGCCGGCCGAGTGGACCCGCTACGACGAGTGGTACAACTTCCAGACCAACCCGCGCGGTGACGTCCACGTGCTGGCCAGTCTCGACGAGACCACCTACACGGCCGGTGCCGGCGCGATGGGGTACGACCACCCGATCGCCTGGTGCCGCGACTACGACGGCGGCCGGTCCTGGTACACCGGTGGCGGCCACACCAACGAGTCGTTCGCCGAACCGGAGTTCCTCGACCACCTGCTCGGCGGGATCGAAACCGCCGCCGGGGCACGCGACGCCGACTGTGGCGCCTCGCTGACCGAGAGCTTCGAGAAGGTCACCCTGGACAGCAACACCAGCAACCCGATGGAGCTCGACATCGCGCCGGACGGCCGGGTCTTCTACATCGAACGCGACGGCCGGGTGCAGATCATCAAGCCGGACACCGGCAACACGGTCACCGCGATCGACCTGGACGTCTTCACCGGCAACGAGGACGGCCTGATCGGCATGCGGCTCGACCCGGACTTCGCCGACAACGGCTGGGTGTACCTCTACTACGCACCCGACGACGGCGTGGCCCGCAACCTGCTGTCGCGGTTCACCGTCACCGGTGACACCATCGACCCGGCCAGCGAAGAGGCCGTACTGCAGGTCGACACGCAGCGCAACACCTGCTGCCACGCCGGCGGCACGATGACCTTCGACAGCCAGGGCAACCTCTACCTGGCGACCGGGGACAACACCAACCCGTTCGAGTCGAGCGCCTACACCCCGATCGACGAGCGGGCCGGCCGGCAGGACTACGACGCGCAGCGTACCTCCGGCAACACCAACGACCTGCGCGGCAAGGTGATCCGGATCCACCCGGAGAACGACGGGACCTACACGATCCCGGAGGGCAATCTGTTCGCGCCGGGCACCGCGCAGACCCGCCCGGAGATCTTCGCGATGGGCTTCCGGAACCCGTTCCGGATCGGCGTCGACCTGGCCACCGACACGCTGTACGTGGCGGACTACGGCCCGGACGCCAACTCGGACAACCCGAACCGGGGACCCCGGGGTCTGGTCGAGTGGAACATCGTCGACACCCCCGGCAACTACGGCTGGCCGTACTGCACCGGGACGAACGAGGCGTACAACGACTACCAGTTCCCGTCCGGCCCGAGCGGCGCGAAGTTCGACTGCTCGGCCCCGGTGAACAACTCTCCCAACAACACCGGTCTGACCGACCTGCCGCCAGCGATCCCGGCCACCGTCGACTACGGCTACAGCGGTGACCCGCGTTACCCCGAAATCGGTGGTGGCGGCGCGCCGATGGGTGGCCCGGTCTACCGCTACGACGCCGACCTGGTCTCGGAGCACAAGTGGCCGGCCTACTACGACGGCAAGGCGCTGCTCGGCGAGTGGAACCAGTCCAAGATGTACACGATGCAGGTCAGTGCCGACGGCACCGAACTGATCGACATCAACCAGCTGCTGACCGGTATGAGCATGGTCCGGCCAATGGACTTCGAGTTCGGTCCGGACGGCGTGCTCTACATGATCGAGTGGGGCAGCGGCTTCGGCGGCAACAATGACAACTCGGGCGTCTACCGGATCGACTACATCGCCGGTGCCCGGGCCCCGATCGCGCAGGCCACCGCCAACCCGACCTCCGGGCCGGCTCCGCTGACCGTCGAGTTCTCCAGCGAGGGCTCGCGGGACCCGGACGGTGGCACGCTCACCTACGCCTGGACGTTCGGCGACGGCGGCACCTCGGACGAGGCCAACCCGACCCACACGTACGCCGAGGCGGGCAACTACACCGCGCAGCTCACCGTCACCAACCCGGCGGGACGCACCGCGGTGGCCAACGTACCGGTCACGGTCGGCAACACCGCTCCGACCCTCACCATCGAGTTCCCGCCCAACGGTGGATTCTTCGACTGGGGCGACCAGGTCCAGTACACGATCTCCGTGACCGACCCCGAGGACGGCGAAATCGACTGTGAGCGGGTGCAGCTGCAGGTGCTGCTCGGCCACGACGAGCACGCCCACCCGCTGGACCAGTACACCGGTTGCTCCGGCGTGGTGCAGACCCAGCTCGCCGACGGTCACGGCGCGGAGGCGGACGTGTTCACCGTCTTCGAGGCCACCTACACCGACAACGGCGGGGTCGGCGGCGCCAACCCGCTCACCGGCCGCTCGATCGAGCTGCTGCAGCCCAAGCGCAAGCAGGCCGAGTACTTCACCGCAACCGGTCGGATCTCCGGCGCGACCGGCGGCGGCGACCCGGGCGTGCAGCTGGAGACCACCAGCGACCCGCAGGGCGGCAACCAGAACATCGGCTTCATCGAAGACGGCGACTGGTGGTCGGTCGACCCGGCCAGCCTGACCAACATCGACGAGATCCGGTTCCGGGTCGCGTCGGCCGTCGAAGGCGGTCGGATCGAAGTCCGTAGCGACGCGGCCGACGGCCCGCTGGTCGCCTCGGTCGACGTGCCGGGCACCGGTGACTGGCAGGCCTGGACCGACGTCACCGCGCCGGTCACCGGCGAGCTGGACAGCGGAACGCTGTACTTCGTCGCCCGGGACCCGGCCGGCGGCACCGGTTCGCTGTTCAACGTCAACTGGATGGACTTCCTCGGTCGCGGCGTCACCGACAACGCGCCGCCGCAGGTCACCGTCACCGCCACACCGACGTCCGGCACCGCGCCGGTCACCGTCGCGTTCGGCGGTACGGCGACCGACGCCGAGGGCGACACCCCGCTGGCGTACGCCTGGGACTTCGGTGACGGCTCGACGGCCGACACACTGGAGGCCAGCCACACCTACACCACGCCGGGCACCTTCACCGCCGTGTTGACGGTGACCGACGCCCGGGGCGCGCAGTCCTCGGCGTACACCCAGATCCGGGTGGAGGCCCCGACCACGTCCTGCTTCGGGGCGCGTTCGGACGACTTCCTCGGTGACGCACTCGACCGCGACCGCTGGACGGTGGTCCGGGAGAGTCAGGTCTACTCGGTTGCGGGCGGCTCGCTGCTGCTGCCGACCGGCGTCGGTGACCTGTACGGCTCTCGTAACGACGCCACCGACCTGGTGCTGCAGCCCGCGCCGAGCGGTGCCTGGCAGGCCACTGTCAAGGTCACCCTGCCGGTGACCGCCAACTACCAGCAGGCTGGTCTGCTGCTCTACGGCGACGACGACAACTACGCCAAGGTCGACCTGCTGTACAACGGGTCGCGCCGGGTGGAGTTCATCCGGGAAACCGCCGGAACTCCGCGCAACGAGGGCGCCGACGCCACCGACGCACCCGTCGGTGACACCATCTACCTGCAGCTGACCAGCGACGGGACGAACCTGACGGCGGCCATGTCGGCCGACGGCCAGACCTTCACCCCGGTCGGCCGGTCGGCGGCGCTGGCAGGTATCACCGACCCGCGGATCGGGGTGTTCGCCCTCAACGGCGGCACCGAGGCACCGGTGGTGGACGCGGCGTTCGACTGGTTCCAGATCACCCCGGACGAGCCGGCCGGCCCGGTCGAGGCCTCCGACGAGTTCGACGGCTCCACGCTGGACAAGTGCCGGTGGGACGCCATCGTACGGGAGGACCCGTCCGCGTACCGGGTTGTCGACGGGTCGTTGCAGATCGACGTACCGAACGGTGACATCTACACGGGTGACAACTCCGGACCGACGAACTTCATCTTGCAGACCGCGCCCGAGGGCGACTGGACGATCGAGACGAAGGTCGACGGCAGCCTGCTCAACGAGCAGTACCAGCAGGCCGGTCTGCTCGTCTACGCCGACGACGACAACTACCTCAAGTTGGACTACATCACCGACAACGCGGCAGGTTCGGCGGTCAGCCGGCGGATCGAGTTCCGCAGCGAGATCGGCGCGACGGTCCAGAACCCGCAGCCGCAGGTCAGCGAGCTGACCTCGGGTGTGTGGCACCTGCGATTGTCCCGCGTCGGTGACACCTACACGGCCGCGTACTCGGCCGACGGCACCGAATGGACGGCGTTCGAATCGCTGACCAACACGGCCGTCGGGGCCACCCCGAAGGTCGGGTTGTTCACCCTCGGCGCCAACCAGACGGCGTCGAAGACCGCGTCGTTCGACTACTTCCGGTTGACCACCGAGGCGGTCGAGGAGGACACCACCGCGCCGGTGACCAGCGCGACCGTCACCGCGGCCGGTGAGCCGGTCGACGGCTGGTACGGCGGAGACGTCACGGTCGCCCTGACCGCCACCGACGAAGACGGTGGCAGCGGGGTGACGAGCACCGAGTACGCGCTCGACGACGACACCGAGTGGACCGCGTACACGGCGCCGGTGACGGTGACCGGTGACGGCAGCCACGAGCTGCGGTTCCGGTCGACCGACGCCGCCGGCAACGTCGAGGAGACCAAGTCGGTCACCTTCAACATCGACGGTACGGCGCCGGTCAGCTCGGCGGAGTTCGCTCCGGCGAACGACAACGGCTGGCACGGCGGCACCATCCCGGTGGTGCTCTCGTCGACCGACGCCGGTTCCGGCGTGGCGCTGCTGGAATGGGCGCTCGACGGTGGCGACTGGACGCCGTACACCGAGCCGGTGGCGATCAGCGGTGACGGTGAGCACGAGCTGCTCTACCGGGCCACTGACGCCGTGGGCAACGTCGAGGCGCTCAAATCCGCCGTGGTCAAGATCGACGGCACGAAGCCGACCCTGTTGATCTCCGGCCTGGCCGACGGCCAGCTGTACGGGGACAGCCAGGACGTGCGGGTGTCGTGGGAGGCGGTCGACCCGACCTCGGGGATCGCGACCGTGGTCGGCACGCTCGACGGCCAGCCGTACGCCAACGACACGCTGCAGGTGATGTACGACCTGCCGCTGGGGATGCACGAGCTGACGGTGACCGCGACCGACAAGGCGGGTAACGACACCAGCTCGACGGTCCGGTTCTTCGTCACCACGTCGTTCCGGGACATGCAGGCGTTGATCGACCGGTTCAAGGCGACCGGGCAGCTGTCCAACATCGCGCACCGCAAACTGTCCAACAAGTTGGACGCGGCGCGGCTGTCGGAAGCGGAGGGCAAGGACAAGCGGGCGACGCAGCAGTTGACCGCGTTCAAGGCGCTCGCCGCTGACCCCTCGTTGGTGACCGACACCGACGTACGGGACGTCCTGGTCCGGGACGCCGACGCGATGATCGTCCGCCTCGGCGGCACGGCCACCGCGGCCGGGGTGGCGGCGAACGGCGGTAAGCCGGTCACCGGCGCCGGTCGGCTCGACGAAGATCCGACCCGGGTCGAATCCGACCAGCAACTCTGACGGCACGGGTCCCGTCCGCGGTCCCGCCCAGCCTGATCTCCGGGCGGGACGGGGCGGGACGGGGCCCTTGCCCAAGGTCTCGAGGAGTGCATGATGCGTCTCACCCGTGGAGCGGTCGCCGTGCTGGTCGGCCTGTTGCTGGCGATCCTGCCGGCGGCCGGCGCGGCGCAGGCGCACGACAGAACGCTCAGGCTGGAAGTCGCCGGCGACGGCGCCACCGGAGTGACCGTGCAGGCCACCTACACCGACGGGCACCGGCTCGAGTCGGTCGTCCGGCTGGTGCTGACCGCTACCGCCGAGGGCGGGCGGACCGTGGGTCCGACCCAGCTCGAACCGGTCGGTGAAGGGCAGGGCTTCTACTTCAGCGGCCCGGTCCTCACCCCGGGAACCTGGCAGGTGACGGTCAGCGCGCCCGCGCCCTACACCGGTGCGACGACGGCAGAGGTACGGGCGGTCGAGGGCCAGGCGCCGCCGCCGGCCGAGCTGGCGGAACGGGCCGAAGCGGCGAACGGATCCTCGAGCGGGGCCGGTTGGTGGCGGTGGGCATTGCCGATCGGTCTCGCCGTACTGGCATTGGCCGTACTTGCGGTGGCGGTGTCACCGACTCGTCGCCGTACCGGCGGCAAGGTCTGAACCTGCGGCACGGCCGCACCAATCGCTGAGTCTCACAGCCCGGGTCGTCTTCGTGACGACCCGGGCTTTCCGTGGTCTCCATGACGGATACGGCTTTTGGTCGTCTTCGTACCGGCCGTAGCCGTTGGGCGGTCGGCTGGCGCGACCAGGCCGTCTGGTGGTTCACGGCAGGCTCCGCCATGTCGTCGACCACGCGATCCCGTGGGTGGGCGAACGCCGGCGGGCGCCGCTGCGTAGAATCCGCGTCCGACACGGATACACAGTGGAGTCTAGTGTCCAGACCGGACACGATGACCAACAGGGCTGGAGGGACGATGCGCCGACCTACGGTTCGGTACCAGAACGCGATCATGGACAGTGGCCGGTGGGAGGGATTCCCTTTCCGCGCCGGTGACATCGTGGTCTCGACACCCGCCAAGTGCGGCACCACGTGGACTCAGACGATCTGTGCCTTGTTGATCTTCCAAACGCCGGATCTGCCGCGCAAACTGGACGACATCACTCTATGGCCCGACATGAAGACGCGCAGCCAGGCCGACGTGTTCGCGTTCTACGAGACGCAGCAACACCGGCGCGTCATCAAGACCCACACCCCGTTCGACGGTCTGCCGATCCTCGACGAGGTCACCTACATCGCCGTCGGGCGGGACCCGCGCGACGTCGCGCTGTCCTGGGACGCCCACTTCCAGAACACCGACTACGACGTGGTGCTGAAGATGCGCGGCGAGGCGGTCGGCAACGACGACCTCACCGGTGATCTGACCGACGACGCGCCGCCACAGCTGGAGACCGAGTACGAGCGGTTCTGGGCCTGGATCGACAACCCCGACGTGCAGATCGGCCTGCCGTCGATGCTGCAGCACATGTCGAGCTTCTGGGCGGAGCGGGATCGGCCCAACGTGCTGCTGCTGCACTACGACGAGCTGAAAGCCGACCTGGAAGGCCAGATGCGGGCACTGGCCCGACGGCTCGCCATCGAGGTGCCCGAACAGCTCTGGCCGGAGCTGGTCCGGGCGGCGACGTTCGACTCCATGCGCAGTCGGGCCGACGAGTTCGCCCCCGTGCGCGCGATGTGGCGCGACCCGAAGCAGTTCTTCAACCGGGGGGTCAGCGGCCAGTGGCGTGACCTGCTCGACGACGCCGACCTGCGACGGTACGAGGAGCAGGTCGCCAAGCAGGCCGTACCGGAGCTGGTCGACTGGCTGCACCGGGGACCGATCACGACCGCCGCACCGATGCCCGGCCGCTGAGGCCGCTCGCGGTTCACGACCGTTCACCCGGCCCGGGGCCGCGTTGCGGCGGGGAATTCCCCGCCGCAACGCGGCCCCGGGCCGGACCACATCTGGTCCTGCCGTCTCGCTTTCAGGGCCCCTCCAGCCGCTGGGCGATCCGTTCCAGGGCGGCGAGGTCGGCCGGCGTGAGCCGGTCGACGAAGTGGCGCCGTACCGAGTCGACGTGGGCCGGCGCGGCGGCGGCGAGTGCGTCGAGCCCTTGGGCGGTGAGTTGCAGCAGACAACCCCGACCGTCGGCCGGATCCGGCGCGCGACGCAGCAGGCGGCGGGCCTCCATCCGGGTGGCGTGTCGGGACAGCCGACTGCGTGACCAGCCCATCTTGTCGGCCTGCCGACCCAGGGTGCTGGTGTGCCCGGGCTGTTCCGACAAGGTGCTCAGCACCTCGTAGTCGGGTCCGGAGAGACCCACCACGGCCAGGTCGCGTTCCGTGCCGACCTGAACGGCGACCATGATGCGCCGGAAGGCCCGCCAGGCTCGTTCCTCGTCAGGCCGCAGCCAGCGTACGGCATCGGCCGGCCGTTTCGTTGACATGTAATCAATCTAGCATCTACGCTCGTTTCCATGTCAACGAGCCAACTCCGCGTTCTCGTACTGATCTGCAGCAACCGCCCCGGGGCCCTCGGGCCGACAATCGGGCGGTGGCTCGTCGACGCGGCCGCCCCGCAGGCCACGCGGCTCGGCGCCGAACTCGTACCGGTGACCATCGACCTGCCGTTTTTCGACGAAGAGCAGTCCCCTTCGTCGGGTGTCTACCGCAATGAGCACACCCGCCGGTGGAGCGCGATCGTCGACGCGGCGGACGGGTTCGTCGCGGTCACCCCCGAGTACAACTACGGGATGCCGGCGACCCTCAAGAACGCGCTGGACTACCTCAACGCCGAATGGGCGTGGAAACCGATCGGCTTCGTCAGCTACGGCCACACCTCGGCCGGGACCCGTGCCGTCCAGCACGCCAAGCAGGTGGTGACCACGCTGCGGATGGTCCCGCTGGGTGGCACGGTCGCGATCCGCATCGGCGATTCCGTCCAGGATGGCCGACTGCGACCGGACCCGACCCGCGACGCCGCCGGCGTCGCGCTGCTCGACGAACTGGCCCGCCTCGCCCACGCGCTGCGTCCGATGCGCGAACGCGCGCGAGCCGGGGCCGTGCCCGGCTCGCCGGCCGGACCGCTGCCCGGCTCCTACGCCAGACGGCTGACCCCGGATGACGCGCCGGAGGTCACCGTTCTGCAGCGGTGCTGCTGGGTGGACGAGGCCGTGCTCAACGACAGACTGGACATCCCGGCACTGCACGAGACGCTCGACGACGTACGCGGATGGCTGGCCGACTGGCACACCACCGGCATCTGGCGGGACGGCCGGCTGCTCGGCATGGTGCGGACCCGCGCCGACGGCACAGACCTGCACCTGGGTCGGCTTGCGGTCGTGCCCGACCTGCGCGGCCGAGGCCTCGGCCGATGGCTGCTGCGGACGGCCGCCGAAGCCGCCGGGCCCGACATGCGCCGTATCGTGCTGGTCACCGGCGCCAGGAGCACCCACAACCTCGCGCTCTACCGCAGCGAGGGATACCAGCTGGCGCCCTTCCCCGGCCCCGACGGGACCATCAGCCTGGCCAGGGACCTGCCGGCCGGCCCGGCCTGCGCACAGCCCTGCTCGACGCGCTCGCCGCGCTGAACCCGGTCGCACCGACCCCGCCGACACCGAGGGCACGGTCATCGCAGCCGGCGCCGTCGACGCGATCCTGCGTGCTCCGGTGGCCGTCAGGTGAGCTGTTCGGCCAGCCCGACGATGATGCCCTCAGGGCCACGGACGTAGCAGAGCTTGTAGAGCTCCTCGTACTGTGCGAGCTCGCCGACGAGTTCGGCGCCGTGGGCGCGCAGCCGGGCGACGACGTCCTCGACGTCGTCCACGGCGAACATGACGCGACGAATGCCCAGCGTGTTGGCCGGTGCGTCCTTCGGCTCGGGCCTGATCGCCGTCGGGGTGTGGAACATGGCCAACTCGATCTTGCTGTGGCCGTCCGGGGTCCGCAGCATCGCGATCTCCTGTCGAACATCGTCGATCCCGATCACCCGCTCCACCCACCGCCCCTCGACCGGCCCCCGGCCCTCCAGCTCCATGCCGAGCTCGACGAAAAACGAGATGACGGCGTCGAGATCCTCGACAACGATGAGGACGTTGTCCATCCGCTGGATCGCCATGCACGTCCCCTTGAAGTGTGTGGAGCCACGTTGGACTCGGCCCGCAAAGGTTAACGCAACGCCACCCGCACACAGCACGTCGTGGTGGGAAACCTCGGACAGGGCGGTCATGATCTCCACAGCTGGGCGGGTCGTCCACGCCGTCGGATCCATCCCGGTACGCGGGTCAGCGGCGACGTAGCGCCGGGTCCAGCAGAGCGGGCGGGGTGTCATGCTTCTCGTGCGGAGCGAGGTCGACACCGGGTGCCACGATCCTGTCGATGGCATCGAGCACGTCCGCGGTCAGCACGACGTCGGCGGCGGCCAACTGCGAACGCAGGTGGTCGACGGTGCGCGGCCCGATGATCGCGCTGGTCACCCCGGGGTGCGCGGTGACAAAGCCGAGCGCGAGTTGGATCATGGTCAGGCCGGCGTCGTCGGCGACGGTGGCCAGCCGCTCGACCGCGTCGAGTTTGGCCTGGTTGGCGGGGACGGTGAGGTCGTACATCTGGGGCCGGAAGCCGGATCGGTTGGTGCTGATCTGCCGGTCGGCGCGGATCGCGCCGGACAGCCAGCCGGAGGCGAGCGGGCTCCAGGCCAGCACACCCATGCCGTACTCCTGGATCACCGGTAGGACGTGGGCCTCGATGCCGCGTTGCAGGATCGAGTACGGCGGCTGCTCGGTCACGTACCGGCTGGTCTTGTTGTCCCGCGCGGCCCACTGGGCCTGCGCGATCCGGTAGGCGGGGAAGGTCGACGAGCCGAAGTAGCGGATCTTGCCGGCCCGCTGCAGGTCGGTCAGCGCCGACAGGGTCTCCTCGTCGCTGGTGGTGGGATCCCAGCGGTGCATCTGGTAGAGGTCGACATGGTCGACGCCGAGCCGGCGCAGGCTGTCGTCCAGTGCGGTGACCAGCCAGCGGCGGGAGCTGCCCCGGTGGTTGCGCTCGTCGCCGATCGGCATGGTGGCCTTGGTGGCGAGCACGATGTCGTCGCGGCGACCGGCGATGGCCTTGCCGACCATCTCCTCCGACTCGGCAGGGCCGTACATGTCGGCGGTGTCGATGAGGTTGATCCCGGCGTCGAGGGCGGCGTCGACGATGGCGGTGGCCTCCTGCTGGCTGGTGCTGCCGGCGGTGCTGAAGTTCATCGCGCCGAGCACGAGTGTGCTGACCTCGACGCCGGTACGGCCGAGAGTGCGGTACTGCATGAGGGTGTCTCCTTGATCGGGGTCTACTGGTCTGGCACGCTGGAGCGGTAAGCGGAACAGTGTTCCGCCAAGAACGATACGGAACGCTGTTCCGTTTGCCAAGTGAGAAGTCTGAGGTGACCGCGCGTGATCGACACCGCCAGCTGCGACGGGCCCGGAGAGCAGCCGGCTCCGCCGCGGAAGCGGGCCGACGCCCGGCGCAACCAGCAGACACTGTTGGACGCCGCCGCCGCGGCGTTCGTCGCATCCGGCGTCGACGTGCCGGTACGCGACATCGCCGCCCGGGCCGGCGTCGGGGTCGGCACCATCTATCGCCACTTCCCCACCCGATCCGACCTGATCCTGGCCGTCTTCCGACACCAGGTCGAGTCCTGTGCAAGCGCCGGACCGGGCCTGCTGGCCAGCAGTGACACCCCGTACGCCGCGCTGACCCGATGGATCGACCTGTTCGTGGACTTCCTGGTCACCAAACACGGCCTCGCCGGAGCGCTGCAGTCCGACGACGCCGCCTTCCAGACCTTGCACCGCTACTTCACCGACCGGTTGGTCCCCGCCTGCGCCCAGCTGCTCGACGCCGCCGCCACCGCTGGCGAGGTCCGCTCGGACGTCGACGCCTACCAACTCCTGCGCGGCGTCGGCAACCTCTGCGTCGGCGACGACAGCGATCCCCGCTACGAGGCGCGGCGCCTGGTCGGCCTGCTCGTCGCCGGACTGCGCGTCGCCGAGAGCCGGTCCGCCTAGGGCCGACGCGCCGTCGTCAGTCAGGATGACGCGCCTGTCCAAGGATCGTCCGGGTTGTGGCCGGACGGTACGCTGGCCGCCCGTACGGCGGAAGACGCAGGTAGGGAGGCCGGGATGCCGTTGCCCCGCTGGCTGGCCCGGATCAACAGACGGGTCGTCAACCCGAGGGAGATCCGTCGGGGCGTGCGCCCGGTACTGACGCATGTGGGCAGGTCATCGGGCCGGACGTACCAGACTCCGCTCGACGCCCACCCGCTGCCCGACGGCTACCTTTTCACCCCGCTGTACGGGCCACGTACCGACTGGGTGCGCAACGTGCTCGCCGCCGGGCAGGCCCGCCTGACCGTCAACGGCGAAGAAAAGCAGCTGTCCTCCCCGCGGATGGTGCGCAAGCGCGATGTCTGGCCGCTGCTGCCGCCCGGCACCAAGGCCCCGCCGGGCGTCTCCGACGATTCCGAACTGCTGCGGATGGACGTGGACCAGGCGTACTGACGCCGGACCGTCAGCGCAGACCATCAGCGCAGACCATCAGCGCAGACCATCAGCGCAGAGCATCAGCGCAGACCATCAGCGCAGACCATCAGCGCAGACCGAAGACAGGTCCGCGTGGGGTGAAGGGCAAGCGCGCACCGTCCGGGACGAGGAAGGCGTGTTCGCAGCGGATCCGCAGCACATCGCAGTCACCGTCGGTGATGACCAGGATCGGCGCGGTCGAGGGAAAATCCGCCGCGCCCTCCAGCAGGCGAATCCCGGGCTGCAACACCGTGCCGCCGCGTCCCCGGATCCGGACCCGGCCGGCGATCTGCTCCACCGGCAGATACCCGGCGTCGTACGGGTGGGCGTCGCAGAACACGACGCGCGCGGCCGGCACGTCCCGGGCGGTGGCGTACGAGGCGATCGCACCGAGCGCCTTGCCGAGCAGTTCGTGGTTCATCGACCCGGAGGTGTCCAGCACCACTCCGAAGGTGCACCGGGACACCGGCTCGTCCGACCAGCGCCAGCCCGGGCGCGGGATGTCCGGTGTGCTGGCCTGCCGGCGCGACGGGCGGGCGTAGGACCGGGCCCGTTGCGGCGACGGTACGTACTCGTCGAACCAGTGGGCCAGTTTGGCGTCCCACGGCAGTGGCGGGTGCTGCAGCACCCGGATCTCGGCGACCAGCCCGGCCGGCAGGTGTCCCCGGCCGTCGCGCTGGTGGTAGGCGTACCCGTCGAGCAGCGCGCGCCGGTAGAAGTCGTCCAGGTCGGCCCGGTGGCCGGGACTGCCGGTGTACGGCAGGGGTTCGCCGAGCACGTCACCGAGCCCGGTGCCGCGCAGGGTGGCCAGTTTGCGCAGCCGGCGCAGGTCGGTGGCGATCTGGTCGTAGACCGCTTCGGCGGACAGGCCGGCCAACCGCGGATCGTGCAGCAGGCCGTCCGGCGGATCCCCGACCCCCATCTCGATCAGCCAGCCGTTGACGACGTAGTCGGCGGCCACGTTCCACAGGTACGGATCGCGTGCGCCGACCCGGTCGCCGTGGCGCAGCGCGGCGTGCAGCATCTCGTGCGCCAACACGAACCGCCATTGCGTGCTCGACAGCTGCCGCAGCGGATTGAGGTAGATCTCCCCGGCGGACGGGGACACGGCGGCGATCGTGATGTCCCAGCTGTGGGCAAGGTCGACGTCGGCGACCAGGGTGAACCGAGCCGCCAGAGCGCCGAGCAGCGGATACGACGACAGAAACCAGCTCATCGCCAGGTGCCAGGGCTGGCGGCGGGCGGCCGGGTCGGTCAACGAGGCGCGTGCCCCTCCGGCCACGTCGACCGCGGCCACCGCCGCCGCCGACAGACCGACCGCGAACTGGGCCGGCCAGTCCCACCCCGCCGCCGCCGTCGTCCCACCCGACGTCGTCCCACCCGACGTTGTGCCGGCCGCCGTCGTCCCACCCGACGGCGGGACCAGGTCGGAGGCGTTGCCGCCGGTGCCGCAGCCGACGTACTCCGCCGGTACGCCGGCCTGGCGCCATTGCCGCAGCAGCACCTCCTCGTCGGTGCTGGGCAGTTCGGCCGGCAGCGGCAACGGTTCGGTGCCGAGCTTGACCGCCCGCTGGAACCGGGCGACCGCCAGGCAGGCCACGTCGGCGTACGCCGGATCGGTGGCGTGTCGGTCGGCGGCGAGATGGCCGAACCCGAGGTGCAGCAGACAGTGTGCCAGCACCCACACCCACTGCTCCTCGTCCAGCCGATGCGCGGCGCTGGCCCGGATCTGGCCACGCGCGTCGACCACGGCGATCGCCTTGGCCGCGACGAGCCGGCCGTCGTCAACCAGCGCGGCGTGTGCGCCGGCGGTCTGCCACGGCCCGACCGGGAAGCTGCGCATGGGCGCGAACATCGGATGGCCGGCCAGCCGCCGCCAGGCCGCCGCGAACGCGGCGGCGTTCGGGTCGACCCGCGTCTGCTTCTTCCGGCTCATCGTTCCTTCGTCCCTGGCTCGGGTACAGGCGGCTCAGGTACGGGCGGCGACCAGCCGGGGCAGGTCCCGGCTCACCTCGACCAGGAACCAGGCGGGCAGCACCGGTGCGCCGTCCTCCCCGGTGGCGATGACCAGCTGGGCGCATTCCAGGGAGATCGCCGCCAACTCGACCAGCAGCGCCTTGGCCCGGTGCGCGAACTGCCGCATCGCCGCCGAGGCGTGTTCCTTGCTGGCCGGCAGCTCCTTGACCAGTCGGGCCCGGAACGCTTCGGCCAGGAAGTACAGCACGTCGCGGTCGGTGGCGGCGGCCGGCCAGCCGACGTCGCCCCGGACGACGGCGTCGAGACCGTACCGGTGTCGCACGATCTTCACGTACCCGCAGAACCCGGCCGCGTGCGCGGAGCTCAACGTCCCGGCGGCCAGCAGTCGCAGCGTGTCGTCGGCGATGTCGTCGCCGTAGGAGCGCAGCGCGTCGGAGAGCATGTGCCAGCTGCGCGGGGTGGAGAACACCTCCTCCACCTTGGGCGGATTCACCCACAGGTGGTCGGGGCGTTCGGTCAGGTAGGCGACCACCCAGTGGTGGACGCCGGCACCCACCGCCCAGGCCAACCAGTCGTCGACACTGGCCCGCAGATGGACGTGGACCAGCCGGTTGACCAGTGCCGACGCCATCGGCCGGGCGAGCGCGTTGTCGGTGGCCCGGTTGCCCGCCCCGATCACGATCGAGCCGGCCGGCAACTCGTACGCACCGATGCGCCGGTCCAGGATCAGGGAGTAGAACGCCTTCTGCACCTCCGGCGTGGAGGCGTTCAACTCGTCGAGGAACAGGCAGTACGGCTCGTCGCGGGCGATCGACTCGGGTGGCGCGAATCGGCTACGGCCGTCGCGCAGCTCCGGCACCCCGATCAGGTCTTCGGCGGCGAGCTGCGTGCCGACCAGGGTCACACAGTCCAGGCCGAGCGAGGCGGCGAACTGGCGTACCAGCGAACTCTTGCCGATCCCCGGGGCACCCCAGACGAACACCGGCCGGACCACCGCCACGTGCAGCAGGAAGTCCGGCAGCTGGGCCGGGGTGACGGCGATCGCGGAATGCACACCGATCATGGTGCCCGTTGTCCCGACCGCCGTACATCGAATATCCGGCGTGGACGGTGGCCTGGCCTGACCCCACGGCGAGGGTCGCGTCGTCAGGGCGGGGTGGACTCCCGGCGGTACGCGCTCGGGGTGAAGCCGAGGACGGTACGGAACTCGTTGGCCAGGTGGGCCTGGTCGGCGTAGCCGAGGCGCGCCGCCAACGTGGCCAGCTCGGTGTCCGGGTCGGTCCGCAGCAGGTGCGCCGCCTCCTGCAGCCGCCGCCGGCGGATCATCGTCAGTGGCGGCAGGCCGACGTAGCGGCGGCCCAGCCGCTGCACCGTACGGACCGAGACGTGCAGCCGGGCGGCGATGTCCTCGACCCGCAGCACCTGCGGATCGGTGTCGACCAGTTCGGCCAGGTCGTTGGCGTGCAGCGCCTCCGGGCCGGGCGGCCCGATCGTCGCGGCCAGCCAGTCGGTGAACGCCGCCACCGCGCGGGCGTGCCGTACCGTCGGATCGTCGGTGCCGTCCATCGCCTCGACCACCGCCCTGTGCAGTTCAGGCAGTTCGACGACGCGTGACGTGTCGCGCAGCAGTGCCGGATCGGGCGTGAAGTGCGGCACCGCCGCCGGACGCAGCAGGGCGCCGACGGCCCAGCCGACGCCGGTCAGATCACGGTGGGACAGCCGGGTCGTCGGCCCGGCCAGCTCCACCCCGGCCGGCCCGACCACCAGGTTGCAGGCGGGGAAGGCGATGATCTGCTGCCGGGAGGTGCGGCCCGGCGCGATCCGCCACTCGGGGATCCAGAACCAGCGGACCAGGGCCGCGACCGGTTCCGGCGGCGGCAGCCGGGCGAAGGTCGGCAGCCGGGCCGGGTAGAGAATGCCGCGCCGCGCCGGGCCCACGACCGTCAGGTTACGGCCCGCGACGCCGACGAGTCGCCGGCTGTACGGCCTTCGCCGCCGGCGAGCCGGTCGGCTGTCGCGTATCTTCAAGCACCCTGCCGGCCCGCTGCCTAGGGTCGGCACCATGACCGACACCTTCGCGGCCGCTGACGGCCAGCACACGGCCGCTGACGGCCAGCACACCACCAACGGCACGCCGCACGGCGTCACCAGCCTGACTCCGTTCCTGGCCATCCCGGACGCCCGGGGCGCGATCGCCTTCTACCGGGACGTGTTCGGTGCCCGGGTGGTGGACGTGACCGAGATGGGCGGCATCGTCGTGCACGCGGTGCTCGACTTCGGCAACGGCCATCTGCAGCTCGGCGAGCCGTCCCCGGCGTACGGCATGGTGGCACCGCCGGCCGGTGACGAGGACTGCTACTCGATGGGGCTGTACTGCCCCGACGTCGACGCGACGCTCGCCCGGGCCGTCACGGCCGGCGCGACGGTACGGGAACCGGCCGCGACGTTCGTCTCCGGTGACCGGTTCGCCAGCGTCCGGGACCCGTACGGGGTGCGCTGGTCGATCATGACCCGGGTCGAGGACCTGTCCGAGTCCGAGAGCGCCCGCCGGGTCGCCGAATGGGCCGCGCGGCAGGGCTAGTGCCAACGCCGCTCGGTTAAGCCGTTGCGGCAGCGGTCAAGGGTGTGTCGGTCGGACATGGGAAAGCGGAGTTCCTGTAACGAGGTGAGTCACTCCAAGACGCCTCGAGACCAGGAACTCCGCTTTGGTCGATCAGATTGCCATAACTCGGACGGTGCGGGTAGCCGCAGGTGTGTTCGCGCCGGGTCATCTGGGTGAGTTGACCCAGTTCCTGCCCTTCGAGATGGTCGATGAGGTCCTTGCCGCGACCCGTCGTACCCAGCAGCGGATCCGGCTACTCCCGGCCCGGGTCGTGGTCTACCTCGTCCTCGCAGGCTGCTTGTTCGCCGAACTCGGCTACGGGCAGGTGTGGCGGAAACTGACCGCCGGTCTGACCGGGCTGGATCTGACCGAACCGGCCTCAGGCACGTTACGGGAGGCGCGTCAGCGGCTCGGGTCGACGCCGTTGCGGGCCCTGTTCGATCTGCTGCGCGGCCCGGCGGTCACCACGGCGACGCACGCCGTGCGGTGGCGGGGCCTGCTGGTGACAGCGATCGACGGGACCACGATGTCGGTCGCCGACGCCGAGGCGGTCCGGGTCCGTTACCGCAAACAACGGGGTAACCACGGCGGCGCGGGCTACCCGGCACTACGGCTGAGTGTCCTGCTGACCTGCGGCACCCGCTCGATCATCGACGCCGTGTTCGCTCCACTCGGCACCAGCGAACTCGACCAGGCCCGCTCCCTGGCCCGGAGCCTGGCCGCCGGGATGCTGCTGTTGGCCGACCGTAACTACGCCGCCGCCGACCTCATCCAGACACTCGCCGCCACCAGGGCCGACCTGCTGATCCGCTGCAAGAACGGCCGCCGCCTGCCGGTGATCCGCCGGTACCACGACGGATCCTGGCTGTCGACCATCGGCACGGTACGGGTGCGGGTCGTGGACGCTGAGATCAGCGTCCAGACCATCGACGGCGTCCGCACGGGCGGCTACCGGCTGATCACCACCCTGCTCGACCCACGCACCCACCCGGCCGGCGAACTGATAAAGCTGTACCACCGCCGGTGGGAGGTCGAAACCGCCTACCTGGAGATCAAATCCAGCATCCTCGGCGGCCGGGTCCTGCGCGCGCGTACTCCCGACGGCATCGACCAGGAGGTCTACGCCCTGCTGGTCGTCTACCAGATCCTGCGTAACGCCATGACCGACGCCACCGACAGCCGGCCCGGCACCGGCCCTGACCGGGCCAGCTTCACCACCGCCCTGAACGCCGCCCGCGACCAGGTCACCCACGCCGCCGGCGTCCTCGCCGACACCGTCATCGACCTGGTCGGCGCCATCGGTCGTGCGGTTCTGGCCCACCTGCTACCTGAGCGTCGGATCCGGGTGAAGACCCGCATGATCAAACGCTCGAACTCCAAGTACCAAGCCCGCGGACCCAACGTAGACCGACGCAGCTACAAAGCCACCATAGCCATCGATATAATCACAAACACTTGCTAACCATCCACCCGCCCTAACCGAGCGGCGTTGGGGCTAGTGCTGTGACCACGAACGTTCAGGGTGTTGGTGTCAGGCTGCGCGGGTAGTGGGTTGGCCCCAGCGTTGTTGTCGTTCGCTGCGTATGCGGGCTCGTTCGCGGCGTTGGGCGGCCAGGACGTCGGGATGACGGGCGTTGGCGTTGCGCCAGCGTAGGTATGTCTGCAGCCTCCGGGTCAGGGCGGGGTGGTTGGGGTGGTTCGACCCGGCGATGACGAAGGTGCGCAGTGGCCCGAACTGGGCCTCGATCGGGTTGGCCCAGGAGGCGTAGGTCGGGGTGAAGCAGAGTTCGACCTTGTTCCGGGCCGCCCACCCGCGGATCGTGCGGCCTCTGTGCGCGGAGAGGTTGTCCAGGATGACGTAGATCGGTGCCCCGTCCGGACGGGCGGCGCGGATCGACTTTAGGGCGGCGAGGGTGTTCGCGGCGCTCTTGTGTCGTCGGACGACGCCCCAGAGTTGGTCGTCGCCGACGGAGTAGCAGCCGTGGAACTGTCGGACGCCGTGCAGCTTGTGATAGTTCGCGGGTAGCCGGCGCGGGTGTCCGGCCGGTGCCCATCCGGCGCCGGCCTGCGGACGGATCACCAGGGGCCCGAACTCGTCGAAAGCGAACACCCGGTGCGGGAACCGGGCGGTCACCTCCTCGATGCGGGCGAGCTTGGCGTCCCGGTCGGGGTCGGTGGACTCCTTCCACGTCTTCGTCCGTTGGAAGGTGATCTTGTGTCGGTGCAGGATCTGCCGAAGTCGTTCCCGCCCCACCTGGACGCGACGGGAGGCGTGCGAGCTCAGGTGGTCGGCGAGCTTGCGCACGCTCCAGCGGGTGAACGGCCGCCCCAGCTTCTCGGGGCGGGTGGTGGCCGTCTCGATGATGAACGTCTCGTCATCGGGACTGATCTGGCGGGGACGGCCACCCGCCCACCGAGGGTCCAGGCTGGCCATGCCCATCTCGTTGAACCGGTGGATGACCTGCCGGATCGTGTCCTCGTCGGCCTGTACCAGGCGGGCGATCGCCGGCACGGTGTTCCCGCCGGCCGAGGCGAGCACGACCATCGCGCGTCGCAGTCGGATCGGGGAACCGGTTCCCCTGCGGGTGATTCGCAGCAGCTGCTGACCTTCGTGGTCACTCAACCGCCGTACACGTACAAGATCTGCCACCACCACAGCCTGGCCGTCACGACGTCACCCGGCCGACAGGCCCGACGGCGTGTCATCCAACACCGTGAACGTTCGTGGTCACAGCACTAGGGACAGCGTCCGACGGCGCGTCGCCTGATGCGGCGGACACGGCGGAAGCCGGCAGACACGGCGGAAGCCGGCAGACACGGCGGAAGCCGGCAGACACGGCAGCTGGTCAGCCCCGGGACTTGCCGACCACGGAGCGGGCGATGATCCGGTCGACGCCGGGCAGTCCGGCGGCGGCCAGGGCGAGCCGGCGAACCCGTAGCCACCATTGGCGCTCCGGCACGAACCAGCGCACCCCGCGCCGGGCCGTTCGCTGCGTGTCGGCGACGATCGGCCGCATCGCGGTTTCGTAGCGGCGCAACGCGATCGCCAGCCGGTCGGTGGCGATCACGCGGGCGTCGGCGGCGGCCGTGCGCGGGTCGGCGGCCGTCCGGCCGGAGTGGGCACCGGGGTCGGGAACGGGGGTGGCCGACGCGCGGGACAGCTCGGCGGCGAGGGTCTCCGCCCCGGCGACGGCCAGCGAGGCACCCTGACCGGCGAGCAGGGACACGGCCTGGCAGGCGTCGCCGACCAGGACCACCCGGCCCTGGCTCCAGTGCGGTAGCTCGATCTGGGCCACCTGGTCGTAGTAGAGCTCGTCGGCCGGTGGGCAGGCCGCGAGCGCCTGCGGGGCGATCCAGCCGAGGTCGGCGTACTCGCGCTGGAGGGTGGTCCGGGGGTCGGCCGGCAGCGTCGGATCGGTGACCCGGTGTACGGCGAAGACCGCGACCCGGCCGTCGCGTAGCGCGTAGCAGCCGAGCTGGCGGCGGGTGCTGTCGGTGAGGGCGAATTCGTCGCCGACGGCCTCGCGTACGGTCGGGTCGTCGAACACCCAGGCGGCGGTGTGGAAGCCGAGGTGGCGCAGGAAGTGCCGTTCGTCGCCGAAGGTGAGCCGGCGGACGGTGGAGTGGACGCCGTCGGCGCCGACCAGCAGGTCGGCCCGGTGGACAGTGCCGTCGGCGGTGGTGGCGTCGACCCGGTCGGCGCGATGGTCGACGCGGGTCAGCCGGCTGCCGTAGCGCAGGGCGACTCGTGGGGGCAGGGCTTCGCGGAGCAGTTGTTCCAGGTCGGGGCGCATGATGCTGACGAGTCGGCCGTCGACCAGGTCGGCGAAGCGGGCGAAGCTGAGGCTGGCCCGGCGGTGGCCCTGGTCGTCGCGGTAGGTCAACGCCCGCACCTGGTAGCCGCGCTCGCGCAGGCGCGGCAGCAGCCCCATCCGTTCGATGGCGTCGTAGCCCGGACCGAAGAAGTCGATCATGTAGCCCTGGGTACGCGGAGCGGCTGCTTGTTCGAGGACCGTCACCGACCAGCCGTCGGCGTCCAGCTGGTGCGCTAGGGCCAGGCCGGCGATCCCGGCGCCGCAGACGACGGCTTTCATTCTCGGTCTCCTCCCGCCGCGGCGTCCCGGCCGAGCATCCTGGTGAGCGGTCCGGCGACCGCGTCCGCCATCGGGCCCGGCGACAGCGGACGGTGCAGCATCATGCCGTCGACGGCGGCGACCAGCGCGGCGGCGGTGGACGTCGGATCGACGACCCCGTGGCCGGCGAGCCAGCCGGACAGCCGTTCACGCACGCCGGCGAGGACTCCACTCAGGGCCTGCCGCAGGTCGTCGTGCCGAGCGGCGGCGAGGTAGGTCTCGGCGAACAGCAGTGCGGTCGGGTCGGTGCCGGAATGGCCGTCGAGGGCGGCGAGCATCGACCGTACGCCGGCCTCGGGGGTCGGCGCGGCGGCCAGCAGGGCGTCCAGTTCGCCGGCGAGATCGGTGATCGCGGCGACGGCCGCTTCGGTGAGCAGCGCATGTAGCGACGAGTAGTGGTAGTGGACCAGGCCGGGGGCGACACCGGCCCGCTCGGCGACGCCCCGGGTACTGACGCCGGACCAGCCGTGTTCGGCGATCGACTCGGCTGCTGCTGCCCGCAGCCGGGCCCGCACCTGCCGGCCGCGCTCGGCGGCGGTCCGAACCATCCGGAACCTCCTGTCTGCGGTCGGCCGATCGTGGGTCGGCCGTACGTGACTTATTGGTCGATTGCCCTGGGCGTTTGCCCAACACGATACCAAACGACACGACTCAGCCGAGATCCATCGACGAATAGGAATGAATGTCGATCCCCTCTTCGGGCCTCGTACGGCGTCTGGGCTGCGGCTACGCTCATCGGATGAGCGACCGGCGCTTCGTGGGCTCCGGCGGACTCGCCGGATTGACCCAGGCGGTCCGCGAGTCGCTCGTGCCCCAGACGATCAAGGCCCACGAGCCGGCGGCCTTCCGGGCCCGACTCCGGGACACCGAAATCGGCCACCTGCGGCTCGTCTCGGCCGCGCTCGGCCCGCTTCAGGCACACCGCACGGTCGCACCGGCCGCGACGGGAAGCGTGTTCCTGCTGCTTGGCGTCAATGCCCGGGGAGAGATCCGGCACCGACACGGCCGTGAGCCGATCACCCCGGGCCACCTGGTCGTGGTGCCCAGCTCCGAAG